>NZ_JBBAXC010000003.1 GCF_037120725.1 Bacillus spongiae
AGATTTCCCATAGCATTAGCTAGTAAGATCCCTGAAAGATGATCAGGTTGATAGGTTCGAGGTGGAAGCATGGTGACATGTGGAGCTGACGAATACTAATCGATCGAGGACTTAACCAAAAGAAACAAGTGAAAGCGACTGTTCATGTGCGACAAGCACATAGGAGCTGTAGCTGGACAGCGTAAGAACGGTGATTACTCACTCTTCATCAATCTTTATCTAGTTTTGAGGGTAAAATTTAAAAAAACTCTTGAAAAATATATTAAAAGCTGTATAATAATACTTGTCTTTGAAAAAAGTCTGGTGGCAATAGCAAAGAGGTCACACCCGTTCCCATACCGAACACGGAAGTTAAGCTCTTTAGCGCCGATGGTAGTTGGGGGCTTCCCCCTGTGAGAGTAGGACGTCGCCAGGCATAATGTTCCGCAGTAGCTCAGTGGTAGAGCTATCGGCTGTTAACCGATCGGTCGCAGGTTCGAATCCTGCCTGCGGAGCCAATTGGAGAGCTGTCCGAGAGGTCGAAGGAGCACGATTGGAAATCGTGTAGACGGTTACCGCTGTCTCAAGGGTTCGAATCCCTTGCTCTCCGCCATCGAGTATTATGGCCCGTTGGTCAAGCGGTTAAGACACCGCCCTTTCACGGCGGTAACACGGGTTCGAATCCCGTACGGGTCACCATTATACGGAGGATTAGCTCAGCTGGGAGAGCATCTGCCTTACAAGCAGAGGGTCGGCGGTTCGATCCCGTCATCCTCCACCATTAATGTTTAACTTTCAAATATCGCTTAAAATATTTGAAAAATGAAATTACATAGTTATTAATTTTCACGCTATTATCGTCGCGGGGTGGAGCAGTCTGGTAGCTCGTCGGGCTCATAACCCGAAGGTCGCAGGTTCAAATCCTGCCCCCGCAATACATTGGTCCGGTAGTTCAGTTGGTTAGAATGCCTGCCTGTCACGCAGGAGGTCGCGGGTTCGAGTCCCGTCCGGACCGCCATAATATAATTAGATTCACAAAAGTCATGATTAAATGGCTCGGTAGCTCAGTTGGTAGAGCAATGGACTGAAAATCCATGTGTCGGCGGTTCGATTCCGTCCCGAGCCACCATTTAAAAATCATGCCGGTGTAGCTCAACTGGTAGAGCAACTGACTTGTAATCAGTAGGTTGGGGGTTCAAGTCCTCTTGCCGGCACCAGATCATTTGTGGAGGGGTAGCGAAGTGGCTAAACGCGGCGGACTGTAAATCCGCTCCCTCAGGGTTCGGCGGTTCGAATCCGTCCCCCTCCACCATTTATAGGGGCATAGTTTAACGGTAGAACGAAGGTCTCCAAAACCTTTGGTGTGGGTTCGATTCCTACTGCCCCTGCCAATTAAATAATGGCGGCTGTGGCGAAGTGGTTAACGCATCGGATTGTGGTTCCGACATTCGTGGGTTCGATTCCCATCAGCCGCCCCATTTTATTCACATAAGTAAATAGATGGCATATACTATTATTGGGCTATAGCCAAGCGGTAAGGCAACGGACTTTGACTCCGTCATGCGTTGGTTCGAATCCAGCTAGCCCAGCTTGCGGAAGTAGTTCAGTGGTAGAACACCACCTTGCCAAGGTGGGGGTCGCGGGTTCAAATCCCGTCTTCCGCTCCAATTTAAATGGCGGCATAGCCAAGTGGTAAGGCAGAGGTCTGCAAAACCTTTATCACCGGTTCAAATCCGGTTGCCGCCTCCATTTTGACTGTATGGCAAAATGAGCAGACAAATAAGATTTTAAATGTACTTTAGCATTAAAAATCGATATACATACTTATAACCAACAATACACATAGAATGTATTGTTTTTTTATGTTCGATTTGAGCAATTTAGTCATATCGACATAAAAAGTCCTCTTTCTTATCGATATGTAGTTTAGGTATTGTGGAGAAAACTTAAAGTAACAAGATAAATTACGTTTACATTTTAATTTACAGGTTAAATCACACAGTAAAAAGCACGCAAACAAGCTCAGAGTTTACTGCTCTGAGCTTAAGGTTAATTTCATTAAAATCTCCGATAATTGAATAGTATTGTTAATTATCTTTAATCATCGTTATGAACTCTGCAAAGTCAGTTGTGAACTTGTCCTTCTTTATGAATCCTAGTTTCTCGTATAAATTAATAGCTCTGTCGTTAAATGTTGCAACTGATAGTCTTATAGGGATCCCCGGGGAGTTTTCTTTTATGTGGTTCATTATATATGTACAAAATTCATACCCGTATCCTTTTCCTACATAATATGGGTCCATTCCAAGACCCATATCTACATACTTATCATTATATACACCATGTTTATGTCCAACCGGGATTTGAGCTGACTCCCCTATACATAAGTAACCAAAGATTTTATTATTTTTGTCAATGATAGCTTGATAAGAACCATCAAGCAGTTCATTTATTCCTTCTTCAGTTATATCATTATTATAAAAATCATATGGTTTTTCATATCTCCAACTTAGGATAGTTTTAGCTGAATTAATATCCATTTTCTTAATTGTTAAGTTCATAGTACCCCTCATTTCTACGGTTTATGTTGCACTAAAGCTATCAATACTGTTCTTTACAAAAAAGGTCAATTTCTTGTATTTAATTATTAACAACTACTTCTATAGTATGATATTTCCCTATCAAGAAATATAACTTGTTGAATCAATATTTTCTGTTTAAGAGATTATACGTAAGAAGATTATTCTAATAATACAGGAAACGTGCCATCAAGGCCTGTCAAATAAGTTGAAGAGGGAGGAGAAAAAGAACATTGTTGAGGCGTTCATATTGCTGTTAACAAGATTACTTGTTGGAATAGGGAAATACATACGAGGGGGAGGAAACTCTACTATGGTGAGTCGAAATGACACGAATATGATTCGTTTAAGTACAAAGTTCTGGTGGGAAGCTATTCCCGCACTTGTTGCCGTTAAAAGTGTTGTTTTCGTTAGCTGGAGGGGTAGCTTGAATATCAAATAACGAATTGTTAAATGCCTTGTTGAACCTAATTGTGTTATTTGTTGCAAATTCCATCACATTGATACCTGAAAGATTGTTATTACGTGTTAAGTTTGAGTCAATAACATTATCATCAGAAGAGATTAATATTCCAGTCTCACTGTTTCTGCATGACATGTTTTCAATAATCATATTATTGCTATTGACGTCAAGACCTCTTAAACCATTGAGGAATGTATTCCTAAAGGCAATACTGTTGTTTCCTAAAAAGCAGCCGGTTAAACCAGATTCCTTGAACAAGTTATGGATTAATATGTTATTTATACCGCCGTTAAAACCTCGATCATTATTTGTCATTTTACAATTCATAATACAATTGTTTCTGCTAGCTAATATACCGACATCTGCATTATTTGCTACCTTACAGTTTAATATGAGATTGTTTACTCCCAAAATAATAAGACCTCTCAATGTATTAAATCTCGATTCGATTTCTTTTACAACATTATTTTCATAAGTAAACTCAATTAGAACACCAGAATCCAAAAATCCCTGAACCGTAAATCCTTGTAATACTGTACGATTAGCCTTTACAACCACACCAATATTACCTTGGGCAGGTTGACCTGAAATAATCGTCCGACCTATCCCGCAACCAAAGATTTTTAAGTTTTCTACTGTAACCTCAAACCCATCAAACGTCCCCACCAATAGTTTAATACTATCGCCAGGGGCAGAGTCATCAATGGCAGCTTGTACGGTTGGAAAATCATCTGTAGGCACGATTCGTAATGTCACAATATTTACCTCCCCTTAAAATCACAGTTAGTAGATTATATGAATGAAACACAAGCACTGCTTGTACTATATGAATAAATGTGCTGTTGACTAATCGTTGATCTTTCTCTTTTGTATTACATTAGTGTCGGTGTGGTGAAAGAACCGCTTTGATTTGCGGTAACGCCTACCAATTGAATAGTGAATTTCTTCATTTTTAGTTCTATCACTACTTCGAATAGTTTCGATAGTGCTATTTGTTGGAACTAGGCAAATATAAATAGAATATTACTCTTTCATAAATACTCTTCTTATATTGCTGATTAGAATAAAACAGGGGTTATGTGTGTATAAAAAATTCGTGAAAGTGAGAGCGAAATGAGAGAAAAGCTATCGAAAATGATAAACCTATGAAAAGCCGATGATCCAAAGTATTTGTCTATGTCAATTTGTTTGGTTGGTGTGCGAAATGCAAACTCACCATTTAAAGGCACGTGTAAAGTTGTAAATTGTCAACCGAAACTATACTTTTTTTCTATAAGAACATCATGACGGAAATGTATACATCTAAACGAGGGGATGCGAATGAGTCAATTTAAAATGGTGAAAATGCATTGGGTATGGACGGAAGTCGCTGAAGAAAAGAAGCCTAATCGTTAAGCGGGTGAGCCTTTTTGGGAAATGTACCGTAAAACCGTACCGGCAACGTGGCTCGCAAAAGGATACGTAAAGGAGTTGGAAGAATGAGCGGATCTAACCACGCAATTAACTGTATTTTCGCCAAATCGTTGAAAACTCGCAGACTCAGCTGAGTGTAGCCGTAATTGCTCGAGTTATATCGCCATGTTCGGCGTTGAAAGGGACGTAATGATGGCGAAGATTTTACACTCGAATTGATGGCGCTATTTGATTACGGCGTTTTGAAGGAGTTTCCTACGGGTGAGACAGCGGCAAGTCAATTCGAGTTTTAAAAAGACCCAGCAAGATGCTAATTACAAAGGCCGCCTGGGTCACTGTTATCACACTCGTTCCCTTTGAAGTTGTTGTCGTCTGCATCTTGAATGTCGTCAAACGTATTACCGAACGCGATGTTAAAAAAAACACTATTTTCATTAGAACTAGCAGATAGGCTAATTCCAAGATCACTATTGTCGTTAAGCACATTTCTTTTAACGAGATTAGAATCTGAATCATTAGTAATGTTCATCCCAAACGCATTTTGATTCAAAATATTTTCTTTTATTATATTAAAGTCAGAATCAAATACGGTTATGCCAAAATCATCATTATCATTAGAGGTATTTCCTTTAATTAAGTTATGGTTTGCATTATTTAACGAAATACCAGAATCACCGGATCCTCCTACGGCTTGAACTCGAAAATTTTTCACTAGAACACCTGTAGTATCTAAAACTGTAATCGCGTTTGCTTCATCCCCCATTACAAACGGTTGTGTTTTCCCAATCCCAACGAGTTTAATGTTTTCTGTACTAATAGAAACGTTTTCCTCATAAGGGTTACCATCCTCTTTCGCTTTTACTAAAATAATATCACCAGGCTCAGCAATAGCAACTGCACCTGATATCGTGCCTTCTTCATCTGGCACAACGATTGTTTTTTCGTTAAAGATTACGATACCTATTACGGTGAGGATAGCTAAAAAGAAGAGCGTGGTGAAAACAATAGCAACCAGAAAAAAGCTGTTTCGTTGTGATGTCCTCATATTATCATCCCACTTTCGAATAAATGACACTTTTACACTGTATGAAGGAACCGAAAGTATTATGAAAGGAGGTAATAACATGAAAGACGGCGACACAGTTAACAATTCGCAACTAGGTTTAACGGGAAAATTAGTCGTTAGTGATGATAAAAAAGCGATTCACTCATTAGATACGGATGAAAATCGTTGGCACATACGTGCACATTCAGTTGCAGATCTAAGACAGGCAGGCTGGCGAAAAATATAATTAAATGCATATTTTTGATGAAAACATGCGAAAAACGGAAATGAATCGCTATATTTGCACGAATCTAAGCGAGAAGTATTATATTGGTAAAATACCCCTCGACACATTTCGGCTGTAATTGTGTAAAAATTTGAAATAATAGGGGGGGAAGGCGAATAAACATGCACGAACTACAAATCGATATTGAATCGGAATTACGTGAGTTCGATTGGTTACGACCGACATGGACAGACGGCAAGTTATTCACAGCAAGCTCGTTTCGTTATAATCGTACGCCGAGCTCTTTCATAACACTCGAGCTCTATGGCAATTATCCTGCTGGTGTATGGCACGACAGTAGTGTGTATGACGAGGAGTGGTCTAGTGGCAGTTGCTCGTCGGTGAGGTAAGCGAGCATGCCATTGACGTTCCAATTTGCAACGGGTTTAGCTTCGTAGTTGTTCGCCATTTACACGTCCACTCCTTCGTTTAATTATTCACTTAGACAAATACATTCGACATTCAATTTGACCGCTCTACGCCTTGTATAACAAGCCTCGGCGCCACTTGTAAGACACGTATGAAGTCCGGGTTATGGCGTGTTGTCTTTCGGTGACTAGGTTGGTTCATAGCGCGTTGAGGGTTCGTGTCTCTTCGAGCGTCTTTCTCCTGGCGCTCCCACTGATTTTGGTAGGTCACCGTCAAAAGAGTTGACAGTTGTTTAAGAGCTATTCTATCGTGGCGTAAGGGTGCGCGTATTGAATAAGGGACTAATGGAAAACACACCAACACGACGGTCAATATTTACGGTCATGAGCGGTTTCGCTGAGTTTGAGTGGGGCCTTATAGTGGAGCACACAGGAAGAGAAGGCGATTGCAAAACAACGCGACGATTTTCGTGAAGGAAAAAAGTATTCGAAGAAACAGATAAAACATGCGTTAGGGTTGCATGATGCACATTCGTATAAACAAGTGGAAGAAATGACTGGAATCAGCAAATCGACGTTAATTCGAGCGAAACGAAAGAAGTTGACGGAGTAAAGTTCTCGCCCCTCAAGCCACTCCGCCGCGCCCAGGCGGTCTGACGCCGACAACTAGCGCGCAATTTTTCGAACTCAGGGCGTAAATGTGCTATTGAGTTAAGGAGTGATTATAGTGGATAAAGACCAAGAATTCATAAAAATATTGGAAAAATGTAAAGAAACAATCAACAAATATGCCCCAGACCACCTAGATGAAAAACCACGATTTATAGCTATGACAAGAGACATTGATGACCTTTATATGTCGCTAAACTAGGAAAGGTATATACTCATTTTTTCTACATTCAAATTGTAAAAATGGTTGATCGAAACGATCCGGAAGAGTTGATTGATGATGTAATGAAAGTCAATAAATTTTATGTTAAACATTATAGAGAGCATAGGGGAATTGTAGTGGATAGAGATAAGGAATTTTTGAAGCTATTAACAAAGTGTAAAGAAACCCTACAAAAATATATGCCTGATCACCCTGATCAAAAGCGGAGATATGAGTTAATGATAAAGAGCATCAAGGGTCTATCGTATACTGCCAAGCAAGGAAAAGTTTATACGAAACTACGATTTGTTCAAGTTACCTATATGATTAATAGGAACGACCCTGAGGAATTAATTGATGCGGTAGTAAATTTAGATAAATTCTACGCTGATAATTATCGAAAAATATAACCGTCATATGGCGGTCTTTTTTTCCTTCGTCAAGCACACTTAAAATCCGAGCATAAAATTTTCACTTTGACCCCTGAGCGTATTGAATCGCTGCTTTATATGCTAACAGTGGGTCGGTGAATTCTGCTGCAACGGTACAGCCATCGCATGAACCTAACGGCTTGTATTTATCGCCTTGTTTTATTACGTCTGCAATCACTTTATATTTGTCGGGTACATAGAGAAATGATACTTTTTCGTTCACAGTACGACCTTCTAATGAACATGTTTTTTTCCGACGGTTAATTATTTCAATTATAATACATCGATAGATTTATTGGCTATTTTACTAGTCTAAAGATACGATGACTTACCTTCGGGAATTTTAGCGAGTTGAATGAAAAGTGAAAAGCTCCAGGTAGTAATCTGCTTTTTCGATACGGAAAACGGCACAAATAGTGCGCTGTTGATTTCGCTTATTTTACGGTCGGAAATTTTTTTTTACGAAAAGTATTGACGGGATATTGTTACGGTGATATATTATTTAGTGTTCGCACTATTCAGGTGCGTCACTATACAAATCGTACGCGGTGCATGAGCCTCCGAAGTACTGATATTATGCCGGTGTGGCGGAATTGGCAGACGCGCACGACTCAAAATCGTGTTCCTTCTGGAGTGTCGGTTCGACCCCGACCACCGGTACTTTAATAAAATTTGCGGGTGTAGTTTAGTGGTAAAACCTCAGCCTTCCAAGCTGATGATGTGAGTTCGATTCTCATCACCCGCTCCATAAAATTATAGAGTGTGTCTTCAAATGTCACGATACTATTAATTTTTTTCCTAACGTTTTTACTTGTTAATGCATGAATTTTATGTTACGATAGTTATATTCATGCGGGTGTAGTTTAGTGGTAAAACCTCAGCCTTCCAAGCTGATGATGAGGGTTCGATTCCCTTCACCCGCTCCATACATATTAATTTAACGTATTATTTTTCGCTCTTGCTGAAATGATGCGTTTTTTTGTATGGTCTTTTCCTGGTCGCGATATTATGCCTATTTTCATCAATCGTGATTGCTACAAACTTTATCTTAATTACAATTAATATAAATCTGGTCTTCGTTGTCGGATTTTTTATAGTCTATCTCCTTTGGTTAGAAAGGATAGATGAGAGGTAAGATTGGATCCTCGATGTTTTCATCTGAAATATTTGAGAGCCCAAAAAAAGATGCGAGCTATTCGCATCCTTCACATGATAGAAGATAAGAGTGGGAATTACCGCCATGGATATTTGTAAACATCTTCTCAAGAGAATGTGTAAGCTGTTTTCCTCTATCGTTGGAGATGGATGGAGGGAGGTAAACAATTTGAAGTGCATGTGTAGTATCCGTGTTGACTGCTGTTCGTTCTGAATCAACAAATGGACTACCGAAAGCACCTAGTTTATCTTTTGTAATGATCATGTTTTCTAATGAATTTTCACGGCGGTTTAGTCCTATAAAGGTATCATTCTTCGTACCGATTTCGATGGTTACAGAGTGATTAATCTTTTCCAAGTCATAAAGACCGATGGGTGTCTCATATTGCAGTGAAAAAAAATTGTTTAAATCCACAGCAGAATGTACAGTATTTAAATAATTTTGTTTGTAAATTCGTCTATACATTGCCTCTACAGACGGACGATAACGGCTTGGGTTGGTCCCAATTGTTTTAAACAGATTTCTCCACTCAGATATGCCTGACCTTTGTTCAAGTGGTTTCGTATCAACGTCAAAGTATATAGATTCTTGAAATAATTGTAAGCGTCCCTTTAGCATCATAGGTGACTCACTTACGGTTATGTTATGATACTCAATAATTCCGAACTTTAGAGGGGCTTTCATGCATAGGGTTTGATTTAAAGTAATTTCCAATGTTTCCACCTGCCATTTCTAATAAGGGTAGTTTATCATAGTGAAAGAAAAAATTTAAATGAATAGATTTGTTGTGGGTAATTCAAGAGTATTACATCTTAGTGAAAGGAGGTTGCATCGATGAATTATCAGCTTTTAAAAGAAGAGATTATTGAGTTTTGCAAACATAATGGGATCGATAAAATTGGCTTTACAACCGCCGATCCATTTACAGAAATGAAAAATCGTTTAATTCGCCAGGAAGAGTTGGGTTATCAATCTGGCTTTGAAGAAAAAGATATTGAAAAGAGAGTAAATCCATCCTTAATATTTGAAGAGCCTAAATCTATTATTAGCATTGCCTTAACTTACCCTTCTAAAATGAAAAATGCGCCTCAGAGTAAAAAAGGTGAGAGACGAGGAATCTTTTGCCGAGCGTCTTGGGGGAAGGACTATCATGATGTTTTAAAGGACAGATTAGCAAAGTTAGAAACGTTTATCTCTTCGAAGGTTCCTAATGCAAGGATGCGTTCAATGGTAGATACAGGTGAACTAGTTGATAGAGCGGTAGCAGAAAGAGCAGGAATCGGCTGGAGTGGGAAAAATTGCTCAATCATCACGCCGGAATTTGGTTCATACGTATATTTAGGTGACATGATAACGAATTTACCCTTTGAACCTGATGCGCCAATCGAAGACGGCTGTGGTACGTGTAATAAATGTGTCGATGTATGTCCTACAGGTGCTTTAATTCAAGGAGGTCAATTAGATTCAAAGCGCTGTATTGCATTTTTAACTCAGACAAAAGATTTTTTGCCTGAAGAGTATCGAAGTAAAATTGGTAATCGTCTGTACGGCTGTGACACTTGTCAAACAGTATGTCCAGTGAATAAAGGAAAGGACTTTCATTTTCATCCTGAAATGGAGCCGGACCCTGAAATAGCAAAACCATTATTAAAACCACTTCTGACGATTTCAAATAAGGAATTTAAAGAAAAATATGGGCCAGTATCGGGTTCTTGGAGAGGAAAGAAGCCAATACAACGGAACGCTATTTTAGCACTTGCTCATTTTAAGGATGAAACGGCAGTTGAAGATTTAATTGGTTTATTAAACAAAGATGTGAGACCTGTTATTAGGGGGACGGCTGCCTGGGCATTAGGGAAGATTGGTGGAGAGCAAGCATTTCTTGCATTAAAGCATTCGCTTGAGAAAGAAACGGATCAAGATGTGATAGTTGAAATTAAAAAAGGGTTGGATTTTTTTAATGAAGCATAGAAATTCTTAGGCGGTACTGTAGAAACGAAAAAATTCATACGAACAAAAATGTGTTATGATAATTTGAAGGTTTTATTTTATCCTATTTAAAGAGTGTCTGAAAAACATAAGAGGGGTTGAATAGGTTGGATTTAGTTGTCGTTCTTTCATTTATTGGTGTGGCGGTATTATTAACATTAATGCCAGGACCGGATATATTATTTGTTATTGCTCAAAGCATTTCACAAAATAAAAAAGCAGGTATTGCAACAGCTCTAGGACTATGTACAGGCTTGATTGTGCATATAAGCGCTGCTACCTTAGGTATTTCAGCGATTATTTATCAGTCCTCGCTTGCATTTGCAATCGTGAAGTATGCTGGTGCTGCCTATTTATTGTATTTAGCTTGGATGTCTTTCCGTGAAAAAGAAAGTGATCAAATGATGGGGAACCAAAAAGTATTGGCCTATCGATCTCTATACAAAAAGGGAATTTTAATGAATATCTTAAACCCAAAAGTGTCGCTATTTTTCTTAGCGTTGTTTCCTCAATTTGTAGACGAGTCGGTTGGGTCTGTATCACTTCAAATACTGTTATTAGGAATCGTCTTTTTAATTCAAGCTCTGGTGATTTTTACTATTGTAAGTATCTTTTCAGAAAAGGTAGGCAATGTATTAACAAATTCTTCTTTTATTTCAAAACGAATGAATGCAATAAAAGGCAGTCTCCTTGCTATCATTGCTTTACAAATTGCCTTTTCTGAGAAATAAGCATTCTAACAAACTAAAAAATAGGGTTAAATGTCCATTCACCGTTTGTTGGCGGGACATAATAAAGAGAGTACTATTTTGAAAATTTTTTCACTCAACTCTTTACCCTTCTCATTTTATGTTTATATTTATAGAGAATTTTAAAAAAGTTAAAAGACTTAGCCATTGCTAAGTCTTTTGTTTTTTTCTCTTCTGTTACTACATAAAATGTATGGAGGAGGCGAGAGCATGAGGGATATTGTCATAAAACAGATTGAATCGCGAATAGCGGAAATGGTAAAACCAAATGGAAATTTCCGTGAAGAACGTTTAGCTAGAAAACAACAATCACTTCGCCAAAGAAATGCTGAAATTTTAAAGGTTAAAGTGAACGGGAAGGTAGACAATATAACAAATAGAGGCCAGAATACCATTATTACTTATCACCTTCACTTTCAAAACTTAATAAAACAAAAGCAGTTTATATATTTAGAAGAGGAAGTGGAAAGACGATACAGTGTTTTAGACCATAATGAGGTAGTGAAGGATGAAGAGGTCTATAAAGAAGGTCACCAAGGTGATGATGATACTAGGTTGATTGTAGAAGAAAATGATGATCAAAGAGTGACCTATCGATATGATCGCTTAAAGGCTGTTCAATATGCAGAACTTTGGTGGGATGATTATAATCCAGCCTATAAAAAGTTCGAGGTGGACTGTACGAATTTTATTTCACAATGCCTTCACGCTGGGGGAGCTCCAATGAGAGGGCATGGCAACCGAAGTAAGGGGTGGTGGATGGGAGGGAATAATTGGAGCTACAGCTGGAGCGTAGCAAATTCACTTCGCTGGTATCTCCCTTCCTCAACAGTTGGCTTACGTGCAAAAGAAGTAAATGAACCAGAAGAATTGCAGCTTGGTGATGTTATTTGTTATGACTTTGAAGGAGATGGAAGAACCAATCATAATACAATTGTGACGGCGAAGGATGTGTACGGTTCCCCGCTCGTCAATGCGCATACGTACAATAGTCGTATGCGATTTTGGAATTATGAAGACTCTACTGCATATACACCGAACATACAATATAAGTTTTTTTCGATTGTAGACGATGAATAGACCATGTTTGTGAGAAAGCTACTGAAAAAACAGTAGCTTTTTTTGTTTTTTGAAATGAATTTTACATAGCTCGAAATGATTCTTGAGTACTTGTTGTACGATCATGAAATTATGAAAGAATTAATAGTACTTGTTGCTAGAAAGGTAAGAGTACGTTTTGACTTCCTCAGTATAAATATCTTTTTAGCTTGACTTATGACTGACACATAAACATTTTATAGTAAACGTGTAAGGAAAATAGCAAGAAAAAATTTAAGGAGGAATAAACATGATTAAAAAAGTAGGTTTATTTGCTTTAGCAGGAGCTATTACATTTGGTGGAGTAAGCGCAGGAAGTGCCTATGCGAATTTTGATGGTGAGAAAGAGGGTTTTAAACAATTTCTAAACGAAGAACGTTTTGCTGAGAAATGGAGCCAACTCTCAGATGAAGAAAAAGAAACAAAGGTAAAAGCTAAAGCTGAGGAGCTAGGGATTGAAGTGGAAGGGAAATCCATCGAAGAGTTAAAGGAGCTTCTAAATGAACAGCGTCAACAAAGGCTCTTTGATCGTGCTGAAAAAGCTGGTATTGATACAGAAGGAAAAACGGTTGATGAAGTAAAGGCTTTATTAAAAGAACAAGCCCCTAAGCATAAAGGGAAGAAAATGAATAAAGAAGACTTTATAGCAAAGTGGAATGAATTCTCAGATGAAGAAAAAGAAGCGAAAATAAAAGAGCGTGCAGAAGAGTTAGGAATAGACGTTGAAGGAAAGTCTACAGAAGAAATTAGAGAGTTAGTCACAGCGGAGCGTCAGCAAAGATTATTTGACCGTGCTGAAAAAGAAGGCGTTGATACAGAAGGAAAAACAGTAGAAGAAGTTAAGGAATTACTTAAAGAAGCAATTAAAAGTAGCAAAGAAAGCTAAAGATTCTAACATGTGAAGGGGCATACCACCTATAAATTGGGTGGGTGCCTTTTTTATTGGCTTTTTTTATAGTGGAATAGTAGAGATGAAAAAAATGTTCTCTCTAGATGTAAGGAATTTTTTGTTTATTAAGAGTTCTTGAAAAAAAGCGTTGAATGGAATATAATGGCTTAATATTTAGATTTAATAGGGGGAGCGAAGATGAAACAAGACGAGGCAGTAAAAAGCATTTCACAAAGTTTAATAGACGACCCTATGGTTCAAGCCATTTTTTTAAAGGGGTCGATGGGAAGAGGAGAAAATGATGAATACTCCGATGTTGACCTCTATTGTTTAGTAGATGAAAACGATGAAAAGGAGTTTCTCGCTAACCGGTTAAGACATTTAGAAGCATACAGGAATATATTATTTTCTGATGATATTTTTATTATTGCACCACAAATAATTGTGGTATATGATAACCTACTCCATGTTGATTTTTTTACTGTTACACCAAAAAGCTTTAAGGAAAAAGATTTTTTTCAAGTAATATATGATCCGAAAGGTTTGCTAACTCCATTTCAACTCACTCAAAATTTATTATTGTCGCCAAATGAATTTGATGTTCATGTGACTGATGTAGCATGGTTTTTATTTCAATACAATAAGGCTTATAAGCGGGGAAATGCTTTATGGGCGGTGGATATGCTTCATCAAGTTATGACCCACTTGTCAAAAGTATTATTACATCGATATAAACCTGAAAGAGCTCAATTGGGATTGAAAGCTCTTGAGTCACTGTTACCTAGTACCCAACTTGATGAAGTAAGAAAAATCTTTACTTACATAACGCCCGATACACATGAACTATCCGTTCAATCGATAATATCATTATTACAAAAAGAAATAGAATGGATTGAATCCACTTTAGAAGAGGGCTCTCAAGCTGGCTCATTTATGAAAACGATGATGAACGAATTAGAGTGCATATCGTGAAGACTATATAATCAAAGCGCAATCGGACAGTAGATTATAAATGTTAAGGGTCTTTCCGTTTTAGTTAGGCAAACAATGAAGCTTTCTCCAACTGAAGCAACAAGATACGAGGGATAGAAGACAATTGGTATGAGATGTAAAAGACAGAGGACTAGTTTTTCTTACATACTTCCTCTGTCTCAATAGTTAGCTATCCAACTGCTTTTTTAAACTTTCATTTAAATACAATGCTTTTTTTAATGAAGATTCGTCCCGTAAAATATCCCCAGGTGCATTCCCCTCACCAATGATATAATCAACAAATTCCATATTGACAAAGTCAAAAATATATTTGAATTGTTGAACTAATGGTAACCCCACTATTTTAGGGTTTCCACCACCCGTTATCACAAGATAGGCTTTCTTTTTACTCATTTCAGCTTTAAAGTTAAACCTTTCATCACGAAGATACTGCGACCAGCGGTCAAAAAAGAGCTTCATTTGCCCCGACATACCGTACCAATATAATGGGGTAGAAAACACGTACACATCATGACTGAACAAGGATTGAAGGATATCCTCAAAATCATCCTCAACAATTGGGAATCCTTCTGAAGAATGTCGTTTATCTTCGAACGGTACAATATGTTGATTTAACAAATGAATTTTAGTATAAGGTATATCCTTCAGCATATGCTCAGTAAGAATCTCCGAATTTCCATTTCTTCTGGAACTTCCAAATATGGTTAAAATATTCATAAAAGTACTCCTTCTCTTCTTATAAATTTGTAGCATGATTATTTCTAAAAAAAGATGAAAATATATAGAGAACAATTAAAGAGATATTTCGCCATCAACTTTCGTTTTCCTGCATTGATTGAACTATATAGGTATTAATTTGCAATAAGAGCAAGTTTTTTCTAAATAACTGCTCTGTATTGAACGTTTTTTCTAAAGGGGATTTTAATAGAATTATTTTCTAAAAATAATAAAATATGATAATATAACAATAATATTGAAGGGTGGGATTATAGATGAAAAAAATAGTTGTCAATCGTAATGTACATGTCTTATGGGTGAAAATGAACTAATTATCGAGCAAGTTGTTTTTGGAAAGGAATGCTCGGTGTATGTTCAAAATAGGAGGAGCATTCATGTTAAGTAAACAAGGATTTGATTTATGGGCAAATAACTACGACCAGACGGTCCAGTTAAGTGAAGAAAATAATTTATACCCATTTGCTGGTTATAAGGAAATACTAAATCAGGTTTATAATGAAGCAATGAAAATAAGAAAATCGACCGTGCTAGATATTGGTTTTGGTACAGGTGTTCTAACAACCAAACTATATGACCATGACCATCAAATAGATGGAATGGACTTTTCTGACCAAATGATTTCGATAGCGAAAATGAAAATGCCAATGGCTAACTTAATGAAGTGGGACATTACAACGGGGCTTCCTGAATCCGTGAAGGAGAAGAAGTATGATTCTATTATAAGCACCTATGCATTACATCATCTTTCAGATATCGATAAAGTGGCTTTATTAAAGGACCTTCTCCAATTACTTACGGATAACGGCAAAATATTGATTGGAGATATTGCTTTTCAGACACGTGAAGACCTTGAAGCATGTAAGAAAAAAAGTCTAAATTATTGGGATGAGGGTGAGTTCTATTTTGTTTTTGAAGAAATAAGTTCAGCTCTTAGCCCCATTTGTAACTGTGAATTTCACCAAGTCTCTCATTGCGGCGGTGTTTTACTTCTCACAACGTAAGGGAGTAGGCACCTTTCTGCTCGATTATTAGGTGGATCATTCACATTATTATTATTTTATGCAGCACTTCAACTTAATGATAAAAAGGATTGAACTATTTTTATTATTATGGTAAGGTATAAAAAATTTGAGGTGAAGAAAATGCTTCGGCTTATTATGAACGAAACCTTGTCTCAATTACATCATCATATTAATTAGTCTTGCTATTGAGTTTTTTTACAATCTCAAATAGGAAGACTATTTCTCATTAAACCGTATGGAATAAGTATTTTACACTTATATCTTGTACGGTTTTTTATTTTATCAAAAATGGAGGTAGAGGAAATGAAAAAGATGGATTACCAAAATGTAAAGGGGACCGAAGATTATTTACCCCAGCAAGAAGCTCTGAGAAGGAAGATTAAAAGAACGTTAGAGGATGTGTTTATTCGGTATGGCTGCCAGCCTTTAGAAACACCAATTCTAAATTATACCGAACTCCTTGCATCAAAATATAGTGGAGGAGCGGAGATATTACAAGAGATGTATACTCTTTCAGACCGAGGGGAGCGGGACTTAAGCTTACGATATGACCTTACGATTCCGTTTGCTAAAGTTGTAGCAATGAACCCTACAGTGAAAAAGCCATTCAAAAGATATGAAATTGGGAAAGTTTTTAGAGACGGTCCTATAAAAACGGGGAGATTACGTGAATTTACCCAGTGTGATGTAGATATTGTGGGGGTAGAATCACAAATTGCTGAAGCTGAATTGATGGTAATGGCAATAGATGCATTTAATGCGCTTAATTTAGAAATCACCATTCAATATAACAACAGAAACTTATTATCCGGTATGTTAAAGATGTTTAATGTACCTAACGATAAAATTAATGACGTGATTCTAGTACTAGATAAATTAGAGAAAATAGGGGTTACGGCAGTTGGGAAAGAATTGATTAAGAAGAACATACCCACTCAATCAATTGAGGCGATTCTACAGTTTATTCGAGAAGAGAATAATAGAACTATAAACTATTTTGACACCTATTCTATGGTCAATAAAGAAATTGAAAAAGGACTAGTGGAACTTAGGGAGTTAAGGTCCTACTTGAAGTATGTTGGCGTGGATAAAAAATGTGTATTTAATCCCTTTTTAGCAAGAGGGTTAGATATTTATACGGGATCCATTTATGAAATATTTCTTGAGAATCAATTGATCAAATCAAGCATAGGTAGTGGAGGAAGATACGATAACGCAATTGGCGGACTAATCGGAACTTCTCAATCGTTTTCTACGGTGGGAATATCCTTCGGGTTAGATGTTATCTACACGGCAATGGAACTAACAAGTGAGGTGTCTGTCGATCTGTATGATCTTGATTATTATATTATTCCAATAAAAACAATGAAACAGTCGATGTCTGTTGCTAGGTATTTGAGGTTGAAGGGGTACAAAGTAGAGCTTGACATGTCTAATAAAAAGCTGAGTAAGTTATTAGATAGAGCCAATAAGGAAAAGGTTCGTAACGTAGTGATGATTGGTGAGACTGAAGTGAAACAGAATTTATATAAAATTAAGGAAATGGATTCAGGGAAAGAACGTTATGAACCATTCATTTATGCTACATAAAAGTACTAAAATGAACTTATAACGAAAGCGGTTTAGATTATATTGATTATTAGGTAAAACGAATATATAATCAGAAGCGACGCAGGAAAATTTTATAGAAACACTAGAATAATCTGCGTTTTTAAGATGGAGCCACGTAGTCTCTGTTAGAGGATGAAAAGAGAAAAGAATAGTTCAGAAGGTATTGATGAAGGAGGAAAGAAAATGGGGAAAATAGCAAATAAGTGGGCATTAGTTACAGGCTCAAGTAGAGGGATTGGTCAACAAATCGCAATTGGACTAGCTCAAGAAGGATGCAATGTCATTATTCATGCAAGAAAAAAAGAAAACACGGAAAAAACAGTTAATTTAATAAAAGAATATGGAGTGAAGTTTGACGTAGTAGAAGGGGATCTATCCAAAACCGATGAGCTTCACAAGATGGTTGAAGTGGTAAAGGAAAAGCATGGTGGAGTAGATATTCTATATAACAATGCAGCAATCATGAGTGAATGGAAAGAATTTTGGGATATTACTGTGGAGGATTTCAATGTTATCTTCCAAAATAACCTGTATAGTGTACTATTACTCTCTCAAGCATTTGCACCTAAAATGAAGGAAAATGGCTATGGAAGAATAATTAATATAACTTCTGGAATTAAAGATACTCCACAATTATCTCCGTACGGTGTGTCAAAAGCAGCAGTAGATAAGCTAACTCAGGATTTAGCAGTGGAGCTAAAAGGAACGGGTGTTTTGGCTAATTGCCTAGACCCAGGCTGGTTAAAAACAGATTTAGGTGGACCAAATGCGGATTATGAGGTAGAAACCGTTCTACCAGGTGCAATTAAGTTAGCTTTATTTGACAATGATGGCCCAACTGGTGGTTGGTTTGGTGCACAAGACTATCGTTCATAATGGTAATAATGGAACAACGGTAAGGTTCTAAAACGTTTATTCAAAAGCCCAAGTCCTTTGGTAGAAAAGGATTTGGGTTTTTCTATTAAAAGAGAAAAATGCCCACTTGATATGAATCAGAAAATATATTTTTTAGAATACTATATTAAAAAACTAAATAAGAAAGAAAATAACATATTATCAGTACTGTCTAGTAATTTCATTGAGGTAATTTATTGCGCACGATTTTTCTATGCACCCCTTTAATAGCATGAAATAGTCGTTCCTTTAACCGATATACTATTGTTATAAAGTAGTGTGGTATACAAGAATTGTTAGAAGGAGTTTTAAATATTTGTAAATAAAACAATTGTTAATTTTCTAAAAAATTGATATATTAAATGTGTCAAATTAAATAGGTGTAGAAATAGGTGCGGATAAATCTATTTATCTGCTTAAAAGGGAAGTCCGGTTAGAAACCGGCGCTGTCCCGCAACTGTATTAGGGAGCGATTCGTCATGGCCACTGTTTCCGTTAGGGAATGGGAAGGTTCGAAAAGCGATGATCTTAAGCCAGGAGACCTGCCTGTTTTAGCAAACATCAATACCTACGAGGATAGGGGGTGTTAAGTGCGGAAGTAAAGGCGTGTTTTTTTTGAGTTACTCATAAACATGTTATTTATTAATCGTTCGTAACTTAACAACTTCTTAGGAAGTTGTTTTTTTATTGAGAAATTTTCATGAGAAGATTTGTTTGGAGGAGACATCTTTGTTTGGTTCAGTAGATTATTTTATCAATTCTTTCAAAGCATGCATTATGATTAATTATCAATTAGAGAAACCTTGCTCCATTTCAACAAAATATTCGCTATTAAAAGCTGAAATTATGGAGAGAGCTGGGAATCACGAGGAACAGCTTATTTATTTACGAAATGTTGAAAGGGCTTACAAAATAATCAATCGTGAATTATTTGAATGGGAGGAAGAAAAGGATGGAAGTTGAAAAGAAGTTTTTTCCTGGTCTAGAAGGTGTTGTTGCCACAGAAACAAATATTTCATTTCTTGATACCGTTCAAGGGGAAATTGTTATAAAAGGATACGATTTAATTAAATTATCACAAAAAAAAGAGTACCTAGATCTCGTTTATCTATTGCTTGAGGGAAAACTCCCCACTGAAGTGGAGAAAGAAACCGTCGTAGAGAAATTAAAGGCTGAATATGAACTACCGGATAAAGTGTTCGATGTATTTAAGCTCCTTCCAAAAGAGACTCACCCGATGGATGCTTTAAGAACAGGGATTTCAGCTCTGGCTGGTTATGATGATCAAATTGACAATCGCGCTCATTTAATCAATAAAGAGCGTGCCTATAAACTTTTAGGGAAAGTACCTACTATCGTAGCGAACAGCTATCGAATGTTGGACGGTCAAGAGCCTATTCTTCCACTTCAAGAGTTATCATACAGTGCAAACTTCTTCTATATGCTTACAGGCAAGAAACCGTCTGAACTAGAAGCAGAAATATTTGATCGTTCACTCGTTTTATATAGTGAGCATGAAATGCCAAATTCTACTTTTACTGCTAGAGTGATTGCGTCTACCCAGTCTGATTTATATGGTGCGTTAACGGGAGCTGTTGCCTCGCTAAAAGGCAATTTGCATGGCGGTGCAAATGAAGCGGTTATGCACATGCTTCTTGAAGCGGGAACAGTCAAAGCTTTTGAAGAAATGTTGGAAATGAAATTATTTAAAAAAGAAAAAATTATGGGCTTTGGTCACAGAGTGTACATGAAAAAAATGGATCCAAGAGCGCTCATGATGAAAGATGCGTTAAAGCAATTATGTGAGTTAAAGGGTGATGACCTTCTCCTTCGCATGTGTGAAGCTGGTGAGAAAATAATGGAGAGAGAGAAGGGACTATATCCGAATTTAGATTATTATGCAGCACCTGTTTACTGGATGCTCGGCATTAACATTCCGTTATATACACCAATCTTTTTCAGTGCCAGAACAGTTGGCATTTGTGCTCATGTGATGGAGCAGCATGAGAATAATCGCTTATTCAGGCCACGTGTTCACTATACAGGTGAGCGACATGTACTTAGTAATTAATCAATAACTGAAGAATACAAGACAAACTTGAAAGGAACGATACACGTGATTAATACGAATGAAGAAAAAAAGGTAGACGTTTTATTAGAGGAAATTGCAGATTATGTGCTGCATAAAGACATTATAAGCTCAGAGGCTTTTGAAACGGCACGTTATGTGTTGTTAGACACTTTAGGGTGTGGAATCCTTGCTTTACAATATCCAGAATGTACGAAATTACTTGGTCCTGTCGTTCCGGGAACTACGGTTCCAAACGGAAGTCGAGTGCCAGGAACTTCTTATGTTCTTGATCCGGTTCAAGGGGCCTTTAATATTGGTTGTATGATACGATGGCTAGATTATAATGACACATGGCTTGCTGAAGAGTGGGGGCATCCTTCTGATAATCTTGGGGGTATTTTGGCCGTTGCAGATTATATTAGCCGTGTTCGCATTGCAGAGGGAGAGAAGCCTTTAACTGTTCGAGATATACTGGAAATGATGATTAAAGCCCATGAGATTCAAGGGGTTTTGGCATTAGAGAATAGTTTAAATCGTGTTGGACTGGACCATGTATTGTTTGTCAAAGTGGCAACGACAGCAGTTGTTACCTATATGCTTGGCGGAACAAGAGATGAGGTAATCAACGCTTTATCAAATGCTTGGCTAGATAATTCTAGTTTACGAACGTACAGACATGCTCCGAATACGGGATCTCGTAAGTCTTGGGCAGCAGGGGATGCAACTAGTAGAGGGGTGTACTTAGCAATCAAGGCTCTTAAAGGGGAAATGGGCTATCCGCAAGCTCTTTCTGCACCAGGTTGGGGCTTTCAAGATGTTTTATTCAATCAAAAGGAATTAAAGCTTGGTCGTCAACTGGATTCCTATGTGATGGAGCATGTGTTATTTAAAGTATCATTTCCTGCTGAATTCCATGCACAAACAGCAGCTGAATGTGCGGTTAAGCTACACCCTCAAGTGATAGATCGATTAGATGAGATTGATAAGGTTACGATTACTACTCATGAATCTGCCATTCGCATCATTGATAAAAAAGGTCCATTGCACAATCCAGCGGATCGAGATCATTGTTTACAATATATTACGGCTATTGGCCTTATTAAAGGAGATATTAAAGCTGAATTTTATGAAAATGAGACGGCTTCTGATGAAAGAATTGATTCATTACGCGAAAAAATGGAAGTGGTTGAAAATAAACAATACAGTTTTGATTATTTAGATCCGAACAAGCGCTCAATCGCCAACCAAGTTCAAGTTCACTTTAAAGATGGAACAGCTACGGAAAGGATTGAATGTGAATACCCATTAGGGCACCGCTTCCGTCGAGAAGAAGCCATTCCAAAAATAATGAATAAGTTTTCAAATAACTTGAAAACCCATTTCCCAAGTAAGCATCAGAAGAAGATTGAAGAGGTTTGTTATAACCAAGATAAGCTAGAAAAAATGAACGTCAACCAATTTGTTGAATTGTTTTTATTGTGAGGAGGGGTCAAAATGGCTTGGTTAGTTGATCAACCAATGAATCAAAAACAGCTAGCGGATCAATTTCGAGTGCTAATGTTATCCCCGGATATATTGCAAATTCCAGGTGCTCATGATGCCATGGCTGCATTAGTTGCCAAAGAAGCAGGATTCACTTCGCTTTATTTATCAGGAGCAGCTTATACAGCAAGCAGAGGGCTGCCTGATTTGGGAATCGTCACGTCAACAGAAATGGCAGAGCGAGCAAAGGATTTGATCCGAGCAACTAATTTACCGTTATTGGTAGATATTGATACGGGATTTGGAGGCGTTTTGAATACTGCTAGAACAGCGAGAGAAATGTTAGAAGCAAATGTAGCGGCAGTGCAAATTGAAGATCAACAGCTACCGAAGAAATGTGGGCATTTAAACGGGAAACAGTTGGTCTCCACGGAAGAAATGATTCAAAAAATTAAGGTAATCAAAGAAGTAGCTCCTTCTCTAATTGTCATAGCACGTACGGATGCACGATCGGTTGAAGGATTGGAGGCATCTATTGAAAGAGCTCGTGCCTACATAGAAGCAGGAGCAGATGCTATTTTCCCTGAAGCACTTCAGTCATCAAAAGAGTTTCGTCTATTCTCAGAAAAGTTAACAGTGCCAATGCTTGCAAATATGACTGAATTTGGAAAAACGCCATATTATACAGCAGAAGAGTTTGCGAATATGGGGATTCAAATGGTGATTTATCCCGTCACGTCTCTTCGAGTAGCAGCGAAAGCATACGAGCAAGTGTTTCAGTTGATAAAGAACGAAGGGTCGCAACAAGATGCCCTTTTAACGATGCAAACACGGAAAGAACTGTATGAAACCATTTCATATTATAAATTTGAAGACTTAGACCGTGAGATGGCCAAAACGAAATTACCGAATGAAGAACTAAAGAAATAATTATTTCATCACTATGAATAGCACATTAAGAAGGCGATTATACGTATCATTGACAAAATAAAAAGCGTGATATGGTATGAATGATCGCCTTCTTTTGTTGAAAAATAGAATGCACGCTGCATCGTTTGAGCCTCTTTTAGACATCTAGCTATTGGAAAATGAAGGCGCTATGAGTGTGATTCTCTCTTCAAATAACCATTTATATAATAGATTAAAAATGAAAATTAAATAGACAAGAAACGGGATTAATAGATAGTAGATAACCTGCTGGGAGGATCGATATGGGTAAAATAGAAAACAGGTGGAAACGTTCTTACTTGTTTCAACAAGATGAAGTAAGTATACCCTTTACACCAGAAGATTTTGTTAATGAAGAGGAGCTTATTGCTAAAACGACAGAACTTTTTATTAAGCAGGATGTTACACCTCATATTTCGGCGATTGAAAAACATCATTATGATGTGACACGTACGCTGTTCTCGAAAGCAGGAGAACTTGGATTATTAGGTGTTGAAGTACCAGAGAAGTATGGGGGGCTAGCTTTAAATAAACGGATAGCTGGACTGATTGCTGAGAAAATGGGTTTCGGTGGTTCTTTCAGTGTTTCCTATAATATTCACGCTGGTGTGGGTACATTGCCGTATGTGTACTTTGGAAATGAGGAACAAAAACAAAAATATTTGCCTAAACTTGTTTCTGGTGACTGGATTGGAGCTTATGCTTTAACCGAATCAAGTGCGGGTTCTGATGCACTTCATCCGAAGACAAGCGCGGTGTTGAATGAGAATGGAACAGCTTGGTTTTTAAGTGGAGAAAAGCAATGGATTACCAATGCTCAGATTGCAGATGTGTATGTCGTTTTTGCTCAAACAAATGAAGGAATGACAGCCTTTATTGTAGAGAGGTCTTATGATGGCGTTTCAATCGGTCCTGAAGAGGAGAAAATGGGCATTAAAGGATCATCAACTGCGACACTTATTTTAGAAGATGTATTAGTACCGAAAGAAAACGTACTTGGCGAGCTTGGGAAAGGGCATCATGTTGCCTTAAATATATTAAATATGGCTCGTTTGAAACTAGCATTTTCTAATATAGGTACTTCTAAACAAGCACTTCAGCTTGCTGTAGAGTATGGAAAAGAGCGAAAGCAATTTAATAAATCTATTGTGAATTTTACGCTAATACAAGAAAAGATTGCTAACATGGCAGTATCAATCTATGGAGCAGAAAGTGCCGCTTATCGAACAGCAGGTGAGTTAGATAACGTGGTGATTCAGGGAAATGAGAGTGATCTGATCACAAAGCTCTCCTCATTTGCGTTAGAGTGTGCTGTTAATAAAGTCAATAGCTCTGAAACGTTAAGTGAAATCGTTGATGAAGCGGTTCAAATCCATGGTGGGTACGGTTATATGCAAGACTATGAAATCGAACGCTTATATAGGGATGCGAGGATTAGTCGAATATTTGAAGGAACAAATGAAATTAATCGCTTAACAATATCCAAACAATTAGTAAAGGAATGTTCCGAAGAAAAGCTTTCAAGTATGAGCATGTCACTTGATAACAAAGAAGAAAGGAATCATCAGTACATTTTGTTAGCGAAGGAGTTACTGAAAAGATCCTTACTCTCCTTGGCAAATGTAGAACTGACAAAGGAGCAAGAATATTCACGTTTGTTAGCTGATATGGTGAAAGATATATATATTATCGAGTCTGCTTTATCGCGGACAGAAAAAACAAGGAAGAAAAATGGTCAAGTAAATGACCAAATGAAGCGGTGGATAACGGATGTCTTATGTGAGGAAAGGTATCGACAAGTAGAAGAGGCGGCTATAACCATCATGTCGGGTGCTGAATCAGATGAAGACAAACGAAAAAGACAGATAAATGAGATTCGTAGATTACCTGTCCCTCTATACCAAAACTTGTTTCTAAAGAAAAGATATATTGCGAAAGAGATCATTCATAACCCTCGATACTTTAAATGAATGGAGAGAATGGAAATGAATAAAATTGGTTTTGTCGGTTTAGGAAATATGGGCCTTCCTATGTCTGAAAATTTGCTCAATTCTGGTTATACAGTGTATGGTGTCGATGTACAAAGTGAGGCAGAAGCTGCTTTTGAACAATTCGGAGGAATCATTGGCATTTCTCTTCCAAATTTGTCTAAACTCTGTGAAGTGATCATAACAAGCTTACCTTCTTCAAAAGCGGTTGAAACTGTTTATTTAGGAGAAGAGGGACTAATTGAAAACAGTCGCCCAGGCTTATTAATTATAGACACTAGTACAGTAGCACCAGAAGTCAATCAAAAAGTTGAATCAGCGGCAAAACGAAAAGGAATTGAATTTTTGGCAGCCCCTGTCAGTGGAGGAGTAGTAGGGGCAGTGAATCGAACCTTAACCTTTATGGTAGGTGGTCCAAAAAAGGCATATGATCGCTCCATACCGCTTTTACAATCGTTAGGGGAAAATATTTTTCATGTAAGTGAGAAAATTGAAAGTGGAACGACTACGAAGTTGATAAACAATCTACTCATCGGATTTTATACAGCGGGGGTTAGTGAAGCACTTAATTTAGCCGAAAAAAGCGACCTTAATCTTGAAAAGCTGTTTGAAATGTTAAGTGTAAGTTACGGACAAAGTCGTATTTACGAACGAAATTACAAAAGCTTCATAGCTAATGAACACTATGAGCCTGGTTTTTCTCTAAAGCTATTAAGAAAAGATTTAGGATTTGCCTTGGATTTAGCGGAGAAACAGCAATTGAAATTGCCAATGAGCAAAATTTTATTTGAGATGTACGAAGAAGCTGAGCAAAAGGGCTTTGGTGAAAAGGATATGTCAGTGCTTTACAAGAAAATAAGTCAGCAGCAGGCGACTATTTTATAAGAAGAGGAGATGGATGAGTATGATTTCCACTGACCAAAAAATGAAAAACCATATTAATGGAGAATGGGTAGACGCGATTAGCACAGAAATTGAAGCAGTTCCAAATCCGGCAACGGGGCAAATTATTGCTTATGTCCCTTTGTCTGAAAAAGAAGATGTTGACAAAGCTGTACAAGCAGCTGAAAGAGCTTATCAGGAGTGGGCGCAACGACCTGTCCCACAACGCTCTAGACTATTATATAAATATTTACAGCTATTACAACAAGAAAAAGAGCAGTTAGCTCAAATTATTACGATGGAAAATGGAAAAACGTTAAAAGATGCTCGTGGAGAAGTGCAGCGCGGAATAGAGGTGGTGGAGCTAGCTACAACAACTCCTAACTTAATGATGGGAGAAGCGCTCCCAAATATTGCAGAAGGAATTGATGGTTCCATTTGGAGATACCCATTAGGAGTGGTAGCCGGTATTACACCATTCAACTTTCCGATGATGGTTCCTTTATGGATGTTCCCGCTTGCCATTGCATGCGGAAATACTTTCGTTCTAAAAGCATCAGAGCGGACCCCTATTTTAGCGGGAAAGCTTGTTGAACTTTTTTATCAGTCTGGCTTTCCAAAAGGAGTTTTGAATTTAGTACACGGTGGTAAGGAAGTTGTCAATCGTATAGTAGAACATCCTGAGATTAAAGCAATTTCATTTGTTGGGTCAGAACCTGTTGCCAAGTACGTTTATCAAACTGGTACTGCTCACGGAAAGCGTGTTCAGGCTCTTGCAGGTGCAAAAAACCATGCCATCGTTATGCCTGATTGTGAATTAAAGAAAACGGTTCAAGGGGTAATTGGTGCAGCATTCGGTAGCAGTGGCGAGCGTTGTATGGCTTGTTCAGTGGTAGCCGTTGTAGAGGAAGTTGCCGATGAATTGATGGAGATGCTTGTGTCGGAAACACAAAAATTAAAAATCGGCGATGGACGATATGAGGATAATTTTGTCGGCCCTTTAATTCGTGATACCCATAAGAGTCGTGTATTAGAATACATCGCAAGTGGTGTAACAGAAGGTGCTTCATTAGTAGTCGATGGACGTAATGTTGAAGAAAATAAAGACGGCTTTTACGTAGGAGCTACCATTTTCGATCATGTCAACTCGGAAATGAAAATATGGCAAGATGAGATATTTGCTCCCGTATTAAGTGTCGTTCGAGTAAAAAGCCTTGAAGAGGGTATCGAGCTAACAAATCAATCTAGGTTTGCGAATGGCGCTGTTATTTATACATCTAATGGGAAACACGCTCAAGCGTTTCGAGAAAAAATAGATGCTGGAATGATTGGAGTAAATGTAAATGTACCTGCTCCAATGGCATTCTTTTCCTTTGCGGGAAACAAAGCTTCTTTCTTTGGAGACCTTGGAACAAATGGAAAAGATGGTGTGCAATTTTATACTCGAAAAAAAGTCGTGACGGAACGTTGGTTTTAGTGCTAGGTGATAAACAGAGGATTGAATACGAAAAAGAGGGGGCTTGAGAATGGATTACACGTATGCAAAGGTTAAGACGATAGATTTTATTACCACAATTACGATAGATAATCCGCCAGCTAATACATTGTCAACTGAATGTATTCATGAACTACGTTCAATTTTTGAAGAGCTGTCTCATGATGATGGAACAAATGCCATCATTCTTACGGGAAGTGGACGTTTCTTTGTGGCTGGAGCGGATATTAAAGAGTTTGTACAAGCTTTTGAGAACAAGGAGATGGCCCTTCAAATGGCGAAAGCCGGACAGGCGCTTTGCAATGAAATTGAAGCAATGATGAAACCTGTAATTGCGGCTATAAATGGTCCTGCACTTGGAGGCGGATTAGAATTAGCGATGGGGTGTCATTATCGTATAGCTTCAAACGATGCTTTGCTTGGGCTACCAGAACTAAAGTTAGGGTTACTTCCTACATTTGGTGGAACACAGAGGTTAAGTAGGTTAACCAATACAGCAACTGCTATGGATATGATCCTTTCTAGTAAGCAAATATCGGCAGATGAAGCTGTTCAACTGGGACTTATTCAGCTCGTCGCATGTAAGGAAGAATTGTTGAAAACGGCACAGATGGTGGCACAAGCATTTGTTCAAGGGAAAAGCATGACAAGTGTTTCAAGAGCAGTTGAATGTATTATGTTAAGTAATCATGAAACGTTAGAGGTAGGTCTTGAAATGGAAAGAGCTCGGTTTGCTGAATTATTCTTAACAAATGATGCAAAAGAAGGCGTCAATGCATTTATTGAAAAGCGAAAACCTACATTTAATCATTCGTGAAAGGGGGTGTAAGTATGACAAATGAAGTGCTTTTTTCCGTTCGTTCAAATGGTGTAGCGACAATTACGTTGAATCGCCCTAAAGTACTTAATTCACTTTCTTATGAAATGTTGTCTCTGTTGCGTACAAAATTAGAAGAATGGGAAAGTGATGATGCCATTCAAGTCATTGTGATGAGAGGGGCAGGTACGAAAGGTTTTTGTGCGGGCGGTGATATTAAAGCTCTCTATAAGGCTCAATCTAGTCAATCGGCTTTAGAGAAGGCTGAGAGATTTTTTGAAGAAGAATATCAAG
This sequence comes from Bacillus spongiae, assembly GCF_037120725.1. Lineage (NCBI taxonomy): Bacteria > Bacillati > Bacillota > Bacilli > Caryophanales > Bacillaceae > Bacillus > Bacillus spongiae. The sequence goes on from NZ_JBBAXC010000003.1 coordinate 28,552, forward strand.
TGGATCAGGCAATCTACTCGTATTCGAAACCAATTGTTGCCCTCCTTGATGGAATTGTCATGGGTGGCGGAGTGGGATTGACTTATGGTTCTAGCTATCGCATTGTTACGGAAAGAACAAAATGGGCGATGCCTGAAATGAATATTGGGTTCTTTCCTGATGTAGGAGGAGCTTACTTTTTAAATCGTGCACCAGGACATATTGGTCGATATTTAGCCTTAACAGCATCTGTCATTCAAGCACCTGATGTTTTATATATTAATGGGGCAGACTCCTATATGCTCAGTGCACACTTAGAGGCATTTATAGCAAAAATTGAAGCGACAGACTGGCAAAGTAAAAGTGTAGAACATCGGTTACAGGAACTTGTTGAGGAGTATTCTTGTACACCTTCTGAAAAAGCTGTCCTTTCTCCAATCCAAAGCGAGATTGATTCTCATTTTTCATTTAACACAATGGAGGAGATTATTGAATCGCTAGCACATGATTCAAGCGAATTTGCTTCTAAAACAAAGAGGTTACTATTGTCTAAATCACCAGCATCACTAAAAATAACGTTAAAGCAGTTGACGAATGGTGTTGATAAAACGGTCGAAGAATGCTTTGCAACAGACCTTGTATTGGCAAAAAAATTTTTGAAGCACAATGACTTTTATGAAGGAATACGGTCTATTCTGATTGATAAAGATCAAGCTCCTCAATATGTTTATCAACAACTTTCTGATGTCCCGGATGAAATGGTTCAACAGTTCTTTCATTTAAAGAGGAGCCAGGATATTAGTAAATAAGAAAAATCGCTCAATTTTCAAAAATTGAGCGATTTTTTTTAGTGTTTATTAGCAGATATTGTGTTAAGTGTGATCAAAAACATCTCATGAACTTAATATTATTGCTAACAAAAAGAATCCATTTAAAAAAAGATTGATTAAACGGATTCTTCGCATAAAGATTAAATGTGAGTTTTTGTAAAAAAAATTTAGTCATTTTCTACTTTTGTTATTCGACAATCGCGCCTGAACGAAGACTTGAATTTGAGATAACTAGTAAAAATCCTTTCAATTAAAGCAACTAATAGTTGATGAAGTTGAACTCATTAGTCATGGACCTGTACCACAAGAAACTTCATACTTTTCACTTTCTCTTTCTTTTGTATAACAAATAGTTGCCGTATCTCCAGTAAGACTATCGTAGTCAATCCAATATACATTATACCGCTGTCCGTAGTCTTTATCTTTATAATCACCCTTAGTTATTAAAGCAAAAAAACTTTGATATGGATGCCCTGCTTTTAAAATGGATTCTCTTAATGCAGACCTTGGCGAATCATTATCGTGTACCAAGGGTGCTAATATTGGAGGTAATATTATTATTGCTATTAATGCCAGCAATCCAACCTTAAAAAGTCTTTTTTTCTTTTTCAAATTTTCACACCTTTCTCCACAAACCTTATTCTTGAATATAAAAGAGTTAGGAAGGGTAATGATTTTCAACGCTTGCGCCTAATTGTCGAAGATTAATATTGGTGATAACTTCCATTTTTGATACGCTCGTTACTTCAAAAACTTTTTCACTGAATATCCAACTGAACCATAACTTCCTACACCAAAATCTTCATGAAGAGCTGGAACGCGGTTTATTCGTTCTCCTTCTTCATCTACATATTCTTTAACTTTTATGTCCCAAAAACCAAAGTCGATAGATCGTTCTTCCTCTAAAATAGGTTGTATATCTAATGTTTGGAAGTATCCTTTTAACCAACCCTGGTTATTCACTATCTGTGGTGGGATTAGAAGATTATTAGGGTTCAGTTCCATTGGTATTTTCATTTCTTTTGAGTGTTGGTTGTAAATGTAAATTAGGTTCATTCCTTTCACCATGAGACTTTTACTTGGAAGTTTTGTTCTTATTACTTTCCCATAGTAAAAAGTATTTTTAAAAGGCTGAATTGCAAATACTTCACCTTCTTTTCTTTGCTTTCTCGATGGTTGCATCTTTATTAACAAATCAAATGCCATTACACTCATTCCCTTAATTAAGTTATCTAATTATAACAAAGTTACACACTTCACCCAGGTAAATCTATAACATACTCATAAGAGTAAACTGAAAATTCATTACCACCAATGATATTAACATAAATATCCAATCACTTAAAAGGTGCTATTCAAAAATAGGGCACTTTTCAGAAAGGGCCCTATAATACTCCTGAATTGAGCCCTTATCTAGAATAAGAAAATCCTGCCAAAAACTAAGATAATAAAATTGTTCAACCCTAAAAATAAAGAGAGGTGAAATTGAGTATTCTCAAATTCACCTCTCTCATTTTTTGAAGTTAGTTATGTCCCAGCCTCTTTACTTTAATATTAATTATCCACATAACCAATAGTTAGGAGTTATTTGGATGCAATCTGGATGATCAATTGGAGTTCCTGCTGATACAGTAGAACCACCAAACCCTGCAAGTAACCCAAAAGAAACTACAGATGCTAATGCTATTTTATTGAATTTTTTCATATTATCACCACCTTTTTGCATATAATTACATTTCGACAAAAATCATGTAATTCCTCTAATTTTTTTGAAAATTTTCTGATTATTACCTCTGTGTATTATCTCGAATTCAAGTCTTCAAGATAATGGCCCATTTCTGAAATAAAAAAAATCCTGCTAACCTTTAAAAAGAATTTTTGATCGCCCTTTCTTACATATAATCAAACTTTGTTTTAACCCCCTATAACCTTTAAAGGTTATGGGGGACAGAGGAAAGATATAAATTGAATCATGCGAAGCCTAAATAAGCAGATACTAGTTATATCAACACCGTCTATAGGAAACGGATAGCATATTGGATAAAGTGAAGAAGTTTGCTTAGTAGCTACAATTCCTTGAAGTTGTTTTGAGAGGTACTTACCATGATACTAGACTGTACTTTGACACTTTGGTCGTTTACTTTTATTTCGATATATTCACCATTTTCGTACGACCCTGTTCATTAAAGTGAGTTAATTCTGATAATATATTTACCTCATATTTTGGGCAGTATGTTTGTATAAAACAAAGAGCTTTTGACTGTTGTGAGATTTCATTATTATTTTACTGTCTCAAAATAAAACAAAACAGCTCAAAAACACCATGTCATGAGGAGTTGAAAGATGGGTCAACATTATACAAGTAGCTGGATACAATAATTTCGAAATAACAACGTTACATCCAAAAATTGTAATGTAACGAAACATTGGATAAAAGTGGGCTCATGGGGACGGTATTTCAGATTTCGTAAAAGACAAAGACAGTGATTTTGATCAGAAAGAAGGGGTAATTATATCAGAAGTGAAAGGAACATGAACATTCCCATTCCTAATCTAGAATATAAATTGGGAAATATATTAAATTTTAATGATTTGACTCACCTCGACCTAATAATTTAGAAGGTGTTAAACAAGCAATATATCCTAAGGTTTACTTAGAAGTAGGGATAATCCACCTATACTAGAGTGTTGAGATGGTAGTAATGAAAGAGATTTTTGAGACAGTTAAAAGAGGTGTTATATTTTCTTCTGGAAGGACGAAAAATTTAAAGAATGGTATCAGAACAAAGTAAGAGAGGCTAAGTCATGTATAATACTGTCGGAGTAGTGTTAAGCGGTGGTGCTTCAAGGCGATTTGGAAGTTTTAAAGCAAAAGCTACATATAAAGGAGAGTATTTTTTTCGAATAGCTGAGAATGCATTAACACCCCATGTTGATAAAGTAGTGGTCATTAGTCATCCTGAACTAACAAGTTGGATTAAGGAAAATAGTAATGCATTAGTAGTTGAGGATCTTCACCAGTATAAGGGGTTAGGTCCACTTGCTGGGATTTTTACTGCAATGCAAACGTTAGAAAGCTATTGGTATTTTGTTTTATCTTGTGATGTTCCTTACATAACAAGTGATATAATAAGTAAAATTTCTCAGGGTAAATCGGTCCTTTTTGATGGCATTGTTCCTTACATTGAAGGAAGATTACAGCCACTTGTTGCAATGTATTCGAACAATGTTAGACCCTTAATAAAGAGTCAATTAGATCAAGTGAATTTTAGAATGTGTGATACGATTAATCAACTAAATATTAAGCAGGTTTCTGAAAAGACATTAGGAGTTGATCCAGTGTGCTTTAAAAATATTAATTCATTTGTTGACTATAAATTATTAGATTAAGGTAATCTTGTGATGAAAATCCTTAGGTGCTGAAAGAGTACCTAAAAGAAGACAATAAAACGATTTTTAAATGCAGAAATGAATACAACTGGCTAAAAAGGTATACAAAGGAAACCAAGAGTATAAAGGGATGGGCAATTTTAAAAAAAGTCATATATATTCAAGTCTATCCATACCATACCTTTGAAATAAAAGGTGGACTAATACAGATAAAGAAACAATCAATTGAAGCAAGGCATTTTTATGGTCGACCTTTACGAGATATTCCGTATCTCTGTTATAGATTAATGTACTCTAAGGTGTAGGTATTGTATGCCTGCTGAAATCATTGGACCTGATTTCATATCTTTAAATGAAAACCAGCTATTAACGTTCGATGAAATAGAGAAAATAATAATTTTTGTTCTAAATGGTGAGGTGGAAATTAATTGATTTAACAGAAATATTAATGTAACCAAAGAAGAGAGGAAATCCTCTCTTTTTTGTTTGTGTTTGTTAGTATGCGTTTGTTGTTAGGTTGTCCATAATGTTAATTAGATAAGGAGTTGGATAGGAATGTTAACAACAAAGATAGTGGTTCCAACAAACGAATCATTTTCCGGTTACTCATCACCATATATAAGAAATAAAGATAAGAGTGAATATTTTATCTATTTGGCAAAGGCAGACAAGAAATTGGCTACGATTCAAGCTCATGAGGATGTAGTTCTTTTACAATATTCTCCGGATCTTGAATTACAGGAATTCATTATAATTCACGATGTCATTGTGGATATACAAAAAAAACTAAAGGCAGAAGTGGATGATACAAAAAGTTTTATGGGATACACAGAAGCAGGTGAATCTGCCTTTATGATTCGAAATTGGAATGAATGGATAGTCTATATTAAGCAGTCTATGGAAAACTGTCAATAAAGGAGGAGTCAATACAATGTTATCAGGAAAGGTTATTTCAGTTAACTCTGGAAAAGGTGGCGTTGGAAAATCTACGGTTTCAGCAAATCTCGCAGTATCTCTAAGTGAAATGGGAAAAGCGGTAGCGCTGATAGACTTTGATATATATGGAAGTAGTATTCCAAGTATGATGAATATTAGTAATGGACCAAAATCAATTAATAATAAGATTATACCTGTTGAATCACATGGAATTAAAATTATGTCAATGGGATTTATTGTAAAAAATAATGATCCTGTAGTATGGAGAGGGCCCATGTTAGGGAAGGTGATTAATCAATTTATCAACGAAGTCATTTGGGGAGACCTTGATTATGTCATTATAGATATGCCGCCAGGAACGGGGGATGTAGCGATGGATGTGAATAGAATGGTACCAAATTCACATCAAATCCTTGTTACCACCCCACACCCAACCTCTTCACACGTAGCAGAACGAGCAGGAAAAATGGCTTTTCAAAATAAACATCAGTTCTTAGGGATTGTAGAGAATATGTCATTTTTTCAGCCACCAGACTACGATACAAAATACTATATATTTGGGAAAGGCGGATCGGAACAATTGGCTTCTAAATTAGGAACCGAATTAATTGCAAGATTGCCAATAATTGCACCAAATGAAACCGATTTTGAACCTTCTATCTACAAAAAAGGGAACCTACTATATGATAAATATAAGGATTTAGCAACAAAAGTAGATGATTCTATCGCATAAATAAAGAGCCACAGTTCACGCGCTGTGGTTCTTATTTTGTAGCTATTTCTTTTGAATGACATGTTCTCTTAGTTTTCCTAAGGAGCGTCTGGCCATTTCGCGGTCCTCTGAAGAATCCATAGCATTCAAAAAATGCTCAATCATTGCCTCAAAGTGTTCATCCGTAATATCAAGATGAGCATGGGCTCTCTCAATATTTTTGCTTGAATATGTTTCATTATGAAAAACGTGGGAATAAAATGTGTCAGGGTGATGGCTATATCGTTCCTCATCAGCATTTTGGAATATTTCTTGTAATGAGGGATCCTTTTTTATATTTTGAAAGAATTGTTCCTTTAATTCAAGATGACGATTATTATGCATAATAAAGACTCCTTCCTTTTATTGATCAAGCACTTTATCGGCTTTTTTGAAAAATAAAAAGGTGATTATCGTTAAGGCAAACATAAAGCCTAACGACCAAACGTAGTAAGTTAAGTTATGGTAATACCCTGCTAAAAATTCTTCAACCATGAATTGAGTAAGAATAATTTGAACCGTTATTAGGCTCATAAATATCCACCAAGCCATTTTCATTTCATATAACCTCCTAATGTTGAGCTTGTTCTATACCAATTGCATAGATTTCCTTGTTCTTGAAAGCAAGCTTAATGGATGGTAATCCTCTAGGCGGTGGTCCAGATATCACTGAGCCATCTTCTACGTTGAAAAAGCCATTGTGACAAGGACAGACAAGCTCATGTGATTCTTTTTCCCAATATACAGGGCACATTAAATGGGTACATTTAATGTTATAGGCGCGATACTCATTATCCGCAATTTTGATTAGAAGTGCTGGGTCATTTTCTTCTGGATAAGAAAATGACACACTATCTCCAACTTGTAAGTCCTCTTCATTTGCGATAAACAGTTTAAGTTCATCACTTTCTTCTTCCCTTATTTTTGCAAGTGACAAAAGAGGAGTGGAACTTATGAAAAGTACGCCCATTAGAGAAAGGGTAGAGGCAATAAATCCTCTCCTATTTAAATCGATTTCTCTTTCTCGTTTATAATTGAAAGCTAACTTACGCAAGTACTCTTCTATTTTGTTCATAATGACACTCCTTCATTATCCCAATATCCAAAACGGTGCTCTTTCGTATCAGGCTTTCCAACAACTGTCTTCGTTTCAATAACCGTCCCCCCGAAATCCCATTTAAATTGAACCGGTTTTGATGGAAAGTTTTTAAGCTCTTCCTCATCCAAGTATTGAATAGTATCTGTTGGACAAACACTAGCACACATCGTAGGTCTCCCTTCTTTAGTGCGGTCATAGCACATGTCACATTTATACATGAATTTCTTTTCGTCATCGACTCTTGGGATACCAAATGGACAAGCATATGTACAATTTTTGCAACCGATACACTTTTCAAGAGATGCAGATAAAACAAACCCATCTTCTGTTACAGAAATGGCTTGTACAGGACATGACTCTGCGCATGCAGGGGTTTCACAGTGCATACAAGGGGTAGGGGAAGTGGCAACAGTCTCACCAGGGTTTAGCTCATCTACGAACATTCTTGATAAGTGGTCATGTCCACTACATTCCTCGCACCCAATAACACAAGCGCGGCAGCCAATACACCGTTCATAGTCTATATAGAGTACTTTACTACCCATGTCTCTCACCTACAGATTCAATTTTTTCAAGTTTTGCGGCACAAACCTTGAATTCAGGAATTTTTGATTTTGGTTCCAGGGCAGGATTTGTTAAATGATTAATTGCAAGCTGTTTTCCCCAGTGATAAGGAACAAAAATCATATCTTCTCTAATAATCTTAGTTATCTTAGCTACGACTTTAATACTTCCTCTTGGACTTGAAATCTGTACCATTTCACCATTTGATATGTTATATTTCATTGCTAAACTAGGGTGCATTTCTACATAAGGGTCAGGACAGAAATTTCGAAGTGCCTCAATTCTTCTTGTTTGATTACCACTTAAATAATGATAGACTACACGACCCGTCGAAAGTATAAGAGGGTATTCTTTACTAACCTTTTCATTTGGTCCCTTATGTTCAAAAGCTAAAATTCGAGCCTTTCCATCTGGAAAGTTAAATTTCTTGTCTTCAAAAAGGCGAGGCATTCCTTCATCTTCCTCCGTAGGACATGGCCAGAACACACCTTGCATTTTATCGAGTTTTTCGTAGGTAATTCCGTAATAATCGGCAATTCCCCCTTTGCTAGCTAGACGAAGTTCATTAAATATTTCTTCTGGGGAATTATAGGTAAAGTATTTTTCTCTTCCTAGTTTTTTAGCAAGTTCACAAATAATCTCCCAATCGGATTTTACTTGACCCGGCCTTCTATCAATTCCTTTTAGTCTTACCACTCTGCCTTCAATATTTGTGGTAGTACCGTTATCTTCAATCCAAACGGTAGAAGGCAATATCACATCGGCAAGCTCTGCTGATTCAGACATAAACATGTCAATGGCAACGAAAAATTCAAGACTTTTTAAATACTTTGAAACATCCCCGACAGAAGGTGAGGAGACAATAGGGTTACTGCATACTAGTAACAATCCTTTAATTTCTTTCCCCAGTTGTTGTAGAATCTCGAATGCACTCATTCCAGGTCCAGGTATTTCTTTCTCTTCTACACCCCAAACACTTGCAATATATTCACGTGCATTAGGGTCGGTAATTTTTCGAAAGCCAGGAAGTTGATCTGTCTTTTGACCGTGTTCCCGCCCACCTTGTCCATTTCCTTGACCTGTAAAGGTAGCAAAACCAGATCCTTTTCTACCAATTTTTCCTGAAACGAGGGAAAGGTTTACGTAAGTTGAAACGGCATCTGTTCCTGTAGCATGTTGCTCAACTCCACGTGCAAACATAACCATTCCTCCTTTTGCTTTTCCATAAAGTCTGGCGGCGGTTATAATTTTTTCAGGAGCTACCCCTGTGATTTCTGCTACCCTTTGAGGGGTATAAGATTTCACCGTTTCTTTTAGTTCTTGATATCCGGTTGTATGCTGCTCGATAAAGGTTTTATCCACTAATCCCTCCTCTATCATGACATGTAAAAGTCCGTTCCCCATTGCCACATCCGTACCAGGTCTCAGATCTAAATGAACATCTGCAACTAATGCAGTTTTGGTTTGTCTAGGATCAATGATAATTAATTTAGCGCCCCGGTCTCTAGCCCCCCAAATATATGGCATGGAAAGTGGGTGACATTCTGCTGTATTGGATCCTGCGATGACAAGTACATCAGCTTCTTTTATATCTGACCACGGATTGGTAGAACCTCGATCAATTCCAACACTTTGATTAAAAGCAACAGAAGCGGAAGACATGCAGTAACGACCATTGTAATCAATATTTTTTGTACCTAGTCCAATCCGGGCAAATTTCCCCATTAAATAGCATTTTTCATTGGTCATTGATGAGCCGCTATATAATCCAACAGCATTTTTTCCATGTTTATTTTGGATATCTAGAAATTTAGATGTTATTAAATCTAATGCTTCCTCCCATGTTGCCTGCTGTAGACTTCCGTTTTTCCTAATTAGTGGATGTAGGATTCGTTCACGATGTTCTGATTGTCTATAGGCAGCTACCCCTTTTGGGCAAAGTCTTCCACCATTCATAGGGAAGTCGTAACGTGGTTCGACTCCTAAAACGGATTTGTCCTCTGTTTTGACTCGAATATTCATCCCGCATTGCATTCCACAAAAACAACAGTGTGTTGATATGAGCTCTTCACCATCGCGTTTAATAGGTTCATAATTTCTTTGCGAGTAATTTTCATTCTGAATATGTCCCATTAAGAATCTCCTTTCTGCTGAACTAACCCGTTTCTCTGATTCGGTTCTAATACAAGGTTACTTTGCCCTAAGTGAATTTTCGCTCCGTACCCTCCAAGACGATGGCTTACTCTTCTGCATTCTGAACACATATCTGAAAAATGAAGCCATGATTGATCGATAGGAAGAGGAAGGTTTCGCTTTTTCAAAGAGAGCTGCACATCTTTAATTTGAGTATTGGTTGCATACTCTCTTCCACATCTAGCGCATGGTTTTTGTTCCTCAAGTGCATGGTACATCGGTACAATAACGGCTAAAAATCTTAGCGGTAAATGCCAGAACTTACTAAATGGAAAGTAAAGAAGAAAGATAATCACAGTGACCTGATGAATTATTGAGATTCCCATATAAAAGAAACCTTCCATCCACATTGCCGAAACCGTTAGTAAGGATCCTGTAATAGAAATAGCAATTAAGAGAACAAGTGGGAAAAAGTCATATTCTTTTGATTGTTCAACAATTTTCTTTTGATCCGTAACCCTCCGGTACATGGCCATCACGCAGCCAATAATGACAAGAATGCCAGTCCAGTTAAGCCCGTGATAAATGATAAAAGCAAAAATTCCATCAACCTTCATATGAAATAAGGGGATCCCAAACATAACGGCTGCGTATGTTTTTTGATCTACTAGCTCAAAGTGTAACCAGTTCAACACTAAAGCAAAGGTAATGGCAAAGGAGAAGAGAACTCCCCAAGAGATGAAGAAATGCTGAAGCCATCTGTAAACCGAACGTTTTCGAATAAACTTTTGTTCACCGATGTTAGAGTAAAGTGTTTGGAAAATAAATTTCAATCCTTTTAAACTAAGCATCATTTTAATTCCTTGTTTCCAAAGTCTTCTAGTAGGAGGACGAAGTGTCCAGGAGGTGATTCTAATCGTTAGTAGGATGAAACAAATAGTGGTTGCCCATAAATATCCATATAACGCCATATCAAAATATCCAAACTGTTCGGATCCAATATACACAGAAAAAAAGGTAAGTACTAAAACAATAAAAGCATTTCTTGCTGACTTTTTTGTGAATAAAAATGATTCCTCGTATGGAGAAAAATCCATCACTATTGCCCCTTTTCAATAAATTCCTCGTTATTATTCCAATATTTTCTTGAACTATACTTTAACAAAAGAGATTCTTTTCTATTAATTTCTGTATACGAAAATGATTGAAAAGAATAATAAAAAGGAAAAAAGAATACCAGGGGGTTAATTCATGTCAAGGATCACACAATGGGATCCCGAAAATAAAGTGTACTGGGAACAAGAAGGAAAACGTCATGCAAGAAGAAATCTATGGATTTCAATTTTTGCTTTAATGCTTGCCTTTATCGTATGGCAAATCTGGTCTGTAACAGCTGTAAGATTAAATGATGTGGGCTTTTCATTTTCTGAAAATGAGTTATTTACTTTAGCGGCACTACCTGGACTAGTGGGTGCAACATTTCGTATATTCTTTACATTTATGCCCGGAATCGTAGGAGGAAGAAATTGGACAGTTATTAGTACAGGGTTACTCTTATTTCCAGCCATCGGAATCGGGTTTGCTGTACAAAACCCAGAAACTTCTTTTATGACCATGTCTATTCTTGCAGCTCTTTGTGGAATTGGTGGAGGAAATTTTTCAAGTTCTATGGCGAATATATCTCCTTTTTATCCGAAAGCAGAAAAAGGGACCGCAAATGGATTAAATGCTGGTATTGGGAACTTAGGTGTAAGCATTGTCCAGTTTGTTACGCCTATCATTATTTTTACACCTTGGCTCGGAATGCTAACAGGTGGAGCGCAAATTTTACAAGATGGATCGGAAATTTTCTTGCAAAACGCAGCATTTATTTGGGTTGTGCCAATTACTATTCTTACCATATTAGCCTTTTTTGGAATGGATAATTTGCCTGGAATGAAACAATCGTTTAAGGAGCAAGCCGCCATTTTTAAAGAAAAGCATATGTGGATTATGGCTTGGTTGTATACGATGTGCTTTGGGTCGTTTATTGGTTATGCAGCAGCATTTCCTCTTTTGATCCGACAAGAGTTTCCAGATTCAGGCGGAGCGGGTTTAGCATTTTTAGGCCCGTTAGTAGGGGCAGCTATACGACCGATGGGTGGTTGGATTTCAGATAAGATAGGAAGCGGAGCAAAGGTTACCTTTTACGATACAATCCTCTTGTTAGCAGCAACGTTAAGCGTCATATACTTTCTTAACAATCAACAGTTTACCGGATTTCTTATCTCATTCATCGTTCTATTCTTGGCAACAGGGATTGCAAATGGTTCTACTTTCAGAATGGTTCCCTTTATTTTTGTTGATGACAAAGCAAAGCTTTCTGCACCAGTGTTAGGGTTTATCGCTGCTATTGGGGCGTATGGGGCCTTTTTAATTCCAAAGATTTTTGGATGGTCTATTAATTCAACGGGGTCAGCAAACCTAGCTCTTTATTTATTCCTTGCTTACTATGTTATAAGCCTTTTAGTATGCTGGTACTTTTATTCTAGAAAAAACGCAGAGGTAAAATGTTAAATATAATGGTTAAGGGGACTTAAAATGAAAAGATTAACAGAGTGGGATCCTTCCGATAAAAAATTTTGGGAACATAAAGGAAAAAGAATTGCAACGAGAAACCTTTGGATATCTACTATTGCACTTCACCTAGCATTTTGTATATGGCAAATGTGGTCTGTTATGACGATTAATCTCCCTAAGGTTGGATTTACATATACGACAGATCAAATGTTTACGTTAACCGCTATTCCAGCATTAGTTGGTGCTGTTCTTCGGATGTTTTACTCAATCGCTATTACCTATCTTGGTGGTCGAACCTGGACAGTAATTAGTACGATTATTTTAATCATACCTGCTATTGGAATTGGAATTGCAATCCAAAATACAAATACGCCATTTATAACAATGGCAATACTTTCAGCTCTTTGTGGGGTGGGAGGAGCTAATTTTGCTTCGTCTATGGCTAATATCGGGCCGTATTTTCCAAAGGAAAAGCAAGGAACAGCTCTTGGTATTAATGGGGGGATAGGTAATCTCGGTGTCAGTATGGTTCAGCTCGTAGCTCCAATTGCTATAGGAATCCCTTTATTTGGAACATTATTAGGTGGACCGCAACTTTTAGTTTTAGAATCAGGTAACCAAAATATATGGTTACAAAATGGCGCTTTAATCTGGGTTCTTCCTTTAATACTCATTTCAATTGTTGCCTTTTTTGGAATGAATAATTTACCTTCACCAAAGGTTTCTTTAGTAGAGCAAGCGCAAGTATTCAAAGGTAAACATATGTACTTAATTACTATTCTATATATTATGTCTTTTGGTTCTTTTATCGGGTACTCTGCTGCTTTTCCTTTACTAATAAACAAGGAGTTTCCTGAGGTGAATGCTTTACAACTTGCATTTTTAGGTCCGCTATTAGGTGCAAGCTTTCGTACCGTCGGTGGTTATTTGGCTGATAAAATGGGAGGGGCTATCGTCACATTTGCCTCAGTCATTACAATGATGATTGCAACAGCTGGTGTGGTTTATTTTGTAGGTGAATCAAAGAGTTTCGTTGGCTTTTTTATAATGTTTATGATCCTTTTTTTAGCCGGGGGAATTGCAAATGGCTCAATATTTCGTATGATTCCAATCATATTTGGACCGAAAGAAACCCCTGCAGCTATTGGGTTTAGTGCAGCCATAGGTGCTTTTGGTGGTTTCTTTATACCAAAGCTATTTGGATGGTCGTTTCAATATTCAGGAGGGCCACAACCTGCCCTTTATGTGTTTATCTCCTATTACTTTTTATGTTCAATTATTTTATGGATTTATTATGCAAGGCCAAATGCAGAAATGAAATGCTAAAAGATATTAGCTTAAGGGGTATCTCCTTGTTAGTTGTATCAGTATAGTTAACAAGGATATGCCGAAATACTAGTGAGGCTTTTTCTAGGTAAACTCCAAGCGACGGTTGTTTCTTTTTCTGCCTTCGGTTTTCCACCCACGTACAGAAAATGGAGAGAAATACAATTTTGCCTTCAAAAATTCAATAGTTGGTTCTACATCGATTTCCATTTTCAATTGTTGCCTTCTTTTGTACTTGTACAATGAACAGTCTTCACACTCTTAGATTTTGAACTTCTGTTCTTAGCCTGTACGGTCATTGCGAACAGAATAATAAAGAAATTGATGATTAGAGCAAATATAGGTATCTGTTTCTTTATCATACTCACAATTGTCAGAATTAAATGTGTTTTGTCGGTATATTTTCTTTTGTTAAGTATCCCTGTATATAAACGATCTAAATATAATTATCGTAGTGCTATTAGTACACTAACTTAAAGGCTGTGTAGCAAGGTGCTTATTTTCGTTGTATAGGCACTTATTCTAGATAGTACTGCATATACTACATATTAAAGAAAAAGATAAATAAAGCTATTTAACATCCAAACTATAAGTTTTATATTTAGAATTTATAGATTTTAGAATCTTTTAGTTGACTTTTTATAAGTCAATCTATATTATTTTGCATTAGGGAAACATTTTGAGAATACATCAATTTTTGTTGTCTCACATGATCCATAATCAAAGATTATTTTTTACTCAAAAAGTTGGACGAAGGAAAAATAAATGCTCTTCGCTAATTCTTTTAAGATATACCAAAACAAAAATGATTTGTACTATAAAGCTTTTACAGGGGTTCCACTTTAAAGGAGGATAAATTATGAAGAATACAGCTATCTCCGTTAACGATCTACATGTTTCTTATTACGGAAATGAAGCAGTGAAAGGGGTCAGCTTATCCATTAAGTCTGGTGATCTTGTGGGAATTATAGGGCCCAACGGCGCAGGAAAGTCAACGTTTTTAAAAGCAATGTTGAACCTTATTCCAAGAGATAAAGGCGATGTAGAAGTGCTCGGTAAAAGCATAAAAGAAGTACGAAAAAAGATTGCCTACGTCCCACAGCGTAATGATATTGATTGGGATTTTCCCATTCGTGTCCTTGATGCCGTGCTTCTAGGTACATTTCCTAACCTAAAGCTTTTCAAACGACCGACGAAAAAAGATAAGGAATGGGCAATGAAATGTTTAGAACGAGTCGGTATGGAAGACTTTAGTAAACGCCAAATCGGTGAACTATCAGGGGGTCAGCAGCAGCGTGTATTTTTAGCACGAGCCCTCGCTCAAAAAGCGGAATTATTTTTCCTTGATGAACCATTTGTAGGGGTTGATGTATCCAGTGAGGAAACAATTGTCAAAATATTAAAGGAACTGACCGACCATGGGAAAACAGTCATCGTCGTTCACCATGATCTCAGTAAAGCCAACGACTATTTCAACCAACTCATCCTACTAAACAAAGAATTAATAAGCTTTGGTGAGGTTAGCGAGGTTTTTCAATCTGATATCATCGAAAGAGCTTACAAAGGACAATTTGCTTTTATGAAAGAGATAGGGGTGTAATGAATGGCTTTTATTGAAGCAGTTATGCAATATGAATTTTTACAAAAAGCATTATTAACGTCCATTATGGTTGGAATAATCTGTGGAGTCATCGGATGTTTTATTATTTTAAGAGGAATGGCTTTAATGGGAGATGCAATTTCCCATGCTGTATTACCGGGAGTAGCAATTTCATATATGCTCGGAATCAACTTCTTCTTCGGGGCCGTACTTAGCGGAGTTGCTACAGCTATCGCAATCGGATTTGTCAGTCAGAACAGCCGAATTAAACATGATACATCAATTGGAATTATGTTCACAGCAGCCTTTGCAGCGGGAATTATCGTTATTACGATGCTGAAAAGTAGTACCGACTTGTACCATATTTTGTTTGGTAACGTTCTTGCAGTTCGAACATCTGATATGTGGATTACACTCGGAATCGGCATTGTCGTTTTATCCCTAGTGTACCTCTTTTATAAAGAATTATTGGTTACATCTTTTGATGAAACGATGGGAGCTGCCTACGGATTACCTGTTCGCTTGATTCACTATTTTCTTATGACTCTCCTAACAATGGTGACGGTCGCTTCTTTACAAACAGTAGGGATTGTACTTGTTGTAGCGATGTTAATCACTCCAGCAGCTGCGGCATACCTTTTAACAGATCGTTTATCAATCATGATTTTCCTTGCGGCGGGAATAGGAGTCATTTCCTCCGTTGTAGGACTCTATTTCAGCTTTACTTATAACCTAGCTTCCGGAGCAACGATTGTCATTTCTGCAACGGTAATTTTCATTTTTATCTTCCTATTTTCACCAAAACACGGGTTAATATGGAAGCAATTAAAAATGATGAAGAAAAGAGCTTCACTTACTTAATTATTCATTCTATAAATATATTGAATTTGGAGGAAAATTAAATGGTTAAGAATCGGTTTTTTCTTATCGTCGCTACATTTATATCCCTTATGTTGTTATCTGCTTGTGGAAATCAGGAAACAAATGGAGGTACAGAGGAAGATTCAAATAAGCTTCAAGTCGTTACCACCTACTCGATTGTTTATGACATCGTTAAAAATGTGGGCGGAGATTTAGTTCAGATACACAGTTTAGCGCCAATTGGATCAAATCCTCATGAGTATGATCCACTGCCTCAAGATGTGAAAAAAACGACGGATGCCGACGCGGTTTTCTACAATGGCCTGAATTTAGAAGCAGGAAATTCTTGGTTTGATAACCTGATGGAAACGGCAGGAAAAGACGGTAAAGATGCACCTGTTTTCCTAATGAGCGAAGACGTTGAAGTCATGTATTTAACGACGGAAGGAAACGAAGGAGAAGAAGACCCTCATGCATGGTTAGATATTAGAAATGGGATTAAATATGCTGAAAATGCAAGAGATGGATTGATTGAAGTCGACCCTGAAAATGAAGAGGTCTATGAAAAAAACACGGAGGAATATATTGCTAAACTTCAAGAATTACATGATAATGCCATTCAGCAATTAGGTGAAATTCCTGAAGAAGAGCGTGTTCTTGTCACAAGTGAAGGAGCATTCAAGTACTTTAGTGAAGCTTATGGTTTTCAGGCTGAATACATTTGGGAGATTAACCAGGAAAACCAAGGTACACCGAATCAAATTACGAGAATTGTAGATATTATAAACGAAAAAGAAATTACAGGTTTATTCCTAGAAACGAGCATTGATGCCCGTAGTATGGAAGCAGTATCAGCAGAAACCGATGTTCCGATTATGGGAAAAGTTTTTACAGACTCACTAGCTAAACCAGGTGAAGATGGTGATACGTACCTTTCGATGATGGAATGGAATATTAAGACCATCATGGACGGTTTAAAGAAATAATTATAAAAGACTACCCACTCTGAGTGTACAGAGTGGGTAGTCTTTTTCATTATCTTTGTATTTTAATCAACCCTACGTTTTCGATAAATAATTACGGTTGTAACGATCGATATAACGACCCACGCGAGTAGTATAAGGATGTTTTCGATGATTCCACTAAATCCTTTTCCATTGTTTAAGTCAACCCATATAGTGTTTAATGCTTCATTGGGTAAATAATTTATAATCATTAAAGCAGTTTCATTTTCCACCAGTGACTTAAAGCTTATTCCAAATATCAATAATACAGGCACTCCAATAATACTCGTGTCCATTACTGTCCTTGAAATCAAACCAATAATAGTTCCAATTGCAAGATAAAAAGCCAAACCCAATAGCACACTTACTGAAAATAACGGCGGTGATGGTACATTGTAGCCAGATAAAAAAACTGATGCAATAATAACAATGGATGCCAAAATAGCAGATAATGCGCATTTTCCTAAGAAAATTTCAGTTGTACTGGCAGGCGATAATATCAACCCTCTTAATGTATTTTTCTCTTTTTCTTCTGCCACCATTGCAGCTTGAATTAAAGAACCTACAAGGACAAGCGACAGAATGATTGGATAAGTATTATAAATGGCACTTTCTGCACCTATGCGACCTAACCATACTGCAAAAACTAAAGGGATTGCTAATGTAAAGAGAATGTAGTTATTTTTTTGTAGGTCTTTCCAATCCTTTATAAAGATGGAATTTACTCGTTTAATTGAAAAGTTCATCATAAATTCCTCCCTGTTATTTGAACAAAAACATCTCCAAGAGTCGGCTCATTTGAATGAATCGTCAAGATCTGCCCATCCTTCATATATTGGTAGATTTCCTTTGCTCCATCTTCATCTTTATTCACAACAATAGTACGATTTCCTTTTAATAAAAGTGAAATAGAGGTGTTTTCTTTTTGTAATTTTACATTTTGAGGTGTATCAAGTAACATGATTTCTCCATCATTTAAGAAAGCAACTCGATCACAAAGAACTTCGGCTTCTTGCATATCATGGGTTGTTAAAAAAATGGTTGTACCTTCTTGATTCAACCTTTTTAGGCCCTCATGAATATGCTTTGAGTTGACCGGATCTAAGGCAGAAGTTGGCTCGTCTAAAAAGAGTAGATCAGGTTTATGTAAAATCGCACGTGCCAATGTAATTCGCTGCTTCATTCCTTTTGATAGTTTTTGAACAGGTTTCTTCGTTTCTTCTGTTAGATTAACGGCTTCAAGAACCTCGTTAATTCTAGCCTTGTTTACATCATATAAATCGCAATATAATGCAAGGTTATCATATATGCTAAGCCGATCGTAAAGACCACTATTATCTGTTAAAATGCCGATTCTTTTCATATATGTATGGTCTTTTAGTTTATGTATGGGTTCTCCAAACACTTTGACTTCTCCAGCTGTTGGATAAAGCTGAGCTGTTAAAAGTTTAATTGTTGTAGTTTTACCGGAACCACTTGGTCCTAAGAAACCAAATGTTTCTCCTCTTTTCACTTCAAAGCTGACATTTTTTAAGGCAACATTATTATCAAATGATTTAACAAGTTCTTGAACTTCAATAACATTTTCCATTTTCGTTACTCCTTTTTTAGTTTTTACTTTCTTGATTCAATTTCTCATGAGTGGAACCCAGCAGTAAATTCGAGGTGAAACGAGTATTTCAAAAGTTGAATGGAGTATTTTTCACCTACTTATTAAATTGAGACAAATCCTACCTTCTTACTTTGAATATTCGATAAAAATTAATCGTATTCCTTTGTATCATATTAATTATTTTAATTTTCGCAATAAAAAATTTATTTAGGAATAGTTTTCCCCGTATCAAAATCCTTGAGGTAGCATGATGACCTCTTTCTAACCTCAAGGTTCATAGATTATAACTTTTGTAGCAGTATTCCTTACCCTTAATTCATGGTAAATGAGGAGCCGTCTACCCTATTTCTAGCTACCTGCTTTATCATAGATACCGTCGACCTTTCTACTGCCTTCTTCTTCGAATTTATATTCAAAGGGAGAACTTTAACTGAATTGATCGTTTGACTAGAGAATGATCATAGGGAAAGGCGCTTGTTTTGGTTCCTTTTTTTCTGTTGTAAATAGAGACTCTACTGTTTTTTAGATCAGATTAGGTTTGACCATTGTTCATTCGTCTAAAAAAAATCTTGCGCACTAACATATAAGTGATTTATTATATAAGTGGTTGATTATATAAAGGGACGTGAAGTCAATCTTCTATAGGGAAAACGCTGTTTAATTAGGTCACTCTCATTTAAGGTTGCGGTCATTGTTCACAAAGGATAGGGAAGAATTGAAGGAAAAAAGGAGTGGAGGTAGGTCATTTGATTAATGTGACAATAGAAATGAATGCTGCTGCTACAATTTTAAAGTTATTAGGTGATAAAACAAGATTAACAATGGTAAAGATGCTTGATACTAATGATTATTGTGTATGTGAGTTTGTTGAAATTTTTCAGACTAGCCAACCTGCCATTAGTCAACATATTCGAAAACTAAAGAATGCAGGTTTAGTGAAAGAGACGAGAAGAGGGCAGTGGATTATCTACTCTTTGAACAAAGATACGGAATATTATCCTCTCCTTCAAAGTGTGCTTCAGCAGCTTCCTAATCAGGATGATCGATTAAAAGCATTAGAAAGACAAGGTTTACGAATTTCATGTGAATAAATGGAGGATTTGGCATGACATCAGTTATTTTAGCATCTGTTATCTTTTTAATTACATTAACACTTGTCATTTGGCAACCGAAAGGGCTGTCAATTGGTTGGTCTGCATGTGGAGGGGCTCTATTAGCTCTGCTTGTGGGAGTTGTGGATTTTCAAGATGTATTAGATGTTACTTCTATTGTATGGAACGCAACGTTAGCGTTTATTGCTATTATTATTATTTCATTAATTTTAGACGAGATTGGTTTTTTTGAATGGTCTGCGTTGCATATGGCAAGAGCGGCAAAAGGAAACGGGGTTCAAATGTTTATATATGTCAGTATATTAGGTGCGATCGTAGCGGCCTTTTTTGCCAATGATGGTGCAGCCCTAATTCTGACACCTATCGTACTAGCGATGGTTCGAAATTTGAATTTTAGTGAGAAGATGGTCTTTCCGTTTATTATGGCGAGCGGTTTTATTGCAGATACCACTTCGCTTCCACTCGTTGTCAGTAATTTGGTAAATATCGTATCTGCAGACTATTTTGGAATCGGATTTGTCGAATTTGCATCGAGAATGATCATTCCAAACTTTTTCTCATTAGGTGCAAGTATATTGGTTTTATATTTATTTTTCCGGAAGAGCATCCCAAAGAACTATGATATCGCTCAACTGAAGCAGCCAATCGATGCTATACGAGATAAGAAAATGTTTTCATTATCATGGGTTATATTAGGCGTGCTATTAATAGGCTATTTTTTAAGCGAAATGCTAAGTATACCAGTTTCCATTATAGCCGGTGTTGCCGCCATTTTCTTCTTACTTATGGCTAAAAGAAGCGATGTAGTGAATACTAAAACAGTTGTAAAAGGAGCACCTTGGGCCATTGTTTTCTTTTCAATTGGCATGTACGTGGTCGTATACGGCTTGAGAAATGTTGGCTTAACCTCCGTATTAGCAGATGTGATTCAAGTAACAGCAGATCAGGGATTATTTGCGGCAACAGTAGGGATGGGCTTTATTGCGGCGATTTTATCTTCTATTATGAATAATATGCCGACTGTCATGATCGATGCCCTTGCGATTTCGGATACCAATACGAATGCAGTGGTAAGAGAAGCTCTAATTTATGCAAATGTGATTGGGTCTGATTTAGGTCCAAAAATTACACCGATTGGTTCTTTAGCAACATTATTATGGCTTCATGTGCTGTCTTTAAAAGGTGTAAAAATTTCATGGGGAACCTATTTTAAAACAGGAATTATCTTAACAATTCCTACATTGCTCATTACACTTGTAGGACTATATATTTGGTTATTAATCATTCATTAATAAATTCATATTGAAAATAAAGGAGAATTACGATGACGAAAAAAACAATATACTTTTTATGTACTGGGAATTCTTGTAGAAGCCAAATGGCAGAAGGGTTTGCGAAAAAATATTTAAGCGACGAATGGGTTGTGAAAAGTGCTGGACTCGAAGCACATGGCTTAAATCCAAATGCAGTTAAAGCCATGAACGAAATAGGGATTGATATTTCTACGCAAACATCGGATGTCATCGACAATGAAATCTTAAATAACGCCGATTTAATCGTTACCTTGTGCGGTCATGCAGCAGACAATTGTCCTGTAACACCACCCCATATTAAACGAGTTCATTGGGGATTTGACGATCCTGCGAAAGCAGAAGGAAGCGAAGAAGAGAAGTGGGCATTTTTTCAACGAGTTCGCGATGAAATAAGCGATAGAATCGAGCATTTTGCTAAAACAGGAGAATAATAAAAAACAGGTTAAGAGCACAACTCTTAACCTGTTTTTTATGATAAAGACCCATGTTAGTTAAAATGAAAAAATAGATTCAACCCATTCAGGGTGATCGATAAAAGGATTTCGATTTCCTTGGTAGTTTGTATAAATAACATCGTTTCGATTTCTTTCAAATGCATCTACTGGATCTGACTCATGCCACTCTAATAGTGTCGAAAGTTTACCCATAAATGGAACGGATCCGTTATTAACAAAATCGTTTAATTCAAGGTCAACTTCACCGGTGACATCTCCTTCATATCGAACGGCCATATAAAAGAGCATTCGCGCTACGTCGCCTTTCACTTCATCACGGGGTTCCCATGAATCACTATCGGAATAATTTCCATTAGCTTCAGAGTGAGGTGAACCACCATTATCAAAATCTTTATTTCCCCTTGAACTGTTAACGGTTACATCCGTTGGTCGGAGATGGTGTAAATCAGTTCCTGCTCCCATTGAAGTACCAAAATCACCATGAGATTTTGCCCAAACGTGTTCGCGATTCCAATCGTCTATGTCCCCGCCATTTTGATATTTATCTTGGGAACGACCGGTATAGAGAAGAATAACATTATTAGAATTATTAGGGTCTTCGTCAGTATGGCGAAGCGCATCCCAAACGTTAGAGTAGGAAAGCTCAACATGGTCATCAATAATATCATGTAAGGCTATTTTTAAAGAATTACCGGTTTTTCCAACCGCTGTAAGATAATAAGTAGAGTCAAAAGGAGAAGTAGTACTAGTACTTGTAGTAGAATCAAACTCAATTTCAGAAACACATTTAACGCCTGCATGAGAAAAGTAGTCAGTTAAACAACCTGTTAATTTTATTTTTTTCCCTAATATGTCTGGGTTAGATTTCAATCCGAATTCCGAGCGATAATTGGAAGGGATTTGTACATAAATCATGTTTGAAGTATTTTGTTCTTGTGAAGAATTAGCAATAGCAAGAGCATAATCATCTGGATAATTTGAAGTAATGACAGTCGTTGTAGAAATAGGTTTTCCTGTTATATACCCTTCTACTGAATAGGAAGAACCATCTTGAAGGTTCATTGCTTGGTTGACGTCAAGTGGAGAAGACCAGGAACCTGTTCCTTCAGCTGAAATAGGTGGAGATAAGCTAAACGAGCCAATACAAAGAATAAGGACTAATAAAACAATGGATGATTTGAAGCCTTTTAAATAAGTATTCACGTTTCCAACTCCCTATAAAAATATGATTTATTGCTATGTCATCTGTATCATAACAGAAAAATGTTGAAGAATGGCGAAAATATTGTAAATATACATTAAATTTTGATTTTACTTAAAATAAATCTCAATCCTTTAGTGAGATGAAGGGAAGTGGTATAAAAAAAGGAATCATGCAATAAGCATGATTCCTTTACAAGCAAGTACATATAGTTAATTAGAAGTTCCAAATTTATTAAAAGGGAAAAATCGCAATTTTACTTCTCCGACAACAGCTTCTGAGTCGATCGCACCTAAATCTCTGCTATCGAGACTATGGTTACGATTATCACCTAAAACGAAATATGAGTCCTCTGGGACTGTTGCACTAAAATCTTTTGTTAACATATGATTTTCCTGCTTTAGTGTATCCAAATAAGGCTCTTCGTACTTTACCCCGTTAATAAACAATGTGTCATTTTTCATTTCAATTTTATCACCAGGTAGACCAATAACGCGCTTTATGTAATCTGAATTAGCAACTGGAGAATTGAAAACAATAATATCGAAATAATCTATATTGCTAGTTTTAGATATAATAAGTCGATTATTATGCTGATAAGTTGGCATCATCGACTTTCCTTCTACTCTAACTGGGGAAAATAAAAATTCGCGACAAAGGAGTGCGATAACTAAAGCTAAAATGATGGATTTTATCCAGGACCTTATCTCTTTTTTTGTGTTTTTCTCCATTTATATAACCTCCAATAACATTAACATTTTGTTTTTAAAAGTAAGAATTTAGCAATAATATGTATGGTAAATATAATAACCTACTATTTCATTTGTTTCAAATGCTTCTTATCTCTTTTCTCTTTCAATGAATAAGCGCAATCAATCGTACGGTTCAATAGAATCGAAAATTTAAATCGAGTTTGAACATTTGTCCAAAGTAAAATCAATGGTATAATGTCATGTAGATTGTTTAGATGAGGTGACAAAACATGGGAGTTCATGTCGTATTATATCAACCAGAAATACCAGCAAATACAGGAAATATTGCTCGCACGTGTGCAGCAACGGATACTACCCTTCATTTGATTCGTCCTTTAGGATTTTCAACAGATGATAAAATGCTAAGACGCGCAGGGTTAGATTATTGGCAATATGTCAACATTGTGTATTACGATTCATTAGACGAGTTTTTTGAGAAAAATGAAGGCTCAGAATTTTTCTATCTAACAAAGTTTGGCCAAAAGCCTCACTCGGATTTTGATTATAGTAATAAAGAAAAGGATTACTTCTTTATGTTTGGCAAAGAAACGACAGGCTTGCCGAAGGATCTATTAGAAAGAAATAAAGACCGTAGTTTACGTATTCCAATGAATGACAATGTCCGTTCTTTAAACCTTTCTAATACAGCAGCAATATTAGTATACGAAGCGTTGAGACAACAAAATTACTTGCATTTACGCTAAATAGGAACGGAACGTGGAGATTCACGTTCCGTTCTTGCCTTTTATTTTATCAGTATCTTGCACTTATACATAAAGAAAACAAGCGTATTCATTACCTCTTTTGTGCGTCTCCTTCAGTAAATGAACAGAAAAAATGATTTCTTTCACCTCAATACGCTATCAATGGAATTTTGAAGCCTTTATAGTAGACGCTTATTTAGAAGTTGATAATAAGAGGGGGAAACGCGCCATATAACCGAAATTGGCAAATCTTAAATAAGTTTTCAAATTTTAGGGGGAGTACGAAAACCGAGAAAGGAAATGGTATGAATTCTTTTTTCGTCCGTTTTCATCTTATTTGCAACGCTCCCTACTAATGATTGATAACTTAAGAGGAAATCGATTTTGTATGACCTTGGTCAAATTAAGTAATCGTGAATTTTGAAGGACGTTTGAACATAGTGTGCTGTAGACTAGAATATATTATTTTTTAATAGAAGGGTTGTTTTCAAGTGCATACAAAAACAGCGATTGTTACGGGGGCATCAAGTGGATTTGGATATGTAATGGTTTTTGAGCTAGCAAAGGCTGGTTTTCATGTGGTGGCAACTATGAGGGACCTTAAAAAATCTAAACGTCTATTGGATGAGTTAAAGAGTAGCGGTTTACAAGACCGGGTAGAGATTGAATATGTAGATGTAACGAAACAAGAATCAATTCATCAGTTAGCTGAAAAGTGCTCAACTTATAACAGTGTAGATTTACTTGTCAATAATGCAGGCTTTGCAGTTAGTGGCTTCGCTGAGGAGGTAGAAATTGATCGTTACCGCCAGCAATTTGAAACGAATGTATTTGGTTTAATGGCGATGACGCAGGCTATTCTCCCTATTATGAGGAAGCAGGGAAGCGGTCGAATTATTAACATGAGTAGTATTTCTGGTTTGGTTGGATTTCCAGCTATATCCGCTTATGTATCTTCAAAGCATGCAGTTGAAGGGTACAGTGAGTCGTTACGTTTAGAATGTAAGCCATTCGGTATTGAGGTCGTTTTAATTGAACCCGGTTCATATGCAACGAATGTGTGGAAAGTAGGGAAGGCCAATACAGCAGGAGTGGGGAATAATGCTTCTCCTTATGCCAACCATTTAATAAAAATCGAAGAAAGGCTAGCAAGGGAAGAAAAAAAACTTGGGAATCCGTTAGATGTTGCAAGGTTAGTTGTGTCGATTGCAAACAAAAACAATCCAAAGCTTCGATATAGTATTGGTAAAGGTGTAAAACTGACTGTATTTATGAAGTATTTACTCCCATGGAATCTATGGGAGAAAATCATTTTACGATTATTATATAAGTAGAGTAGTAGAAAAGCGGTGATATATAGTTAATCGGGGATAAAGCTTCGAGATGTGGAATTGCTTATCATCATTAGAAATTGAATAGGATAATTCTTTGCTCAATTAAGAGGGGTTATTTGATTATAGAGGCTGAAACCTTTTGTGCATCTGTCTTTTTTAGGACCATCTTATCGCTATTAATTGGGAGGGCATTTTATGAACGAATTAAAAGAAAAAATTGCCATTATTACAGGAGTGAGCCGTCTTAAAGGGATTGGAGCAGCGATTTGCAATGAGTTAGCTGAAGCTGGATATCATGTATTTTTCACCTATTGGACTGAGTATGATAAAAAAATGCCTTGGAGTATTCAGCTAGATGAGCCAATAAAATTAAAAGAAGAATTAGAAAGAAAAGGTGTTAAAGTATCGTGTATGGAGTTAGATTTAACCCATATTGAAGCACCTGAACAGCTTTTAAATAGAGTTATTGACCAACTTGGTTATCCTGATATTTTAATTAATAACGCGGCTTACTCAACTAACAATGATTTTTCTAATTTAACTGCTGAAGAATTAGATAAACATTACATGGTAAATGTTCGTGCAACAACCTTATTAAGTAGTCAATTTGCTCAAAGGTTTGAAAAGCAATCTGGTGGAAGGATCGTCAATATAACTTCTGGTCAATTTCAAGGACCTATGCCTGGCGAATTAGCCTATGCAACAACAAAAGGGGCAGTTGATGCATTGACTATTACTCTATCAGCTGAACTTGCTCCTTTAGGAATTACAGTTAATGCAATAAACCCAGGTCCAACTGATACAGGATGGATGACAGAGTGCATCAAAGAAGAATTAAAACCTATGTTTCCATTTGGTAGAATAGGTGAACCAAAGGACGTTGCAAAATCCATAAAATTTCTAGTGAGTGATGAAGCAGATTGGATTACAGGTCAGATTATTCATTCAGAGGGTGGATTTAAAAGATAAAGCCAACTGCTCTATAGTCTTATGGTTAACGCTAAAAGACTTGAAGGTAGAATAAAATGGTTAAACGGAAAAGCAGCGATTTTGATTAACGTTTTGCTGAATCTAACTCATACTAATTTTTTCTAAATTAGTATGAGTTAGATGTTTTTCATTCATTTTGAAGCTTCTTTTAAAGAGTAATAGACTTTATTCATCAGGCCGCAATATTAAGAAATAAACTTTCCTCCATGGTAACAGTAGTAAACAGACGCCTGTAGTTTTTTTAATTTATCCAAAGAGTTTGTTGCATCATCCATATTTAAGCAAAACTGTGGATTTGCGACGATTAATGTATCCTGATGATTTACAGCAGCATCGCCGGTGATTACACAATTTATATTTGGAAAAAATAATGAAATATGTCCTGAAGTATGTCCAGGTGTAGATATAATTTGACATTGATTATCCATAATCATGTCGTGGTCCTTCACGGTTTTATTAACAGGTAAATGCTTTATATTCTTTAATTGTTTAATAAACTGTTTCCCAAATTCTCTTTCTGATTCAGGCATGGTTTGAATCAGCTGTTCTGCTTGAATGAGCCTTTCTGATTTAACCTTCCCACTTATAAACTTTGCTTCAACCTCACTACTGATAATGTTCACCGAAGGATAGTTCATTTTAAAATCAAATAATGAACCAATATGGTCATCATCATAATGGGTAATAATAATATTGTTTAAATTTTTTACATCATGTCCAAGACGAATAATCTCTTGTTCAATTAGTGGCAAAAATCCCGCATATCCCGTATCAACAAGAGTCAATTCCTTATCTTGAATAATGAGTGTTGGGTGGATATAATCGATTTTTCCATTAAATTCAACTGGTATTGTAAGTTCTTTAATTTCTAATTCCTTCACTTTATTTTCCCCCTTTTCCTGAATATTAGAGAAATCTTATCTTAATAATGCACTGACGTAAATGAAAAGAACATCTACATTTGTTCATAAAATACAACTTGTTACACACTATTTATTAAGACCCGCACTTGCTTATTTAAGTTAAGTCTACAACCTGTCCTATTTCATGATAATAGATCTTTAAAAGGGACTACTTATTCTATAATTCTTGTTGTTCTTTAAACAAGAAAAACTCCCTTATTAGCGCACCTATACATATAGAAGAAATTATAACTGAAAAAAGCATTACACTTCGAACGAAAAAGTATGGTGAAAATAATACTTGAAAGCTTCCTATGATACTATATATTCCGAATATAATACTCCGAAATATAAGTTGCGGGTTTGTCATTTTCCTTCTTTGCTTTTCCATTTCCATTTGTTTTCCCCTTCCTTTCTGTTCGATAACTCTTTTTGCTCTTCAATTCATGCTCTATGACCCCATAAATAAGTATAATTGCTGTTCCTATTGTATATTCGAATAAGATGTCGTAGTTTGTTTAAAAGGCTTTTGATCGTAATAAACAATAACGGGAAGGAAGAAGGCAATACCTGCTGCAACCACTTGAATTGGTCCACCGATTAAGTAAATTTGGTGAACACCTATTACATCAATTAGCCAGCCGCTAAGAGCCTGTGCAAGTGGCGTTATACCTTGCGCAACGACTAAAATTACGCTATACACTCTCCCTATTAAATGCTGGGGGATGATGCTCTGTGATATACTTTGCTCTAAAATGCCGAGGGTTGCTCCTGCTCCACCTATTAGCCCAATTAGGAGAGCTACTTGCCAATGGTTTTGAGTATATCCGATGAATAGAATAAACATTCCTTGAGCAAATAGTACGGCCATCATGAGTCGAGGGTGCGGTTTCTTTATTACGATAACAACTGCTAGCAGAACAGACATGATCATTCCACCAATTCCTAGACTAGCAGACATATGCCCTAACCCTTCTGCACCAACCTTATATTCTTTAGCTAAGAATGGTAAACCAACTGTAATTGTGCTCATTGCAGCATTACCAAACAACGCAGTGATAATAATGACAAGCAATAATCGGTTACTTAACACAAACTTCGCTCCTACTAGTAGCTCAGTCATAATATTCTTTTGCTTTTCTTGCTTAACCAAAGATTTCTTTGGTTTAAGTCTTAAGAAGAATAATGTTAGAGCAGATAGTAAGAAGAATAACCCCGTTACACCAAAGCCAAAAGTAAAGCTTATTAGCCCAATTATTCCCGCACCTAGTAGAGGTCCCAAAATAGCGGAAGCTTGCCACGTGGCTGTGAGGACACTATTTGACTGGGTATAGTGATGTTCATCCACTATTCTTTGCCTCATTGCCGTAATGGATGGCCAGTAAAAGGCGTCGACAATCCCAAAAGCTACCCCTAAACTAAAGAGAATAGGTACATGTAGGTTGTTAATAATGGATAAAAACACAAAAATAAATAATATCACTGCTCTTAATAAATCAGACCAAAACATCACAGCTCTCGGGGAAACTCGATCGACAACAATTCCGCCGATTATCATGAATATTACCCTTGGGACACCAACAAATAATAGAAAAGTACCCATTGTTACTCCAGAACCAGTTTTCTGCACAATAAACCATGATGTGATTAAGATAAATATGGCATCCCCTAAAGCAGAAAATAGGTACCCAAGCCAATATAGGACAAAGTTCTTTTGTTTAAATAACTTCCAACGATTCAATAGATTCACCTCGTACTCCGTTAGGTCACTATACTACAGTCCATGTTAAAGCTATAAGAATGATTAAAAAAATGATATTCAAAAATACAAGATATTCACTAAACGAATTGAAATTCCTTTTTCTTGAGAAGAGGAAGAAGCAAATTATTTGGAATATGCTCTCGACAAGCTAGATTCTTTTCATTTAGGTGAATACTTCTCGATAATGAATGAATTCCCTATCATTTTGGTAAAATTTATTGTTAACTCCATTTTATACTAAATGAATAAAGATGACCTGTATGAAATCAATCTAAAAAATAAAGATGATAAAGAGTTTGTAATTCTTAAGATAATCAAATCCGATGCGAATTTATATAAATTTATGAATAACATTAAATAAAAAAGTCCAATTTCAATTCTGAGAAATTGGACTTTACTAATGTCATCAATACTAAATGTATGCCCTGAATGTAAAGACAGATGGTATAGGTAGCGCTTTGTAAAAGGTGTCTAATTATTTTGTCTTTTCACTAAATTATTGATCGAATTTTGGTTTACAAAGGGCATAATTGGCAATATTTCAGATATTCCTTTTTTAGAAATGGCATCTAAGGCGAGTTCATTTATTAGTGATTTATCGATAAAGGGACAAATAGATATTATGGAGGCTATTCCATTCTCATTGTAACTTTTTTTGGTAAACTCAATTAAACTTTCTTTACTGATAAAAGGAGCAAGCGGTGCTAAAACTTCGATTCCATTCCTCTCAAACTCTTTGAGTGCACACTCATCGATTACTTCTTTACTGATAAAAGGAGCAAGAGGTGCTAAAGCTTCGATTCCATTTCTCTCAAATTCTTTCAATGCACACTCATCGGTCACTTCTTTACTTATATAAGGAACGAGCGGTGCTAAAGTTTTGATTCCATTCCTCTCAAATTCTCTCAGTACACACTCATCGATTACTTCTTTACTTATATAAGGAGCAAGAGGTGCTAAAGTTTCGATTCCATTCCTCTCAAACTCTTCCTTAGCATACTCATCAATTACACACTCGCTTAAAAAAGGAGTGAGAGAAGCAATATCATTTAATGTTAGTTCATCTTTAAGCTTATAAAAAAATGTGTCAGCTTTATCAAATTGGATTAATGGTGCAATATTTATAAATTCTTCTACAGATACTTCATTTTGTTCTAAAGAAATATCTCTGTCATCAATTATATTTTTCAATAGCTTTGTTCCCTTCTCATAACCGAGAATTTCATCAATGCTAACGTCAAATATTTGAGAAAGTTCCGGTAGTTTAGATATATCAGGCATCGTTTCGCCGCGCTCCCAGTTACTAATTGCTTGAGCACTAACCCCTAGTTTATCTGCCAGTTGTAGTTGAGTAATTTCATTGCCCTTTCTTAAATGTGCAAGCTGTCTTCCAATTTTTTTAATATCAAACATTCATATCAACCTCCCATTAATTTGTAATGTTATTTTAGCTCCATAAATGTGGCTGTGTCTATCAAGTTATACTTGAGTTATAAGGCAACTAACACTTCACATCATAAAAGAATACAGACGTCATATTTGAGAAAAAGACTCTTAACGGAACTTTAGTGAATGAAAACAATATGGGGAAAACTCATTACTAACCTCTCACTAAATTATTACTTTACCAATAAGGAACAATTCAAGTATTAGTTGATATGCAGGAGTACTGTTTAGTTGTTACATCAAATTGACCAATTTGAAACAAGCTAATATAGGAGCAGAAGTGTATTATTTGTAAAATATCTTGCTTTGAATAGGAAATAAAATCACAACGTTTTTCCATTTATGTTTTGTAAAGGGGGGTTCAGTGAAAGAAAATATTTAAAGAACGGTTAATTGACAATAGGGTTATTCAAGGAATAGGTGATATGTTGAAACGTTATACTGTTTTATATGTTAAAAAAGTGCAGATATAAGAAGGAAGGTATTTACATTACGGACAGGTAGTGAACCATAAAAGTATAGATGATTCTATATTGAAAAGTAATAGGTAGTATGTTAAAGTTTATAAAATTAACAATTATATAATAACTCAATGAAGTAGAGAGTAGTTTTATGGACTGATTTAGCGAATTAGGGAAGGTTGGAGCCTAATGCAGTACATTTAATGAATCGCACTACCGAGAGGCTTTTCTGAAACTAGTAGGAAAAGACGGGGTTAGTCTCGTTATATAGATAAGTGGTAATTTAACAATTAGAGTGGTACCGCGGGATAACTCTCGTCTCTTAGGGATGAGAGTTTTTTATTATTTTTAGAGGTGATTCTTATGATTAAGAGATCTATATGTATCTTTCCAAGTCTAGAAAACGGAAATGAGATTAATAAACTACGAAGAAAATATGATCCACTACATGACCTGATTCCACCACATATCACATTAGTTTTTCCTTTCATTAGCAATTTGAGTTCTAATCAGATGAATGATCATATAACAGAGGTTTTAAAAAAGGAGAAGTCATTTGATATTTACTTACAGGGAATAACGGGAGCAGATGAAACTTATCTGTTTCTTAATGTAAA
This sequence comes from Bacillus spongiae, assembly GCF_037120725.1. Taxonomy (NCBI): domain Bacteria; kingdom Bacillati; phylum Bacillota; class Bacilli; order Caryophanales; family Bacillaceae; genus Bacillus; species Bacillus spongiae. The sequence continues at coordinate 60,245 of NZ_JBBAXC010000003.1, forward strand.
AGTGGGAAATGACACAATTATTAGATTGCACGATAAACTGTACTCTGGAATACTACAGGAATTTTTATATAAAAGAGTTACTTATATTCCTCATATAACTGTTGGTAGATTCAATAATAAAACAGACTTTGAGAAGGGGATAATAGATACAGTGAGTTTTGAAACTAGCTTCAAAACAAATGTAAAAGAAATAGTTGTTGAAACGATAGATAAGGAAGAGAGGTCAACGGTTGAATCTATATTTAAGTTAAATGATTAATAGAGGGAGTGAATGGTTATGACTGTTTATCCATTGCCTTTACAACAAGGTGACTTAATCGGAGTTACATCACCATCGTCTGGTGTTACATCTGAATATGAATGGCAACTACAAAATGCTGTCTCGCAATTAAGCGAATTGGGGTATGAAGTAACATTTACCAAATCAGTACGTGGAAATAATAAGCTAAGAAGCACAACAGCAAGAGAGAGAGCGATAGAGTTTACTCAGTTATATAATAATAGTCAAGTAAAGGCGATTATACCAAGTGGCGGAGGGGAATTCCTTATGGAAATACTCCCCTATCTTAACTTCAAAGAACTAATCGAGCCGAAATGGATACTAGGATACTCAGATATCAGTACCTTATTGTTACCATTTACATTAAATACAGGCTTTGCTTCTGTAAGTGGTCCTGTTTTTATGGACTTTGGTTATACTCCAGTAGACCGTTCATTAATGAATGCCTTGAAAGTGCTAAATTTAAAAAAAGATGAACACTTTTCACAGAAAAGTTATTCTCTATTCCAAAACAATAGGATTAACTTCAACAATACAGATATACCAATGTTAAATTTGACTGAAAGTGTACTATGGAAGTCATTAGAAAAAAAGGAGTATCTAACATTCGAAGGAAGAATTATTGGTGGATGTATGGATACTGTTTGTAAATTAATTGGTACTCCTTTTCTTCCTATAAGAGACTTCATAGAAAAATATAAGCAGGAAGGTATTATTTGGTATTTTGATAGTTGTGACATGAATGCAGCAGATATTTATAGGACTCTTTGGCAAATGAAATACAATGGTTGGTTTCAATTTTGTCAGGGGATTCTAATAGGCAGACCAGAAGGATATAGTGATGTCTTTGACTTTACTTTTTTTGATGCTTTAAGCGATGCTCTTTCAAGCCTGGATGTACCTGTAATTTATGATGTTGACATTGGTCACAAGCCACCGCAGATGTCTATAATAAATGGTTGTTATACAAAGGTAGAATTTGTTAAGGGAGAAGGGCTTATTAAACAGTTTTTAATTTAAGTCATATCTATTTTAGAAAATTTATCATTGACGAAAATTAATTAATTTCACCACGTTTTTCTCTATTTATAGGCAATTTCATGGAGTAACTTCATGGAGTAACTTCATTTTGATTCATGGAAAGGTTCAAACCAACAATTTATTGTTAGGACAACCTTTATGATTACAATAACACTAGTATCATAGAAATCGATAAAATACCATTAGAAGTTCACTTTGTTCTTTTCAAAACGTAATTAATGCACTGCGTTAATTACTTGTGTGCAGTTCTATTTAGATTAATAGAAGGAAAAAATAAACGTAAAGTTGAGAAAAAGAAATATAAAAGGCGGAACCTCAACGAGGAAGGTTCCGTCTCTTCAGGATTACGCCCATCTTTTTAATGTTGGTAAAACGCCTTCCATCATTTTTCGAGCTTCAGCTTCCTTCATGCCCTCCTCAACGAGGTGAGGGACACAGATGTTCACCATTTCGTTCATCGTGACATTTGCAGTGAATACTCCATTTTTATAACAATATACGCAGTACTCTTCATTCTTGGATCCATCTTGATTTGTCCCAAATAATTTTTCATTTTCCATTGGCATTGCACAACTTTGACATACGGGTTGGTTCATTTTCATTCCTCCTAAATAATAAGGTCTAAGCTTATTATAGGAAAGGAAATACGACACCATTATGTCGTAATTACGTATATTTTTTAAAGATTTTTTCTGCTCGCTCCTTGATGATGGATCGAATGTGCTCCGGTTTGAGTACTTCCACCTGGTCTCCGAAATGTAGAATCATACCATAAACCCATTCATCTTCAGGATAATATTCAGTGACATAGATGAACCCATCTTCGTGGAATTCCAAGCGATCAAGGTCGAAATAATCCTCCAGTTGATTGAGCGCTTGTTTTTGGAACTTGAGCCGTAACATGATTCTTTCACATTCATCATGAGTAAAGTCGAATGGCGGTACCTTTCTATTTGGGTCAATCCTTCTGTCTGTAATTTGTACGTCATGCATTCTACCTATTTTAAACAACCGATAATCCTTTCGTAGGTTACAGAATGCATATACATACCACTTATTGATTTTTAATATAAGGGAAATCGGCTCAGCTTCGCGTGAAGTGAAATTTCCATTGATATCGATGTATTGGAAATGAATGACCTGCTTGTTATCAATGGCGTTTTGAATTGCATTCATTTTATCTTGCCTTTTAAATTCAGGTCCCCAATTACTAAAATCGAGAATTAGAGATGGGTAATCTAAAGTTGGTTGGCTCATTTTTATGGTTGCAAGTTTTTCTATGATGTTTTTTAAGTTCTTATCGTCATAGGCTTTATACACACCGTCTAACGCTGTCATAAGAAGTTGATGTTCTACGTTATTAAAGTAGCTATTATGAATCTTAAAGCTTTCCAAAATGGAGTAACCACCGTTTAGACCTTTTTCTGAAACGATAGGAATCCCCGCTAGTTCAATGGACTCCATATCTCTTTGGATCGTTCGGACGGATACCTCGAAATAATCCGCCAGCTCTTTTGCTGTCATCTTTTTCCGATTCAAGAGTTTAATAACAATGGCGAGTAAGCGCTCTGTCTTCATGGATCATCACCCCAAATTTTTAACTACACACATTGTATCAAAAAATTGTGGATCTTTTGAATAACGATAGTTCGTTAAGTTTAAAACCTCAAACTTTGGATTCCTTCTGATAGATGTCCAGAGTGCTAAAGTTCGACTACCATTCTCCTAAAACCTTCGCAATCATTAACAACTGAATTTTGATCCCATACCCGACACTTCCCCCTTAATTTAATTATGGAGAGTTGACGAATCGGTGTGCATACAATCATACTAACACCATGTACATACTCTATTATGTTATTAAGGAGGTGATATATCATAACTAGTGAGTATAGTAGACTGGTAGTGGAGGAGAAAGGATTAGATCTTCACCTGTGACAAAAATAATCTTCTGGGCTTTTTCACGGGAATTGTGTAGCGAATAACGTTTAGGAGGGAAAAGTGGTGAATAAACAAATGAAAACTCGTTCCACCTTTGGAAAATGGTTAGATTCACAAGGGATTAAACAAGAAGATTTTATGAAGAAAAGCGATTTATCCCGTAGCACAATGTCAAAACTCTGTAATGACAAAGAATATATTCCATGTACGAAAGTGATGCAGAAGGTACTTCATACAGTTCAAGAGATTGACTCTAGGAAAAAGATAACGGATTTATTTAAAATATGACCCCTCGGTATCCTATTTTGATTTACTCTAATAGTGGATGAGATTGTAAATTTGAATAAAAAGCTGCGTTTTTTAGCAGTAGTGTTAAACATGTATATGAAAGCAAGTATTATCTAAATATGAGATATCTTATAAATTAAAATTCTATCAATGACTTTACGATTCTTTTGTAAGGGAAAGTTAATGTTGAAAATAGTTCTAGACGGCAACCTTATGGAAGAGTTGCTCAGGAAAAATTGATAATGGTTTTTTGTGTAAAATATCCTATTTTTATACGTTATCATGTAATAAAACAACAACTAAGTAACTAATAAAAAAGTAATATTAAATAAATTGAAAAATTAGTATATTCTTTTTGTTCGAAAAAATCAGGTTTTCGTAGGATGGTTTCGTTTTTTGTTGTATGGTTCAATTAATTTAGGAACTCTACTACATCTACCTATGATAGTTTATGTTAACTAACATAATTAACCTTAAGGGAAAACGAATTCACCCTTAATATTTGGCAAGTAAATTATGTTAAGAAATGCCACACACCACGACAAATTTCATCGGATTCAACACATCACACACTTTTTATTAAAGGAGGCGACAAACAAAATTCGGAAATGAAGTTGGTTTGATAGGTGTAGTTTAATAGTTTCGTTACCATTATTAACAAGTTCAAAACAGGAGGTAGGAAGAGGATAATGTGACAAAAGGTCATTATGCTTGAAGAACAGATAAAACAATAGAATTGTATTGTTTTGCCGTAGTGAATTGTTATATATTATAGTTAGTGCTCACATTCTTAATGTCTTTATCGTTTTTGGAAATGGTTAGGTCGATAATTAATTCCACAGGAGGGTTCCAAATGAACTTTAAAAAAACGATTAGCTCATTCACGCTGGCAGCCTTGATAGTGTCGCCATTTTCATCTAATATAGCTGCAGCAGAAACAAGTGATCAAAATCTTGATATCGTTAATAATAGTACAAGGAATGGAAATCTGTCTTCAGCAAAGGCGTATACACAAGTTTTAGAATATGGTGATAAAGTAGGGATTAACTACAGGTTTTTTTATCCTTATAATGGTGTTATTACACTAGGATTGGGTAGTCATGAGGGAGATTGGGAAGGTCTTCAGTTAATAATTGATAAAAACAAAAACGAAATTATTGATGCAAAATATAGTCAACATGAAGGCTCTGAATGGAACCTTTCAAATGCAGCTATTGCTCCGTTTGCCCCTATCGGTGATGGTGAACAATATGCTGATGGAAAGAACTTTTCAGTTGATGTAAATAACAATGGACAAGTTGTTGAGGTCCATGAGTCAGAATCAGGTGGAGAACTATATGTAAAGACGGGTAGTATAAAATCTAATGGTACGATTGAATGGAATGGAGCTCGTAGATATGAAAACGGAGGGAAAAACCCTTCAGCCGCTTTATTAGATGATGGTACCGTGATTGCGACTCATCAAAGTGAGTCTTCCATCTCACCTAATCTATATTCCTATGTTGGAAAGATTGAGGGGACAACAGTAGAATGGAACGATGGAGATAATAGCGGGGATAGATATGATAGTGGGAAGAATACGACTATTGATGTGACAAATGATGGAGTAGTTGTTGAGACGCATGAAAACCAAAGTGGTGGTAATTTATATATACGAACGGGTCAGGTTGTCGGCGGTGCTATTAACTGGAATTCCTCTCGTAAATACGATAATGGTAAGCGTTCTAGTATAGCAGTAAACGACGATGGGGATGTTGTTGAAACGCATGAAAATGAAAGTGGCGGCACATTATATAAATATACTGGCCGAATAAATAATTCAGGGACAAAAGTCAACTGGGATCAAGGAGATTTCAACGGTGATCGATATGATAGTGGATCAAATTCATCTGTCACTCTAGCAAATGATGGAACTATCATTGAAGCACATGAAAATCAGTCGACAGGAAAACTTTATATAAGTAAAAATTTCAAAGATACAACTAAAATTTCTGAACAAGCTTCAGCTGTGAAGCCTAACGTATCAATTGGAACAGATACAAAGAATTTTGTATTATTAAAAACGGATATTAATAGTACAGATGGACAAGATATGCACAGTACAGCTTGGACAGTACTCGATAGAGAGAGACCTATTATGTATTCAGGTATAAATTCACATGCAAACTATAATTACGCGGGTGATATTACGAGGGACGATGCTTTTGGTTCTGCCCTTTTACCTGAGGAGACCGATCTTGGTCGAGTATGGGATATTAGTCAAAATTTCGAACTATTAAGTTATGAGACCAATAATAGTTTATATCATTGGTCTCAGCAGTTTGAAGGGAAATGGGGAAAAAGTTCTAATAGCCCAACATTTAGTCCAGGTAAAGGCTGGTTTAAAAATAATGATCATGTAAATGCTCCTTCAAGTAACGATGTTATTGATTTAACTACTGAAGATTATGAATCTGCAGCAGATTATGCAGAAGAGTTTGCCCCGAGTGTATTCTTGCACAGAAATGATGACTATCGACCATCTTCCATTGATTGGTTTTTAAATCAGGTCGAATTATGGGAAGGGTCTACTAAGCTTTTAAATGCTGGTGAGGTAAATAGATGGTCTTTAGTTGGAGAAGATGTGAATGTTTCTCTAAGTGTTGACACATTTAATCATTCAAACAATACGACAAGTGAGAAAACAGGGGAAACATACAATGGAAAAGCGGTAGTCGAAGTAAAAGCAAATGGAGCTAATACTACAGACTATGTAAACCAAACCATTTATATAAACCCCAATGGAAATACGTATACCTTTGGTGTATGGCTAAAAACTTCAGATGGTTCACCTTCACAGTCTGTCACTTTACGTATGAGAAGTCAGGGAAATAATGATGGTGGCAATGGAGATAATGATTATGCTACAACGTTCGATATCACGAATGAATGGGAGTATTATACAGTATCACATTCCTTTAGTACATCTGCAGACTGGCTTAGAACAACCATTTATCCAGCTGGATTCCAAGAAGGACAAGGAAGTATTTTGACTGCTGGAGCAGATATTCAACAGGTAATTCAATAATTATTCTACAAAACATTTATTTTAAGTAAACGTCAAGTAACCCAGAATACATTATATTTTGGGTTACTTGACGTTTTGTTTTCTTTTTTAAAGTTATTGAGCTGTACTTATTAATAACAATACTTATTCCTTGGCGAGCTATAATTTGTACCATTTTTCATTTTAATAGATAGCCAGAGACTGAAGCATCATCTCTTTTATATAAGCATTGTGGCGTTATTTCTTTTATAAACTATCAAATTCAAAGACATTTGAAAAAAAGACAGTTATTTTGAAATAATTGGTAGTAGGGGAAGCCTCTCTCTATATACAACCGATAAATTGTATGGAGAACGGTAAGGCTTATTATCTTATTAAGTATTTTCGAAAAATGATCTTAAAGAGGGAGAAGTGAAAAAAATGACAAATAAAGAGTTTCCAATTATTGAAACAGAAAGACTATATTTAAGAGCAGCAGCAAAGGATGATGCCAAAGACATGCTTATTTACTTGTCTGATGCAGAAGTTGTCAATCATATGGGATTAGAGCCTTTCAAAACGATAGAAGACGTTTGGGATGAAATTAACTGGTATAACTCCATCTATAATGAAGGTACAGGTATTAGGTGGGTCATTACTCTAAAAGATGAGGGTAGGGTGATTGGAAGCTGTGGATTTTTAAACAGGCAAATGAAACATTATCGTGCTGAAGTTGGATATGAAATGAACAGAGATTATTGGGGGAGAGGGATAGCAGGCGAAGCGTTGAATGCCGTTCTTCGCTATGGTTATACCCACTTTTCATTGGAAAGGATTGAAGCCTTAATAGAACCTGCAAATATTTCATCTCAAAAACTAGTAGAAAAACAAGGGTTTATTAGGGAAGGTTTACTAAGACATTATGAATATACTCGCGGAAAATTCGATGATTTATATATGTATTCCATTATAAAAGCAGAATTTAAATAAGGAGGTGTCTTTCACTTCGATTTCAATCAAGTAGTAAATGAAACATCATTTGAGAGTTTCATTTGCATTCCTAGAAAAAGAAAAGCATATAAATTAGTCAATGTGATAGTCAAAAGAAATAGACAATTAGTCTTGAGGTGCAGAAAAAATCACCCTTAAGACGGAATCTACTTCTCCTTGAGGCATTTATAATGAAATTAACTTATTTCGGAAGGATGATTCATGGTGAAATTAATGAATGAGGTACAGTTACATGATGTGATTAAAAATATTTGTAAACAACGTCAACTACCAGGCCTTTCCATCTGTATATCGGATTCTTCTAATCGAACCATTACTTCTGCAACAGGTGTTCGCAGCATTTCTACAAATGAACCTTTAGTAGTTACTGATCGCCTAAGAGCAGGAAGTATTACTAAAATCCTAATCGCCACATTGATCCTTAAACTTCAAGAACAAGGAATCGTTCATCTTGAAGATACGATTGAAAAGCATTTGCCAGGCATACTACTGAAAGCTGATAAAGTGACAATTCGGGAATTACTTAATCACCGAAGTGGATTGCCAGATTATATTTGGAGTGATGAAGAAGGGACTAAATTTATTCAGCATGCTGTATCGGATTTAAATACAAAGTATCTTCCCACTGAACTGATTCAAAAAATTGGGGAAGATAACCTTCAATTTGAACCAGGTCAAGACTATAATTACAGCAATTCAGGGTATATATTACTTGGGATGATTATAGAAAAATGTACGGGTGTCTCGATTCAAGAAGCTTTGAATCATTATATATTTTCTCCATTAAATTTACAAAATACGTATTTCCCTCATGAATTTGCTGTTGATGGACCTCATGCTATAGGACATTCAAAAGTAACAAACGACTTTAGTGAATTAACGGAAGAAATTAATGCGGAATTCTCTATGCTCAATGTTTCTCTTATTTGGACGGCAGGAGCTCTTATATCGGTTCCTCTTGAGATAAATAGTATGGTAAAGGCTATTTTTGAAGGACACATATTATCTGAAGAGTCATTAAACGAAATGTTTGTATTTCAACCAATAAACGAAGAAAACCAGTATTATGGATTAGGTGTGCATAAGTATGTATTGGAAGACAATGTTCAAGCCATTGGTCATCAAGGTGGAATATATGGTTTTGAAGCCGTTACATTAAAATTTTTAGATTCCGGATTGTACGTAACAGTCATGATTAATCAAATGCCTGCAGGCGTTGTTTCTATTGCTGAAGAAATTGTTCAATTAATTCAATAAAATGAAGAAACCCTATCTATAATAGAAAGTTTTACTACGAATTCCTTTTCCTAGTTTGAGTTGGTGGAAGAATAAACGAAGAGTTGGTGATAGCTTGATGCTAGAATTGAAAAATATCAATAAAGCGATGGATTATAAAAAAGCAATGGTTACACACTTGGCAGACTTAAAGAAGCAGTTTGATAGGGGAGAAATAACGGAAGAAGAAATCATAAACAAAGAAGGAAATATAGTCATTTTGACTCACACTAATCTCTTAGAGGGGACCATTAACCTTTTTGAAACGGAAGAGAAAAGAAAAACATTTCTTGAGTTTGGCCTTGATGATTTTAGTGATGAATTAAACAAAATCCCGTCTGACATGATGGCCTTTCATGTAACCGGACCAATTCATTTAAAAGATGTAACCATTAGGTCGTTCTCAAATCTTGACAGTAGTATAAAAATGAGTGAGATGATTATATTTTCTGATCAAGTAGTTGGGGTGTCCATTTCGTAATGCGTTTTACTGTGAATAATCAAAAGTCGTCCTTTAAAAAGCTCGACTTTTGATTAACTTGTCTGAAGAGAGGAAAATAAATGTATAGAATACAAACAGAAGAAGAGCTACAAGCGCTACTCGGTTATCCTAGTGAGCTTGTCCAAAGAAAAGTGATTAACCACATTGACCATCATTGTCGAGACTTTATTGCAAAGTCTCCTTTTTTAGTGATGTCTACAGCTAGTCGGGAGGGGGATTGTGATACGTCTCCACGTGGGGATGCACCAGGGTTCGTTTATATATTGGATGATAAGCGAATGATTATCCCTGAGAGACCTGGTAATAAACGAATGGACTCCTTAAGAAATATATTATCAAATCCTCATGTAGGGTTGCTTTTCCTTATTCCAGGTTTAGGGGAAACGCTAAGAGTAAATGGGAAAGCTACCTTAGTTCAAGATGAAGTACTGTTAGAAAAGATGGCGGTAAAAGGGAAATGGCCGATAGTAGGCATTTGTGTTGAGGTGCAAGAATGTTTTATCCATTGTGCGAAGGCTTTTAAACGTTCTCGTTTATGGGAAAGGGAATCATGGCCAACTGAAGTACCGACTGCTGCAAAAATTTTAGCTGATCATGCTAAGCTTCCTGGTGCAAGCGAAGAAGCCATTTCAGCACGTTTAAGTAAAGGGTATAGGGAGCAGCTTTATTAGAGACAATCAGGGCGCCTGATTCCGAAGCAATAAAAGAACTACTGGCTGTAGAAGTAAAGATTAGCATTTAAAAAAGCTTAATTTCTCATTGAGAAAATTAAGCTTTTTAGGTTTATTTCGAACTAGTTTGATGCTTACAAGGAATCTTTATCATCATTCATCTCCACGTACATGTTACTTTCTTCTAAAACGGTTAAAGACTAGGTAGAGGTTTGGGACAATTAAGAGTGTCAATAATGCTGAGAACATAACGCCTGAAATAATTGTGACTGCAAGTGGCTTGAATAAAGCATCCCCACTAAGTGCTACCGGAATAAGGGCTACGACGGATGTCAAGGCGGTTAAAAGAATCGGTCGAATGCGAGCACGAGCTGATTCAACTACAGCATTCGTTATTGACATTCCGTTCCTACTAGCTTGCTCGATAAATTCTATCAAGACAATGGAATTTCTAACGACAATTCCCGTTAATGAAACCATTCCCATAACCGCTAAGAAGCTTATTGGTGTCTGTGTTACGAATAATCCAAGGATTGCTCCGGCAATGGCTAAGTAGACCGCGACTAGCACAAGGAAAGGCAAAGAGAGTGAATTGAATTGGAATGCGATGAGTAAGTAAACAAGGAAAATGACGATAATGAATAACACGGTAATTTCAGCAAAAAAATCATTTTGAGCCTGGTTTTCTCCACCAATGGCAATCTTATAGTCATTTTCGTTTATCTCGGTACGCTTCCTCTCAACAATTTCGGTCACTGCATTTTTAAAGTTTTGTACATCGCCAGGAAAGGCTCTAACCGTTATGGCTCTATTCCCATCAACATGAGGAATCCGTTGTAAGCTTTCAGTCGTTTCTGTCGATAATAATGTATCAAGTGCTAATAAGGTAGGTGGCTCCCCTTGTAAAGGTCCATGTGAAGGAATGGTTAAATTGTTTAGATTCACTTCCTCTTCGACCACACGATCTAAGAAAATGTTCATATCTCGACGTACTACACCATCATCTAACGAGGCAAGTGGGAAGCCATCAGTAGCTAGTCGGATTCGGTCGGATATCATTTTCATGGTTATATCGTATAATGCCAGATTTTCCCTTATTGGTACATATTGAACCGTTGGTTGTGGAGGACCGACGTTATCGACGACAAAGTTTGACCCGAGCTGTTCAATTTCTGAAGTAATGTCATCTTTAAGTTCGATTAACTTCTCCATTTGGGGACCGGATATTGTCACTGTAACAGGTGCACCAGAAGGAGGTCCTTGTTCAATTGTAGATAAAAATATCTCTGCCTGACTATACTTTTCTCGTAGTAGAATGGTCCATTCATCAATGAGCCCTTGTGCTGTTTGCTTCTTACGATCAACCCTGGCCACGATTTGGCCTGTGTTTTCACCTGATATTGGCAAGGAGCTATTAAACAAGTTTGGTAAGCCACTTCCAGCAAAAACACTTGTTTCGTATACACCTTCATCTGTTAAAAGCATATTTTCTATTTCCGCTAATGTTTCTGTTGTTTGCTCTAATGTGGTTCCAATAGGGAGGGTTACATCTATCGTCACTTCTTTTCGATCAGCAGCTGGGAAAAATTCAAATGGTGTAAACGCGATTAAAGCAAAAATAGCCAGTGTGACAGTCAACCCACCGATTGAAACTAGAAATGGTCGTTTACTTGTTTTCTTTACGACCGTATCCGCATAAAAATCGGCTAGTTTATTTAGAGGCTTCCCCAATAATCCAGGTGACTGTGAGACTAATTTATTCGAACGTTTATATAGTCTAAATCGTATCATTGGAACAAGGACTAAAGCGATAATGGTTGAGGCAAGAATCGTTGTAATTAATACAGTTGGAAGAGCTCGAATAAAAGCTCCGTTGCCTCCTGAAAGAAATATTAAAGGTAAAAAGGTAAACACAATCGCAAGTGAGGATGTGACGATGGATACCCATATTTCTTTCACACCATTGACAGCCCCTGTCAGTGCATTTTCACCCATTTTATATCTCCGCTGGATATTATCGTTCACAACGATTGAGTCGTCAACTAAAATCCCTAACGCGATAATGGCTCCAATTACAGATATTTGATTTAAATCAACACCGAAAAATGGAAGCGGAATAAGCCCAATCAGTACGGATATAGGAATAGCCACTGCTACAACAACTGCCCCAGATAGTGTTAAGCCTAATGAAGAGGTAATGACGACTGCAATAATCGCAATTACAAGAGATTGAAAGAGTCCTTTGAATATATCATTAACAAGTTCAGCTTGAGAGTAATATGGTTTTAAGGTGACATTATTTGGTAGTGAAGGGGCTAGTTCGTTTATTTTCTCTTGAATTCGCTCGTCTACAGTAGGTATATCTTCACCAGGTTTTACAAACGCAGTGAAGGATATTGAAGGTTCCCCATCAAAGGTTATGAAGTCGATTGCTTCTTTAGGTGTAATGGAAATGTCTCCAACTGAGTCTAAATAAACAGCAGCCCCTTCATTGTTTAAGCCAATCAATACGTTTTTTAGATCCTCAGCTGATTGGAAATGATCTAACGTCAGCTGGACGATTCTATCATCAACCTGCTGTTTGCCTAGTGGAGTCGGGGAATATTCTTCATTTAATGCTGTTAAAATATCAGAAAAAATTAAACCATTTTCCGCTAACTTTTCTGAATCTACATCAATAACAATTTCTTCATCGGTTACGCCTTTAATGCTAACAGCTGCAACACCAGGAAGGGATTCAATTTCTTCCTGCCATCTGCTCATTTCTGCTTGGAGATTCGTTAAATTATCTCGATTCTCACTCGTGATATGGTAGGAAACAATGGGCATGTTAACGGTTGTTTCATTTACTTCAGGTTCAAGTGCTTCTTCTGGGAAGGTGAGGGCAATATCTGAGATTGCTTGCCGAACACGGCTAAACACTTCTTTTTTACTTTCTCCTTCTTCTACTGTCACAACAATCGATGAAAATCCTGCAGAAGAAGAAGAAACAACTTCCTCAATTCCATCAATTGTAGCGAGCTTGCGTTCCAATGGATTAGTGATGCTGCGCTCTACATTATGTACCGTCGATCCCGGGTACACAGTACTAATCGTACCGATATTTACCGTAGTTTCAGGAATTTCTCGTTGTGGCAACATAAAAAATGTAAATACACCGACGATAACAAATAATAGGAATAAAACGAGAAATATTTTAGATCGCTTTAAGATCCATTCAAGCATAGTGTTCCTCCTTATGGTATATTGATCTTACAGTCAATAACTTAATCAATCAACTTCCTCTACTTAATGTTACAACGATTCTAAAAAAAACCAACCCTAAATATTGAGATTTAATAAGAATTTTATGTAGTGTTTACAGCAATTGCTTCATACACATGGGGAACTGATTGAAACGGAGCAATAAACCATTATGGGGGAGAGGGGTAATCCATATGAATTCAACAATTGAAACGATTTTACATCATCGATCAATAAGAAAATTTACAAACGAAAAATTGACAAAGGAACAAATTTCATTATTAGTTAGAAGTGCACAAGCTGCTTCTACGTCGAGTTATGTGCAAGCTTATTCTATTATTGGTGTAACAGACACAGGGAAAAGAAAAATGCTTGCAAAGTTAGCAGGTGAACAAAGTTATGTAGAAGAAAGCGGCCATTTCTTTGTGTTTTGTGCGGACCTTTATCGTCATGAAAAGATGGGAGAATGGAAGCAAGAAGATGTCACAGAATCACTTGAAAGTACAGAAAAATTTCTTGTGGCAACAATCGATGCAGCTCTTGCTGCTCAAAATATGAGCATTGCAGCAGAATCATTAGGACTTGGTATTTGCTACATAGGCGGTATACGAAATCATTTAGCAGAAGTCGATAAAATATTAGGACTTCCAAAGAGAGTAATCCCGCTTTTTGGTCTTTGTGTTGGATACCCTGATCATACATCGAGCCATAAGCAACGTTTACCAGAGGAACATATTTATCATGAAAATGTATATGAAATAGAAGAACAAGTAATGAAGCAGCAAATAGCTGAATATGATGAAAAAATTTCTGCCTATTATGAGAAAAGAACAAATGGGAGAAGGAAAGCTGGCTGGTCTGATCAAATGGTTTCGATGCTTGCTGTACCAAAAAGGATGGATGTAAAAGAGTATTTGTTGAAAAAAGGATACAATAAAAAGTAAAAAAGCTGCCATGGGCAGCTTTTTTACTTTCAAGGAACATAGTGGTGTGAGCCAAAAGCTCCTTCTATTAATTACATAATCGTCTGTATTTAGCTTTCCTTACTTATCTACACCTGGTTTGCTATCGTAGCCAGCTGTGAAGATTGCCGTCAAGAATGCTGCACAAACACCTAAAATAATAAGAGTACCCATATATGGAAACCTCCTTCAATAAAATAAAACAAGTATTTAATAACCTATAGTATAGCCTATTTTTCTTATTCTGTGAACGATAATAACGAGGTTGATGAAAAAGAAATCCTATCGGTTAATCATGTTAGATGGACGAATTGCATACAGTATAATAATCGTCTCTCAACAAGTGACAGGGGGAGGTCCTAATGGATATATTAAAAAGAATTGAGCAATTCAGAGATGAAGAAGAAATGCTAAAGTGGGAAGGGAACTTTGGGGACTATTTAGAAATATTAAAGCAAAAGCCTTGGGTAGCACAATCTGCCCACTCACGTGTGTATCATATGATAAAAGATGCGGGAGTCAAGGAGGATAAAAGTAAAAGGACATATAAATTTTTTAACGATCAACTATTTGGTCTAGAAGAGGCGTTAGAGCGATTAGTTGAAGAGTATTTCCATCCAGCAGCCAAAAGGTTGGATGTTCGTAAACGCATCTTGTTATTAATGGGCCCTGTCTCTGGTGGTAAATCCACATTAGTTGCTTTACTAAAAAGAGGATTAGAGGCCTACACAAGAACAGACCGTGGAGCTGTTTATGCCATTAAAGGGTGTCCAATGCATGAAGACCCACTTCACTTAATTCCACATCATTTGCGTGATGAATTTTATGAGGAATATGGAATTCGCATTGAAGGTAACTTATCACCTTTAAACTTAATGAGATTAGAAAAAGAGTACGGTGGCAGAATTGAAGATGTGCTCATTGAACGTGTTTTCTTTCTTGAGGATAAACGGACTGGAATTGGGACATTTAGCCCTTCTGATCCTAAATCTCAAGACATTGCCGACTTAACAGGAAGTATAGATTTTTCAACAATAGCAGAGTATGGATCCGAATCTGATCCCAGAGCATATCGATTTGATGGTGAACTCAATAAAGCAAACAGAGGGTTAATGGAATTTCAGGAGATGTTGAAATGTGATGAAAAGTTTTTATGGCATTTATTATCACTAACACAGGAAGGAAATTTTAAAGCTGGCAGGTTTGCTTTAATTTCAGCTGATGAACTGATCGTTGCACATACGAATGAAACAGAGTATCGCTCCTTTATTTCTAATAAAAAAAATGAAGCACTACATTCTAGAATTATCGTAATGCCTGTTCCGTATAATTTAAAAGTGACACAAGAAGAAAAAATATATGAGAAAATGATTCATGAAAGTGATGTTTCTGAGGTTCACATTGCTCCTCATACGTTGAGAGTGGCAGCCATGTTTACGATATTGACAAGGTTAAAAGAGCCTAAACGTGGTGATATTGACGCGATTAAGAAAATGAGATTGTACGATGGAGAGAGTGTGGAAGGATTTAATTCGGCAGATTTGGAGGAATTAAAGAAAGAATATCAAGATGAAGGAATGAGCGGAATTGATCCTCGTTATGTCATTAACCGAATATCGTCAACTATTATTAGGAAAGAGATCTCATCTATTAATGCTTTAGATGTATTACGATCATTGAAAGAGGGACTAGACCAACACCCTTCTATTACAAATGAGCTTCGGGAGAAATATTTAAATTTTATTTCACTAGCTCGTAAAGAATACGATGATATCGCAAAAAAAGAGGTACAAAAAGCGTTTGTCTATTCTTATGAAGAGTCAGCTAAAACCTTAATGGATAATTACTTAGATAATGTAGAAGCGTATTGCAATAAATCAAAGCTTCGTGATCCATTAACAGGAGAGGAAATAAACCCTGACGAAAAGCTAATGAGATCAATTGAAGAACAAATAGGCATTTCGGAAAATGCTAAAAAAGCTTTTCGAGAGGAAATCCTTATTCGCATCTCTGCCTATGCTCGAAAAGGTAAACGGTTTGATTATAATTCTCACGACCGTCTTCGAGAAGCGATCCAGAAAAAGCTGTTTGCTGACTTAAAAGATGTAGTAAAAATTACGACGTCTACTAAAACACCGGATGAGCAGCAATTAAAGAAAATCAATGAAGTGGTTGCACGTCTCATTGATGAGCATGGGTATAATTCGACATCTGCAAACGAGCTTCTTCGTTACGTTGGTAGTTTATTAAATCGATAAGAACACCCCCCTCCATAATTGGAGGGGGGTATGTTTAAAAATGCCAATTAAGGGAAACGTAAGGGAGAGGTGAGAATATGAAGAAAAAAACTAATTTATCTGATACAGAGCAATATAATGGGTCGATGGCTAAGGATTTTGAAGAGATTAAGTTATTAGGAAAGCAAATGGAGCGTCTCCGTACGAATGAGGAATTAAAAGAAAATCATATGATGCCTGATCCTGTGCAATATAGTGAGGAAGATTTATTTTAAATGTCTAGTGAAAACTAGGCATGTTTTTTTTTGCTTTTGAGGCAAATTATCAGATGAATAAAATATATTGTTACTAGGCAGAAAAAGCTGATTATTGTGACGGAGTAATATTTCTTCCTTTTTAGTAAAGAGATAATTAGAGGAATGGGAGGGGAACAAGTGAATAAAATGAAAGTTTCTACAATTCTAAAGTGGATTACCGGTACGGCTGAAGCAATTGTAGGGATTCCCGTCATTGGTGGAATTATCGTACTTTATTTTTTTTGGACACCGCTTATCTTTTTAACTCTTATGCACATTGCCGCTCTTTTTTTTTCTGCAAGAGAAGGCGAGCCGAAAGCAGGAAATATAGTAGGAATAGTCACGAATTGTATTGCATGGATTCCATTCGTAGGGATGGTTATGCATATTATAACGGCTGTTATTGTTTTAAATGAAGCATACAATGCTGAACAGTATAAAGAAAGTCCAGACTCAATGTAAGAAGTCGCTATTTGCGGCTTTTTTACCCTATGTAGAATAGTAACAGGTGAAAGAGTACTTTAAAGCAGGTCTATCATCATTATGGGATAAAAAGCTTGTCCCAATCTGCTAGGCAAGTACACCATTATCAGAATTTTTTGTAAATAATTCTTGTTTTCTGCATAGTATAGAGTAATTAGACACTAAGTTTTGTAGGAATAGTCACTTTAGGCACTCGAGATAGTTTATGCAGGAATGAAAAAAGTGTGAATCATAAGGAGGGGAATATGTTGAGTAATTCGGAAAACAATCAGTTTGTGATTTCTCAGGAAGACTGGTCCCTCCACCGAAAAGGCCATGATGATCAAGCACGACACCAAGAGAAAGTACAAGAGGCGATCAAAAACAATCTTCCTGACTTAATCACTGAAGAAAGTATCGTAATGTCAAATGGAAGAGACGTTGTGAAGATACCGATCCGTTCATTGGATGAATATAAAATCCGTTATAACTACGATAAAAATAAGCATGTTGGCCAAGGGGATGGAGACAGTCAAGTTGGAGATGTTGTTGCTAGAGATGGGTCTGACTCTAAAAAAGGTCCCGGAAAAGGGCAAGGAGCAGGAGATCAGGCTGGCGAAGATTATTATGAAGCTGAAGTATCTATGCTTGAATTGGAAGAAGCTTTGTTCAGTCAATTAGAGTTACCAAACTTAAAGAGGAAAGAACAAGATGAAATTAAGGTTGAAGATATCGAATTTAATGATATTCGAAAGACTGGATTGATGGGGAATATTGATAAAAAGAAAACGATGAAATCTGCATTTAAACGAAATGCCTTAAGTGGTAAACCTGGATTTCACCCAATCAGACAAGAGGATTTAAAGTTTAGAACATGGAATGAGGTTCTCAAGCCGGAGTCAAAAGCTGTTGTAATAGCAATGATGGATACAAGTGGAAGTATGGGGGTTTGGGAAAAATATATGGCTCGAAGCTTTTTCTTCTGGATGTCTCGTTTTTTACGTACAAAGTATGAGACAGTTGAGATTGAATTTATTGCTCATCATACTGAAGCAAAAGTTGTATCGGAAGAAGACTTTTTCTCAAAAGGAGAAAGTGGTGGAACGATTTGTTCTTCAGCCTACCGGAAAGCTTTAGAAATAATCGATCATAAATATGATCCCGATCGGTTTAATATTTATCCTTTTCATTTTTCAGACGGAGACAATTTAACATCAGATAATGCTCGTTGTTTAAAATATGTGGAAGAATTAATGAAGGTTTCAAATATGTTTGGATATGGGGAAGTGAATCAGTATAACCGTCACAGTACGCTCATGTCCGCTTATAAGAACATTGATAACGAACTCTTTCGGTACTTTATTTTAAAGAAAAAAGCAGATGTCTTCCACGCGATGAAAAGCTTTTTTAGACAAGAGGAAGAACAATTATATGCATGAAAACCAGCCGACAAGGCTGGTTTTTTCCTCCTTAAAACACTACTACATAGTACGAAAGGTAATTCCGGTTCAACATTTTAATAAAATAAAGGGATAAATTAAATTCATCAACATTTTGCCATGAAGGAGCTCTTCACCTGATAAATAGTACGCTTAGAGATTATTAAAGTAAAAATATATTATCTTTTAGACATATGATACATGGGTTAATAATTAAGAACTTTGATCCATATTCGACATTTGGGATGATTCTGTTGGTGTTGCTTTATCATTATAGACTACTACTATAATGGGATAAAGCATCTCATAGTGAAAAAAATCACAGGAATTCATTTTTTATCATATTAATGCGGAGTTATTTTTTGAGAAAAAATAATTTTAAATAAAAAGAAATAACCCCTTATTATTCTCAAACATTCCTTATAAAGGACAGGAATTATTTGAGTGGGGATGAAGAAAAACTGCCACTGAAGGAAGTTTCACATTATGTGTGATACATCATTATTTTCTTAATACTCTTCACTTTCTTTTGATCGATGGGATTTGTAAAGCTTGAATGTTTTCTAACACCTGAACCGAAATGTAATTCTTTTACATTCACTTTACTTAAAAATGAATCGGTATTAATTAGTGTTAAACCAGAACCGGCTAGGATTTCAATGTGAGAATCACGACTTTTTTCAACGAGTGCTTGTAACTCTATCGTAGCATCAGGAGCTGCTTGCTTGCCTCCCGATGTTAGCACTCTCGATATTTGTTTGTATTTCATTAGAATCTCTAAAGCTTCTTCTTGGTCTGCTGCTGTATCAAACGCCCGATGAAAGGTAACATCTAACTGACCAGCTTCCTCTAATACTTGTTGAAGAGAGATCTCATCAATCTTTCCTTCAGCTGTTAATGCTCCAAATACAATCCCGTTTGCGCCAAGCTGCTTACAGATTTGAATATCCTTTATAATCGTTCTCATATCATACGAATCATAGCAAAACGATGTACTATGAGGGCGGATCATTACATTTACAGGAATAGTTGTTGCTGTACAGACAGATTCGATTAGCGCATAGCTTGGTGTTAACCCACCTTCTGCAATTCCTGTCACCAACTCAATTCGATCTGCCCCAACTTCTTCCGCTTGAATAGCGTCTGATAAAGTCGTTGCAATAACTTCTAAAATCATACTCCTTCATCCTTTCACCATGTCATTCTTACTAAAAGAACCTTCCCTCATTCAATCGTTCTGAGGGAAGGCCCCTAAGACCTTATTGTACTTAATACTTATTTAATCCGTTTCATTGCATCAGCCACAAATTCGACATCCGTTCCTACAATGATTTGTAAATTCTTATTATTTATTTTAATAACACCTCTTGCACCATGTTTCTTCAAATTCGACTCTTGAACTAGATTCATATCTTTCATTTCAAGGCGTAATCTTGTGGTGCAGTTATCAATAGTAGAAATATTGTCACTTCCTCCTATATTAGCGACAAAATTCTTCGCCATTACAACATACTTATCATCCTCAGTTGAAGTGTTCTCCTCTTCTGGTAGATCCTCCTCATCTTCTCGTCCGGGTGTTTTTAAATCAAGCTTCTTAATCAAAAATACAAACACAACATAATAAATGACTCCGTAAATGAGGCCTACCCCTAATAGTAGCCATGGTTTAGTTGCAATTCCTATGTTTAGGAAGTAGTCAATTGCCCCAGCTGAAAAACCAAATCCACTAAGAATACCTAGAGAGTAGGTGACGACCATTGAACTAGCCGTTAGAAGAGCATGTACAACATAAAGGACTGGTGATAGGAACATGAAAGAAAACTCAATTGGTTCTGTAATCCCTGTTAGAAAAGAAGCAAACCCAATACCAAGTAGCATACCTGTAACAGCCTTTTTCCGTTCTTTTTTTGCTGTTGTAATCATCGCAAGACACGCTGCTGGAAGACCAAACATCATAATAGGGAAGAAACCTGTCATGAAAATTCCAGCGTTTGGGTCACCAGCGAAGAAACGATGTAAATCACCGGTTGCCCCGTTGTACTCACCGAACACAAACCATGGAAAAGAATTTAAAACATGGTGAAGTCCAGTTGGAATTAATATACGATTTAAGAATCCAAAAACCCCAACACCTGCTGCACCAGCGTTAATAATCCATTCTCCAAGTGCATTAATACCATCTTGCACTGGAGGCCACACAAATCCTAAAATTCCTGATAATAAAATCATCGTTGCAGCTGTTACAATTGGAACAAAACGTTTACCCCCAAAGAATCCAAGCCATGTTGGCAATTTAATCGCATGGAAGCGATTGTATAACATCCCACCAATGACCCCTGATAGAATCCCTCCTAAAAAGCTCATATCAATGTCTTCGTTTATTGATTGAGTCCCATTTGTTAATACAAAGAATCCAATCGCACCTGCCAAGCCTGCAGCTCCATTCCCATCTTTGGCAAATCCGATTGCAATCCCGATTGCAAAAAGTAAAGGTAAATTGTCAAAAATCGCTCCACCTGCGCCTGAAACAAACGCAATATTTAGGAGATCTTCTTGTCCTAAACGCAAAAGTAATGCTGCAGCTGGTAATACTGCAATGGGAAGCATAAGCGATTTCCCTATTCGTTGTAAAAATGATAGCATTTATATCCCTCCATACAAGGTTATTTGAAAGCGTTTTAAGTTTAACACGGAATATGATTAGTTGTCTATACCAATTACATCAAATAAATGGTATAGACAACTAATTGTCATAGTGTTACTATTTGTACTGTAAAAAACAATTTATCTCGAAAAATGAATAGAAAATTCCATAGATGAAAGTCTAATTTTATTATTCTTGAAGGGGATGGATAATATGTCAGCAAATCCTATTATTATAGAAAACTTAAAAGTATATACAAAAAATGGAATTAATTATAGTGGAAATGTAAAAATAGAGGACGGAAAAATAATTGCAGTTGGGGATAGTACAAATGTATTGAAATCTGGAGATGAAACAGTAATTACTCTCACAAACGACTTTCATTTAATCCCTGGTTTTATCGACATTCATATTCATGGTGCAGATGGTGCAGACACAATGGACGCAACATCAAACGCGATAGAAGCGATTTGTAAAGCTCTCCCTAAGGAGGGAACAACAAGCTTTTTCCCTACAACGATTACACAAGAAAGTTCGAACATTGAAAAAGCGGTTGAAGTTGTAGGGAAATATATAAATCATCAGCCAAAATCCGGTCAAGCGGAACCGCTTGGCATTCATTTAGAAGGACCTTTTATTAATGCAAAGAAAGCTGGTGCTCAGCCTACACAACACATAAAAGCAGCTGATATTGAGTTATTCAAACAATGGAATAAACTTTCAAACAACCATATTAAAATTGTGACTCATGCCCCAGAAATTCATGGGGGGTTAGAATTTGCTCATTATTTACATGAGCAGCAAATCATTTCGTCAATTGGGCACTCCGATGCAAAATATGCTGACATGAAGAACGCTGTGAAAGAAGGTTCCACTCATGTTACCCACCTTTTTAATGGTATGAGTGGAATACATCATCGTGAGCCAGGTGTAGCTGGTGGAGCTCTATTAAGACAAGAACTATTTACAGAAATCATTGTAGATGGAATTCATGTTTGTCCTGATATGGTTGATCTTCTTTATCAACAAAAAACAGCCGACAGAATGATTTTGATCACCGATGCAATGAGAGCAAAAGGCTTAAATGATGGAAAATACGATTTGGGAGGACAAGGGGTTACCGTTGAAGATGGGAAAGTCTATTTATTAGACGGGACACTTGCAGGTAGCCTTCTAAAAATGATCGATGGCTTTAAAAATCTTATTTCATTCACTGGTTGTTCTATTCAGGAAGCCATTCAAATGGCATCAACCAATCCAGCAAAGCAGTTGAATGTTTGTGATCGAAAAGGAAGTATTAGTGAAGGAAAAGATGCCGACCTTGTTATTCTTGATCAAGACTTAAACATTGTTTTGACGATTTGTCGTGGAGAAATTGCTTATAATAATATGGAGGAACTATCATGAGAATTCTAGAAACTAAGAACTATCAAGAAATGAGTCAACTTGCAGCTGAATACATTATTGAAAAAATCCGTCATTCTGCTCAGATAAATCTTGGTTTAGCAACTGGAAGTACTCCTTTAGGAACATACAGTGAAATGATTAAGGATTTTGAAAAGGATGAAACTTCTTATCAACACGTAAGAACATTTAATTTAGATGAATATGTAGGTTTAGATAATAAACACCCAAATAGTTATAACT
Organism: Bacillus spongiae; assembly: GCF_037120725.1. Lineage (NCBI taxonomy): Bacteria > Bacillati > Bacillota > Bacilli > Caryophanales > Bacillaceae > Bacillus > Bacillus spongiae. Next base: position 83,209 of record NZ_JBBAXC010000003.1, read on the forward strand.
ATTTCATGAGAGAGAATTTATTTAACCACATCAACATTACCGAAGAGCAAACCCATATTCCAAACGGCATGGCAGCCAACATCGAAAAAGTGTGTCAAGGTTATGAAGAATTATTAGAAAAACAAGGTGGGATTGACCTTCAACTATTAGGAATCGGAAAAAATGGACATATTGGATTTAATGAACCAGGAACCTCTTTTGAATCGATAACTCATAAAGTAAAGCTAGCACAATCAACGCGGTTGGCGAATGCTAGGTTCTTTACAAGTATGGATAAGGTGCCTACTCATGCAATTACAATGGGTATTTCTACAATCCTAAGAAGTAAGGAAATCTTACTTCTTGTATCTGGTGAGGAAAAAAGTGAAGCTGTAAAACAGTTATTTTATGGACCAATAAACGAGAACTTTCCTGCTTCGGTGCTAAACACGCATCAAAATGTTACAATAATTGGGGACAAAAAAGCATTTGCAGGTATAATTTGAGTAAAGAAAGGAGTCTAGAAGATGATTGACAAATCCTCTCCTCTCCCCTTGTACCATCAAATTGTTGAAAAGATCAAAAAACAAATTGAACAAGGCGAATTAATGCCAGGGGATACGGTACAATCTGAGCGTGAGTACGCCGAAAAATACGAAATTAGTCGGATGACAGTAAGACAAGCAATTACACAATTAACGAATGAAGGCTACCTCTATCGATTAAAAGGTGTCGGAACTTTCGTTGCAGAGCGCAAAATTGAACAGCCTTTATCAGGGCTAACTAGCTTTACAGAAGATATGGAAACTAGAGGCATGAAACCGAGTAGTAAAATTATAAATTTTGAAATCATTCCTGCTTCCGCTTCTATTGCTAGTCAATTAAATATGAAAGAACATTCGCCAGTATATGAAATACAGAGAATACGGTTAGCAGATAACGAACCGATAGCACTTGAGCACACATATATATCAGCAAACCTAGTTAAGGGCCTTACCGAAGAAATCGTAGAGACTTCCCTTTATAAATATATTGAAAGTGACTCAAAATTGACCATTCAAAATGCCACTCAGGTTATTGAAGCATCAATAGCGAATGAACAAGAAGCTGAGTATCTAAACATAAAGAAAGGAGTACCTGTTCTTTTAATTCAAAGAAATACCTTTCTAAAGGATAATCAACCATTTGAAGTCGTTCGATCTTCTTATCGATCAGACCGATATAAATTCATGATTAATATGGAGCGCTAGAAAACTCATCCTACTGGGGGTGGAGCGGCATTGATTGATGAATATTTGAAAAAGATTATGGATTTATTAGAATTTGTAAAGGTTGAAGAGAAAGAAAGTATCTTGAAAGCTGCTACTAAAGTCTCAACGAGTATTATGAGGGATGGTATTATCCATATCTTTGGTGTTGGCCATTCTCACATATTCGGTGAAGAAATCTTTTATAGAGCTGGCGGACTCGTTCCGATAAATCCTATATTGGTGGAAGAGCTCATGCTTCATAAAGGAGCGAGTCGATCATCTAGACTTGAAAAAGAAAATGACTTTGCAAAAACATTCATGTCTAAAGAAGACATTCGCCCTAATGATCTTGTAATCGTAATTTCTACGTCTGGAAGAAACCCAGTTCCTATTGATGTTGCTAGATGGAGCCAAGCAAAAGGGGCATTTGTCATCTGCATCACATCGTTGACGTATGCCAAAAGCCAACCTTCTAGACACAAAGAACAGTATTATTTATATCAATCTGCAGATTTAGTCATTGATAATCATATAAGCATTGGTGATACGCTCATGAAATATCCAGACTTTGATGAGACTTTCGGATCAGGTTCAACTGTAGTTGGAACAGTGATCATGAATGGGATTATGGTCGAAGCAATAAATATAATGCTGAAAAATGGCTATCACCCACCTATCTTCAAAAGTGGAAATGTAGATGGTACTGAAGCACACAATCGTTCCTTAGTTGAAAAGTATAAGGCACGAATTAAAAGGTTGAATTAACTAGCAAGGTATAAATAAGTCAAGCGGACTACAAGGATATCATCCATGAAGACCGCTTGGCTTATTTTCTTTGTACTTCGTTTTAGAAATACCGAACATCCTTGAATAGTAGAAAGCCAGATCATTACTTTTAACAGCATTTAGAGGGATTTTTTTGCTCATTATGCATAGGAATGTAAACCAGCAATAACTAGGTTGACGAAGATTAAATTAAACATGATGATTGCAAATCCAATAACAGCTAACCAAGCTGATTTCTCTCCTTGCCAATTTTTAGATAGTCTTAGATGAAGAAATACAGCATAAAAAAGCCATGTAATTAAAGCCCACACTTCTTTTGGGTCCCATCCCCAAAAAAGAGTCCAAGCAATCTGTGCCCAAATCATTGCAAAGATTAGAACAATCATATGCATAAAACCAGCCGATGAGGCTGGTTTTTTCATCCTTAAAATACTACTACATAGTGACAGTACGTAGAAGATGAGAATTCTGCATCTTTACAGGAATCAATTGCCTCTTTCCTCCGCATTTAATTGATGAGGGTGTCCTTCATTAGAATGTACTTCTTTTGGAAGTGCTTTAGGAGCGCTTGGAACTTCACGTAATTGACTTTTTAATTCGTTCGAAGAAAAGACTTTTATTATAAGCTGACCGCCGTACACTTTTGCACGAATAAGTATTGGCTGATTATGTGGATTTTTAAACGTAAAATCCGGTCCGTACCAGCTAACTGTAGCATCTCGATTAGGGGGGACATAGGGTACTTTACGACTGTGAGAGTATCTTTCTACAATTTTGACTCCAGCACGGTCAACGGCATTAAACAAAGTAGAAGAGACTTGACAAATGCCTCCGCCAATCCCTTCTGATAGCTCACCTCTAACAATAACAGGGGCTGAAAGGTAGCCTTTTTTCTTTGTTCTTTTTCCCACCACCTTATTAAACGAGAATTTCTCTCCAGGAAAGATTACGGTATTATCAATTGCTTTTGCTGCCAATTGAATATTGTGAGACCGTTCTTTATTCCTTGAATTAAAAAATGTGACATATTGACTAATGAATTTAGAACGAATACTAATAAGTAATTCACTATCAATCGTCGGGTAAATATATTTAACAGGAATAGTTATTTGAGATGGCTTTTTACTAAAATAATACGTATAAAAATGATCAATAAATTTGGTTTTATCGAGCTTTCGACCTGTTGTTTCTTTTACAATTTCATCATCATCCCCAATATAAGCATTCTTTGGGGGTTTATATACTTTTTTTTCTAATTCAAGCATATAGGTTTCCAAGGCAGCTTCATCAATCATTGTTTCGTCTAGAAAGCGGTGAGTAAACTTGGAGTGATGAATCGTATCCAATGTTTTTCCATCAAGCTGTAAAGTAAGATTATTAGACGCATCACCTGTAATTATAGTTAGTAGGATGAAAGTAAAAAATAGCTTCATGAGTAGTTCACCACCAAGTAAGTTAAGTCCAATTTACCAATTCATTATTTATCATGTGTAACTATATGGTTTGGATAGCATGGAAAAAATGGAAATGAATCATCAGTTTTACTCCTAAGGAGTAAAACGCTCAAAATTATGTTTTGAAGGCGGTCTTAACGGATAGGAAATTTAATGGAGAGATAGAGGATTCCAGAAAAAATCATTTACCTCTTGATATTTTTTTTATATTAAAATTTTCTATAATATTCCATTTTATAAGCTGATGAAAGTAGTAAAACAGCTTAATACAACAAAATATGATTTTCCCATTTAATATTGGGAATTATAAATAGTGAAGTACTCATCAAACATTGTCAGGGGGAATGTAAATTGAATTTAACACCTAAGCAAAGGATTGAATTGCATGGTTTCAACAATTTAACCAAATCATTAAGCTTTAATATGTACGATATATGCTACACAAAAACAAAAGCAGAAAGGGAAGCGTACATAGATTACATAGACGAACAATATAATGCTGAACGTTTAACTAAAATTTTGAAAACGGTGACGGATATTATCGGCGCACACATCTTAAATATTGCGAAGCAAGATTATGATCCTCAAGGGGCAAGTGTAACGATATTAGTGTCAGAAGGCCCAGTTCACGAAGAGCATATCGAAGCATTGGATGAATCACCAGGTCCCATTCCGAACATTGTCGTCGGCGCGTTAGACAAAAGTCACATTACCGTGCACACATATCCAGAGTACCACCCTGATGATGGAATTAGTACATTTCGTGCGGACATCGATGTATCAACATGTGGTGAAATTTCCCCTTTAAAAGCGTTAAATTATTTAATTCATTCGTTTGAAACCGATGTCATGACAATTGATTATCGAGTTAGAGGATTTACAAGGGATGTAACGGGGCATAAATTATTTATTGACCATGAAATCAATTCCATTCAAAACTATATTCCAGACGAGATTCAAACTCAATACGATATGATTGATGTCAATGTATATCAAGAAAATATATTTCATACAAAATGTAAACTGAGGGAATTTGATCTAAATCAATATTTATTTGGGTATACGAAAAATCAATTATCTGAAGAGGAACAAGCGGATATCACGAAAAGATTAGTGATTGAAATGGATGAAATATTTTATGGGAAAAATATGACTTAAAAGGATGGTCCTAGATGGGGAAGAGTAGATAATACGCACTTATCCACCATAAATATCATCCTATCTTATAAAAAAACCCTTCAAAGTAGACGAGAAATCTACTCTAAAGGGGATTCTTCACTTAAATAAACATCATATTATTTAAACAAGCCAAAAGGCTTTCCGACAGGAAGAAAAACTCTTTCGAAATGTGTATTTAATACACTTGCAGCTGATCCATAAAAACTCATAATAGCGATTAAGAACTCCGATATGGCGGCAAGTTTATGTGTAACCTCAGTCGCAATTCCAAAGCTGGATAAGGCCAGCCCAATAAATAAGAAATCAATAAGGACAAATATGATAAATAACACTTTATGGGTTTCCATCGCTCCGATTGTCATAAAGAGACTAAAAAGTAAGTAGCCGATAAATGCCACTCCTAGCTGTTTCGTGTCGATAGATGAAGCAGCCATCTCTCCAAATACCCCTAATTGCATAAGCCATGAAGTCCCCACGCCGAGCCAAAACAATCCGAATGCTCCAAAAGCAGTTGTCCCGAATGTGTTATTATGCTTGGCATCCTGTATACAAGCAAAAAGTTGTGCAAAACCTCCTAAAAAAATAGCCCAAGGAAGTACAAAGGAAATTCCATCTGTCCAGCCAAGCTTTTGAGATGAGGCTACTAAGGTAACCATAGCCAGTCCAAATAAGCCAAGTGCAGATGGATCTGCTGTAGTAATTTGTATTTTCTGTGATGAATTATTCTTCATAGTGTTCAAACCTCCTAACAAACATAACCTGAATACCATACTAAAAAACAAGGTGAGAGTTCAATGGTAATAATTTCTGAAGACTGTATGGAAACTTCCACTAAAAATCGAACTATTATTCCGAGTGAAAAGGGTGGTATTATAGGGATTATAGAGCTAGTTAGTATGAAGAAAGGATGATATGAATGAAGAAAATCTATATTATTCATGAAAATGATGAATGGACAAAGCATTTAACGAATCATTTAGAAGCATTACAATTACCCTTTGAGGAATGGTTTCTAGATGAAGGTATTTTAGATATGACAAAAGCTCCGCCAGAAGGAGTTTTCTATAATCGTATGAGTGCTTCTTCCCATACTAGAGGACATCGGTTTGCACCAGAGTTTACAACTCAAGTAATTAAATGGTTAGAGCATCATGGAAGAAAAGTAATTAATGGATCTAATGCCATACAATTGGAAGTTAGCAAGGTTCTTCAATATTTAGCGTTAGAAAAAGAAGGAGTAAGAACTCCAAAAACGGTTGCTGCTATTGGAAGAAAGCAAATTATTCCTGCGGCACAAAGCCTTGATGTAAAGCCATTTATAACGAAGCATAATCGAGCAGGTAAAGGACTTGGAGTCCGTCTTTTTCACGGTATTGAGGCACTTAAGCAGTATGTTGAGAGTGACGAATATGAAGAGCCTGTTGACGGAATAACATTGATTCAGGAATATATTCAATCTCCGGATTCTTTCATCATAAGGTGTGAGTTTATTAATGGAAAATTTTATTACGCCGTTAAAGTGGACACTTCGGAAGGGTTTGAATTATGTCCAGCTGATGTATGCCAAATAGATGATTTAGCGTGTCCTATTTCTGAAGAAAGTGAAAAGAAAGGTAAATTTGAAATAATGGATGGATTTAAACATCCTATTCTATTAAAGTATGAGCAAGTTCTACAAAAAAATAAGATTGATGTTGCAGGGATTGAATTTATTCAAGATGAAAATGGAGAAATTTATACGTACGATATAAACACGAATACGAACTATAATGAAGAAGCAGAGTCGAGAGTAAATATGTATGGCATGTTAAAGTTGGCACACTATTTAGGTGAACAGCTTAAAATATTATCTTAAAAAAGTGGAAGAATAACAAAAAATAGAAATTTTGACAATGAATACGCTTAAATTTCCAAAAAAAGCTGGTAGAATATTTACATTTGTAAAATAAAGAGGTATGTTTAAGTTAACAAATGTAAAATATTGCAGGTGAGGGTTTTGGAAAAGGAGAAATTAAGAAAGATCATCGAGGCAGCGAAATTATATTATTTATTAGATTTAAACCAGAGTGAAATTGCAAAAAAATTGGGAGTTTCCCGTCCAACAGTTTCCCGTTTTTTACAAATCGCAAAGGAAAAAGGGTATGTGCAGATTACGATAAGTGATCCTACCGATGATGTAGAGGTATTATCTACAGAGTTGGAAAAGAGATTTGGATTAAAAAAAGCGATTGTAGTATCGATTCCACAATATGAAGATCATATAATTAAAAACTATTTAGGTGAAAAAACAGCAACGTATTTACATGAAACAGTGAAGGATGAAGATATCATTGGTGTTACATGGGGAACAACTTTATATCATGTTGCTATTGAATTAAAGCAGAAATTTGTAAAAGACATAAAGGTCGTTCAATTAAAAGGTGGAGTTAGTCACTCAGAAACGAACACCTACGCTTCTGAAATCCTTTATTTATTCGGAAAAGCGTATAATACAACGCCTCATCATTTACCACTCCCAGCTATTGTCGATCATGTGGTAGTAAAACAAGCAATGGAAGCAGATCGGCATATTAAAAGAATATTAGAATTGGGAAGAGAAGCTAACATCGCATTATTTACAATCGGGCCTGTGAAGTCTGAGTCGCTTTTATTTCAGTTAGGCTATTTTACAGAAGAAGATTTAAACACCCTTTATCCGAAAGCTGCAGGCGATATTTGTTCGAGATTTTTTGATATCAATGGGGGAATTTGTAATGATAGCTTAAATGAACGAACATTAGGAATCAACTTAGAAGATTTAAAAACAAAAGAACAATCCATCCTGGTTGCAGGTGGTGCTCATAAACTTGATGGGATATATGGAGCTTTAAAAGGGCAATACGCGAATGTTTTAGTAACAGATCAATTTACTGCCCGTTTTTTATTGGATAAAGAAAAACAATAAAGTGCTGAGTAGTGTGAAGGTAGGAGTCTAGTAAAATATAATAGTAATTCTTTTACAAAATTTCAAAAATATAATATTGTATTGAACAGATGAAAAGGAGCGTGTTAACTGCTCCTTTTTTTCTTTATAGGCGAGTGAATACATATAAAATGAGGACTTTTTGTGAATTGGTAAATAATTATTTTACAAATGTTCAATTTAGATATTACATTTGTTCAATCTTTCTGTTATATTAATTAAGGTAAAAGTGAATGAAAGCGGTATCAGCTGATTTTCATTTTTTCTATAACACACATACACAGCAGAGGTGAGCACAATGAATATTTTATGGGGACTAGCGGGTATATTAGTCGTATTCTCTATCGCATTTATTTTTTCCAGTAATCGCAAATCTATTAATCTACGAACAATTCTTGGTGGTTTAGCGATTCAAATTGCTTTTGGATTTATCGTTTTAAAATGGGATTTGGGTCGTAAAGGGTTAGAGTGGCTTTCTAATCGTGTAAATGAAATTGTTGGTTATGCCAATGAAGGGGTAAACTTCCTATTCGGTGGGATGTTTGCAGCAGAAGGAATTGGATTTGTCTTTGCATTCCAAGTATTAACGATTGTTATTTTCTTCTCTTCTCTTATTTCCGTTCTTTATTACTTAGGAATCATGCAATGGGTAATTAAGATTATTGGGGGAGCACTTTCTTGGGTCTTAGGTACAAGTAAAGCGGAGTCTTTATCCGCAGCAGCGAACATTTTCGTTGGACAAACGGAAGCACCGCTTGTCGTTAAGCCATTTTTAGCGAAAATGACGAAGTCTGAATTATTTGCAGTAATGGTAGGGGGACTTGCTTCAGTTGCAGGGTCTGTATTAATTGGATATTCTCTACTAGGTGTACCGTTAGAGTACTTATTAGCAGCAAGCTTTATGGCTGCACCTGCAGGTTTAATCATTGCCAAAATTATGATTCCAGAAACAGAGACTGCTGTTTCATCGGATAATCTAAAAATGGAAAAAGACACGGATGCAACAAACGTGATTGATGCTGCAGCAAAAGGAGCAAGCACAGGTCTACAATTAGCACTAAACATTGGGGCAATGCTTCTTGCCTTCATCGCATTAATTGCATTAGTGAACGGTATTTTAGGCGGAATTGGCGGTCTATTCAATATTGAAGGACTAACATTAGAAACGATTCTTGGTTACTTGTTCGCACCTATCGCTTTCGCCATTGGTGTACCTTGGGGTGAAGCAGTTACAGCAGGTGGATTCATTGGACAGAAGCTAGTATTAAATGAATTTGTAGCTTATTCATCTTTCGCTCCACAAATTGCTGATTTATCTGAGAAAACAGTTATCGTTATTTCATTTGCATTATGTGGATTCGCAAATATTTCATCTATGGGTATCCTTCTTGGTGGTCTAGGAAGTCTAGCACCAGATCGTCGCCCTGATATTGCCAAACTAGGAGTACGTGCTGTTGCGGCAGGTATGCTTGCATCACTATTAAGTGCATCTATTGCAGGTATGCTTTTATAATTCAAGTGTAGGAGAGGGAGAACCTCTCCTCTTATTGATATTCTTGAAAGATACAGGAGAATACGAGGGATTTTCCTTATAAAGAAATTAAGATTGGAGAGAACGAATATTATGACAACAAAAGTTGGCGCTATGATTGATCATACGGCATTAAAAGCAACAACAACGGAAGAAGAGATTATCACATTAGTAAACGAAGCAAAACAGCATTTATTTGCTTCTGTATGCGTTAACCCAACATGGGTGAAAAAGGCAGCTAGTTTATTAAGCGATACACCTGAAGTAAAAGTTTGTACCGTGATCGGGTTCCCGTTAGGGGCGAACACAACAGCAGTGAAAGCGTTCGAAACGACGAACGCCATTGAGAATGGCGCTTCGGAAGTAGATATGGTTATTAACGTTGCGGCGTTAAAAGATGGACGTGATGAACTAGTTGAAGCAGATATCCGTGCTGTAGTAGAAGCGGCAAAAGGAAAAGCTTTAACAAAGGTCATTATTGAAACAGCTCTATTAACGGACGAGGAAAAAGAACGTGCATGTAAATTGGCTGTTGCAGCTGGGGCTGACTTTGTGAAAACATCAACAGGTTTTTCGACAGGTGGAGCAACAGTTGAGGACATTGCACTAATGAGAAGAGTTGTAGGCCCTGATGTTGGAGTGAAAGCTTCTGGGGGGGTAAGAAGTCGAGAAGATGCCATTGCGATGATTGAAGCGGGTGCTACTCGTATTGGCGCAAGCTCAGGTGTATCCATTGTAAACGGTGAAGTATCAACAGAAGATTATTAAAAGACGTCTTTTTAAGTATGCTGGCAGGAAATAACCATCGGGATTGTTTTTAAATTTATAAAGCTTCCTCTAATAGTGGCGCTAGTGTTCGTAGGCCTCACGGGGATTTTTGGTGTCTATTTCAGCGGCGTATTAGTTGATTGGATATTCAAGATACTAAATGCATAACTCTAATGAAGAGGTGATTTCAATGGAAGATAACGTATTAATTCAAGAAGCAAAAAAAGCAAGAGAGCAGGCCTATGCCCCATATTCAAATTTTAAGGTAGGTACAGCTCTACTTTCAAAGAGTGGTACTGTGTATCATGGATGTAATGTCGAAAATGCCTCTTATGGCCTTTGTAATTGTGCGGAGAGAACAGCACTTTTTAAAGCCTATTCAGAAGGGGATACGCAGTTTGAAAAAATGGTTGTTGTAGCAGATACAAAACGTCCAGCAGCACCATGCGGAGCTTGTCGACAAGTCATTTCAGAATTATGCGATGCAGAAATGGAAGTTGTTTTAACAAATTTATCAGGTGAAACCGATACAATTCTTGTAAAAGAGCTTTTACCGAAAGCATTTTCTCCAGAAGATTTAAAGTAAATAGGATGAAGAAAGGGACATTCAGTGGAAGTCCCTTTCTTTTTTTATCTATATAAAGGCCATGTTACTTATTATCCGAAAATAACCATAATAATCGCTTTACTACCTTTTCCAAAACGATGACGGAGTCCTTTACGAATTGTCACCATTTCCCCTTGATGAATCTCCATTTGCTCTTCATCCGTTTCAAGAGTAAACTGACCACTTATGCAAACAATTTTTTCTGCAATCTTATCATGAACCTCGAATGGATATTCCTGCTCTTCTAAATGGATAAGCAGAACGCTTCCTTTTTCTATGTCACATAATAGATGATCTTTATCCACCTCTAGTGAGCTTCCTAATTGGATTAAATTTGTTTTGTTCATTGTTATTCCTCCTCTATTTGTTCAACTAATTTTTAAAGAAAACGGTAAGAATTTTGTTGAGAAGTTCTTTGGCTTGAAGAAAATATTCCTCGTGTATGATTTGTTGTGAACTTTGGGTAAAGGGTCCCATTGGTGGCTCCCCTTCATCATGAAGAAGATGTGTCACGATCTCTTTCGTAAACTCTAAATGAAACTGCATCGCTAATACATGATGATTGTAAATAAAGGCCTGATTGCTACAAGCATCACTTTTAGCTAGAAGAATGGAATCTTTAGGTAGCTTAAAGGTATCAGAGTGCCATTGAAAGAGTGGCGATGGATGTGTACGGAAAAGAGTACTTAATTTATTTGAACCGATTCCATCAACGGAATGCCATCCAATCTCTTCATATTTATTTTGAGTGACGGTGGATCCAAGTGCTTTGGCGATGAGTTGAGCTCCCATGCATATTCCTATTATTTTTTTTTGACATTTAATCGCTTCCTGTATAAAAGACATTTCTTTGGTCATCCAAGGATATTGATGTATATCGCGGACGCTCATCGAACCACCTAACACAACCAATCCATCGATTTTGTTTAAATCAGGAAAAATGGGTTCTTCTTTATAAAATTCTGTTTTTGATAATTGCACATCGTTTTCTGCACACCAATCATAAATAAAGCCAAGATCCTCATACTCCACATGTTGAAAATAATGTAATCTCATTGACACTCTCCTTTCATGAAAAACAAAAAAAGCCCAGGAAGATACAAATATTATATCCTCCCGGGCTTTTATCCCTCCGTGTACACAACGAATCACTTGTGCGCTGTCTCTCGGACCAGACCAAATTATTTGCGGAACCCTAGACAGCTTCTTCTATTAAACTTAATATTATTTTTATACTATAAAGAAGACCTTAAATCAAGTTGAAAATATCGTAAATATTTCTAGTTCACTAACACGGTGCCAAATAATAGTCTGTTTTACAAACTCCTGGAATTAGAAAAATGGTGAATACCATCTAATCAGGGGCTGCATAAATAGGAACTGTAGCGTTAAATTAACAATAGACATGATTATTATGTTTTTAAGACGATATCAGCATGTTCTATCGGTTTAATTGTATGAATGTAATAATCCTCGGCTTTCCAATATCTATTTTCGAATTTCTTTCTATCCTGTTTCGTCATTTCAGCTTCACGCATGAACCTTTTTTCTCGAGAACAATCCAAGTATAAAACAGTGTTATAACAATCCATCCATTCCTTTCTTTGGAGGAAAACGCCTTCTATAATAATCAAGGCCGACTTCGGTATGTTTATTGTAAGTGTGTATCTGTTTGATTATCATAAAAAGGAAGAGTAATTTGATTGTGGTTTAATCGTTTCTGAAATAAATTTCTCCTCAGCCATTCAACATCCCATTGTAAATGATAATACTCATACCATTCTTCAAAGCCAGTATGATAGCGTTTATTACGTTCGGCGATATGGTCATCGATATGAATGATTATCGGTTTGATATCTTTTTCCTTAAGAATGTGATTAAGCTGTTTTACAAACGTCGTTTTTCTGATCGACTCAAGCCATCAATAGCTAAAATGTGTCGCTGTTCAGATTTAACGATTGAGATGATATTGGTTAAATCAAGATTGATTTCCAACTCATTTCTTCCTCATGTATAGATCGTCATATTTAAACCCCTTTCTATCAATAAACTAGTCAATCTTTACTTTTATGGACCTTGTAGCGATAAACGTTTTTATGTACTTGTCTATGATCCTAGTTCCGCCAAAATCATCTTCAATAAAACCAGTAATGGCAAAGCCAGCATCAATTTGTCCTTGAATTTGGTCTTCTAATGTATGCGCATATTCGATTGTTTGGTTTGAGTGGATATAATCTTGAACTTGATCTTTTGGCAAATAATCTAGTGTAGAGGAAGGGACCGAATGCTTTACATCAAGAACCCCTTTTCTTTCTTCTGTATCATCGAAAATCCATAACAAAGGATTTGTAAAGCCTGATATTAGTAGCCCTTTCTCTTTTAACACTCTAGCTGCCTCTTTCCAAACAGGGTTTACATCTTTTACAAATAAATTGGAAACAGGGTGAACAATAATATCAAAATATTCATCTGTAAAATCGCTAAGATCTGACATGTCTCCTTGAACGGTTTTTAATACTAAACCATCACGTTTAGCAACCATTTCATCTTGTTCTAACTGCTTTTTAGATATATCAGTCACGGTTACATCAGCACCAGCTGCAGCTAAAATAGGGGCTTGCTGTCCACCACCTGAAGCTAAGCAAAGAATCTTTAACCCCTTTAAGGAGTTTGGAAACCAATTTCTCGGTACTGACCTTTCCGTTGTGACCGTAATTTCCCACTCACCTAATTTACTTTTGTTAATGACATCGCTACTTACTGATTGCGTATATCTTGAACCTTCTTCTACTTTTTGATCCCATGCATCGCTGTTCTGTTGAGTTGTATCCATTAGTTATTCCTCCTGTTATTTCATGGAAAATACTATTTTATAATAACATAATATTCTGCTTAATTAAAATATACAGCTAAATAGTAGAGGGCTCTAGATTGAAATGAGACATAATAACCTTATAGAAAAAGCAAGTTGAAAATGTTTCTGTAAAAGATTAGTGAACATTGTACAATGAGTAATGTATAAAATAGATAAATATGCTCAGTATGTGTCTCCCACATATGTTTACCTGACCCATAATTAATGATATAGTGAGAATGTTAATATTATGGTATAAAACATAGGATGAGCTTATTTACTTAAGGAGATTAACTAATGGGGATTTCAAAAAAAATTGTTTGGATTACAGATAGTTTGAGTACTCTTTCAGAGGAATTTATCAAAAAGCATCAAATTGAAGTAATCCCGTTAAATGTTATATTTGGAGATACATCTTATAAGGAAAACATCGATATTACGGCTGAACAATACTACGAAAAACTATCAAAATCACCGACATTACCTAAAACCTCGCAGCCTGCTATTGGTGAATTTGTAGAACGATTTAAAAATCTAAAAGAAAAGTATGATTATGGAATTGCCATCCATGCATCAAGTGCATTAACAGGAACGTACCAAGGCTCCGTAATGGCAGCAGAAATGGTTGATTTTCCTGTTGAAGTGATTGATTCAAAGGTCGGGTCTTTTGCTTTAGGGAAGATGATTGAACGTGGTATTCAATTAGAACAAGCCGGCGAAAGTTACGAGAAAATCGTTGATTATTTACACACACTTCCTGATAAGGCACGTTTATACCTTGTGCCTGGCAGCTTAGAGCAATTGCATAAAGGGGGGCGTGTTTCGACTACGCAAACCATTATAGGGAATTTAATAAAACTAAAGCTAATAATAAAATTCGAAGATGGAAAAGCTGTTTTATCTGAAAAGATTCGATCATATAAGAAGGTTAAAAAACGCCTTTATGAAATTTTTGATGAGGCTTCTCATATGATTAAAGAAGCCAGTGTCGTTCATGGAAATGATTTAGTAAACGCAGAAGAATGGAAAAAGGAACTGCAGCAAATTTATCCGCACATCAAGTTTTCTACAACGATTCTAAGCCCTGTTGCCGGAACTCATACTGGTCAAGATACGATTGGGTTAACATGGATTAATGAAGGATAACAGTAGAGTACCTCGGTTGAGGTGCTTTTTTGTTTTGTTCTATATAGAAGTATTGTTAGTATAGTAAGGACAAGAATTTCTGATAAAAGGAAGGAAAATGAAAATGACCAAGAAGATAGGATTTGTTGGCTTTGGAAATATGGCAAAAGCAATGATGGGAGGAATGCTCCAATCAGGAATGGTTGAACCTGAAAATATTATTGCAAGTGCGAAGAGGGATTCATCGATTCAAGCAATAAAGGATGATTATTCAATAAATGTGACAAGTGACAATCGTGAAGTAGCCAAATTTTCCGATATTCTCTTTATTGCAGTGAAGCCAGACCAATATGAGCTAGTTTTACATGAGATGAGAGATACTATATTTGATCAGATTATCATTACAATTGCCGCTGGTATTACGACAGAGTCTGTGGCGGAAATGGTTGGGAAAGAAGTAAAGGTAGTCAGAACAATGCCAAATACGCCTTCTTTAGTAGGAGAAGGGATGACGGCGTATTGTGTTAAAAATATTTCTCAAGTAGAGAAGGAATTAGTTCACGCTCTTTTTGAAAGCTTCGGAAAGGCAGAAGAAATTGAGGAATCCTTGATGGATGCTATTCCGGCAGTGGCAGGATCATCGCCAGCCTACGTGTTTATGATGATAGAAGCTTTGGCAGATGGTGGAGTACTTCAGGGATTAACACGGAAACAAGCCTACCAATTAGCAGCACAAGCCGTTTATGGTGCGGCGAAAATGGTACTTGAAACGGATATGCACCCAGGGGCATTAAAAGATCAAGTATGTTCTCCAGGAGGGGCCACGATTGAGGCTGTATCAACCTTGGAAAAAACAGGATTTCGCGGCTCGATTTTAACGGCCATGGAGAAATGTGGAGAAAAAACAAAGAAACTTGGAAACTAATCTACATTGTGAAAATCGGGAAATTTCTTATTTTAAGAAATTTCCCTTTTTTGGTTGGGAACGAGAGTTGAATGGTAACAAAAATACAAGCGGCAATAGAAGATGTTCCTTGTCGTCAAAAAAATCATCCTTTACAATATAAATAAAATATTCTGAAAAAAGAAGGGGAAATAATGACAGTAAAAACTTTTCCGTTTACGATTTCTACACTCGGTACAAAGATGAAAATTTGTGTGTTTTTAGTTGATAATGTACTAATTGATACGGGGCCTAGTAGAATCCAAAAAAAGGTAGTCCCCATAATAAAAGATCTATCATTTGAGAAAGTGGTCTTAACTCATCACCATGAAGACCATTCAGGTAATGCCAGCTGGATTCAAAATCATTTAAACAAGCCCATCTATGTTCATTCAATTGGAATGGAATTATGTGAACAAAAATCATCACTTCCTCCTTATCGAGCACTATTTTGGGGCAATAGGCCTGGCTTTTCTGTGCGTGAACTACCTAGGGTGGTAAAGACGAAGCATCATGAGCTTCAAGTAGTACATACACCAGGTCATGCTGAGGATCATGTCTGTTTAGTAGATGAAGATAACCAGCTCTGCTTTACTGGTGATTTGTATTTGCATCACACTCCGCTTAGTATGTTTAGGTTTGAATCCATTCCAGAAATCATGTCGTCGCTTAAAAGAATACTACAGTATTCTTTTAAGGATATTTATTGTTCCCATAAAGGAATCATTCCAAATGGGCGTCAAGTTCTCATAAGGAAATTAACTTATTTAGAAGAAATATCGGATGAAATTGAAACACAATATAATGAAGGAAATAGCCTTACTGAAATTAGAAATAATCTATTTCCAAGAAATACACTATTTCAATATATTTCATTATTTGAAAACTCACCTAATCATATCGTTCAGTCTGTTTTATCTGAATATATAAAACAAGAAAAATAAACAAAGGGTAGGTTGAGTTAGTAAAGAATATTTTTGCTGTAAAAGGAGAGAGTAATAAATGCAGGAATCAGCACAATTTATTTATGTCCTGAAATTAATACCAAGACTATTAAAGGAGGAGAACTGGAAGCAGGAAGAACATGAAATTATTAAAGAACATTTTTTAGCTTTGCAAAAAATGAAAGAAAAAGGTCGTCTAATTCTTGCGGGTAGAACGTTGCAGATGGATGAAACTACTTTTGGAATTGTCATATTTGAAGCGATGAATATGGAAGAAGCTGTAGATGTTATGGAAGAAGACCCTGCAGTACATAAAGGAATGATGACGGCTGAGGTGTATCCATATAAAGTAGCTCTTATGAGAGATAAGTAAATTTGACATCCATCTGACACATTGAGACCTTACACTATACGTAACCGAAAGGGTGGAACGATGATGGATAAAAAGGTTGTCATTTTAGTAGCTACACTATTAATGTTTTGGGTGATGAACGACATGAGTGCCTATGCAGTTAGCCCAGATGTTGAGGAAAGCTTGCGAATAGAGAAAGCTAGTCCAAAACAATCTTTTCATCATATGAATGAGGAGCAATTAAAAAATAGGATTTACAAAGAAGCAGAAAAATACGGAATTGACACCGAAGGCATTGAATTAAAGGAATTGGCAAAAAAGGTATTTGAAGCGAAGCTTTATGAAGAAGCAGAAAAATTAGGGATTGAAACAGATGGGAAGGAATTAAAGCAATTAGCGAAAGAGGTACATGAAGCGAATTTAAAAAGCTTAGCGGACGATTATCAAATTGATACGGCAAATAAAACGGTAGAAGAAATTGAAAAGGAAGTGAGAAAAGCCAAGCTTTACGATGAAGCTACGAAATTAGGGATTGAAACAGAGGGAAAACAATTAAAGCAACTAGGACAAGAAATTTTTCAGAAGAAAATAAATACAATGGCTGAATCCTTACAGATTCCAACTGAAGGAAAAACAGCTAAGCAGCTCCTTCAAGAAATTATCGAGAAAAATCCAGAAGCACTTGAAAAAGAAGACTTCTTCAAGCTAAACAAAAATAAATGGACGCATACTGAATAGTAATAAGAGCTGGCTGAATAGGTCAGCTTTTTTAGTAAAAGGAAGAGAGAGTAGGCCTAGCTTTCCTATTATGGAATTTGCGTTATACTGAGGAGAAAAGGATATATAGATAAAGGTGGTTTAAATGAGAAAAATAATGGTGGTAGAAGATGAGGAGGCAATTGCTAGAGTACTAGCTGCCTATTTAAAGAAAGCAGGGTATGAAGTGGCCATTGCTTCAAATGGGGAAGAGGCAATCAAGATGTTTCCTGCATTTCAACCTAATGCAATTTTATTAGATATTATGATGCCAGGCTCTGACGGGTTTGATGTCCTTCAGTATGTAAGGAATCGAAGTAGCTGTCCTATTATTATGTTAACCGCTTTATCTGACACGGATTATAAGTTAAAGGGCTTTTCCCTAGGAGCTGATGATTATATAACGAAGCCCTTTGTAGCAGAAGAGGTAGTGGCAAGGGTTCAGGCGGTACTTAGAAGGTCAAACTCATTGATGGAAGAAAGAGCTAGTTTGTATGGAGAATTGAAAATAAACTTTGATACTAGAGAGCTATTTTTGAAAGATCAGTCTATTGATCTAACACCAAAGGATACAAGCTTATTGTTATTTTTGGCTTCTCATTCTACTCAAGTGTTCACAAGGGATCAGTTGATTGATCGTGTTTGGGGAATGGATTATGAAGGAAGTGACCGGGCTGTAGATCTAGCTATTAAACGCATCCGTAAAGCACTTGATGGGTGGAGCAAACAAGAAGGAGAGATTAAAACGATTAGAGGGGTAGGGTATCAGTTCTGTGTTTACTAAAAACAATGAAAAAATCCCACTTATACGGTATTGGACCACCCGCTATGCTTTAACACTGTTGATTGGGATTGTGTGTTTAGGGCTTATTTCAGGATACCTTGTTCATCGAGGTGAGGTGAACAATCAGGTTGAAAAGTCAGAGTTTTATGCAGGATTAATAGGAATGGATTTGGAAAGATTTCTTCAGGGTAATGTAAATTCACCTAGAGAAGAATTGAAATTACCAGCTTTTGCTGAAGAGCAAGGTATATATAATGCACAGAGTTTTGAGGTATATATTAAATTAGGAAATGTAACCGAAAAATTACCTGAAAGAGAAAAAAATAATGGCCAATTAAAAAGAAGAGGGAATAATGAACTGAGTGAAGGTGAGGAGCGTAACCAACAAAGTGTGAACGAGAGTAGACAGAAAGAGATTAGAAATAGAATAATAATAAATGAGGTTGAACAACTGCCAGTAAAAAGTGAGAAAATGGTCGGTGATATCAAGCTCAATGGTGAAAGAAAAATGTACTATGTAAGCGTACCTGTTACGCTTGAGGGTAATGCCATTGGCTCGGTTGTCGTTGTAAGTGAACCTCCCACTTTAACAAAGTTTTTTGATCAGTTTAAAGCAGTATTAGGGACGTTGTTATTAATGGGGATTTTAGGGTGGGTTGTAATTTATTTACTGACGAAGCGCTTGGTTGCACCTATTACAGAGGTCGCTAAAGCAGCTCTTGATGTAAAGGAGGGCAACTATCAACCTTCAATTAAGCATTCTAATGTGAGAGAAAAAGAGCTATCTGATTTAATCGAGTCCTTCAATGACATGTCATCTAAATTACAAACGTTAGAATCATTACGAAAAGAACTCTTAGCAGGAGTAACGCATGAATTAAAAACACCGGTTACGTCTATTAGTGGACTACTACAAGCGATTCAAGATGGCGTAGTGGAAGAGGAAGAACTGAAGGAATTTATCTCAATGGGATATAAAGAGACGATAAAAATGCAACGAATGGTGGAAGATTTACTAGATTTTAATACGTATTCATCTGGTGCGATGACGATTGAAACAGACGATCTCAATATGACAAAGCTTTTGTTGGAATGGGAGAAGCAGTGGCGAATTCTTCATCCAGCTATTGAGTTTAACGTACACTCAAAACGTAACATTTGGGCAAAAGGGGATGAACTTAGAGTTCAGCAAATAGTAACGAACCTCATTAATAACAGTGCTCATGCTATGCCAGGTGGTGGAATAATTGAGTTAACCTTATCAACTTCTGGCGATACGGTCATTGTACGAGTAGCCGATCAAGGGAGTGGAATTCCAAAAGAAGAACAGCCGTTTATTTTTGAGCGTTTTTATCGAGGAACAGAGAAAAAGGACCGAGTTAGGGGCTTAGGATTAGGTTTAAGCTTTAGTGAATTACTAGCAAAAGCACAATCAGGTTCATTGACATTAGTTTCAAGTAATGAAAAGGGAACGGTTTTTGAACTATCTTTACCAATATCGATAGCCGAGGATATTAGTAATTGAAGAAGGAGGCTGGGACAAAACTAAATGTACCATACTCAAAACCGAATAATCTCTTATAAAACTAAGAGCTAAAATTAAAAAACCGAACTATAACGGAACTCTATATTCGAGTTTTCATTATAATTCGGTTTTTCCTATGGGTGGAATACTTATGTCCCAGCCTCTTTTTTTATACCAAATCGTCAACGAGAAATTCGCTGCCTGCCTATACGATTAGTAGAAAGGCTGTTCCTTACACTAATATAATGGACAGCCTATTTTAAAGCGTTCAAAAACGTAAAGTAGCGGGAACCCACGTTTATTCAGTTGTTGACTATTTTCAAGTCGTTAATAAACAACTATATATAATCAGAATATTCTGTATAATGTGATATCTTAGTGTTATAATGAAACTTGATAAAGACTAGGAGGGAATGAAATGAGTACTTATTCCAAAGAAGCGGTAATTGAAAGAACCGCTACTATTAATGCTCCTCTTAACCTCGTTTGGCATGCATGGACTATCGCTGATCGAGTTTCTCAGTGGTTTGCTGCAGAAGCAAGGATTACGCCAAAAGTTGGCGGAGTTTATGAATTGTATTTTGAACGAGGCAATACAAACGGGATGAACACAAAAGGATGTACGATTGTCAGTATGATTCATAGGCAAGAATTAACCTTCACTTGGAAAGGACCCGATCAATTTCGAGACTTTATGAACCATGGGGAATTAACGACGGTAAAAGTAAAATTAGAAGAATTGAAGGAAAATAAGACGAATGTTCGATTACAACACGTAGGCTGGAGAGATGGAGAAGGATGGGATGAAGCATTAAAATGGCATGAAATGGCGTGGTCAGGTGTACTGAATAGTCTTAAATCTGCACTAGAAGAAGGAATAGGGCAATTATGCTGTCAACCAGAATAAAAGAAAAATAACGTTTTATACATGAGATAAAATTTTAATTTTGCTAATATATAGTAGTTTATAAGAATATAAAAGTAGCTTAAGTAAAACGAGCATAGCGATTTAGCTGTGCTCGTTTTACTCTCTATTCAGATTTATTATGGTTATGTTTTCAAATATTCTACCTGAATGTTGGCTGTTACTCCAATTTGTCCTGAAGCAATGGGAGAAGAAGCTTCCGTACTATAAGCTAACACTTTTCCTGATGGGATTCGAGAGCGAAACTCTTGAATTTCAATAATGTTAAGAGGAGATGGGTCAAGGGTGCCTCCTGATGTTGTGGCTAATATTTTAGCCTTTTCAAAGGCCGATTCATAAGCTTTTGCTAAAGCTTTTAAGTATGGTGCTCTGGAATCGGTCAGACTAAATTCAATCCGTTCAACAACATTTGCACCACTTTTCACAGAATCATCAATTACTCTGCCCACTTGGCTGAGGTCATTCATTTGAACCTGAAATACTTGACGAACCTCGTAGCCTTTAAACAGCTGCTTGCCTTCTACATAATCATACTGTGGATAAATTTGATAAGTGGAGGTTTGAATGTTTTTTTCTTTTATGCCATTTGAGTAGAGGGAATGTAATATTTTTTGGGCAATCACTGAATTATCATGCTGCGCTACTGTCAATTCTTGATCAGAAGTTACCACGCCAATATACGCAATTGCTGTATCAGGTTCAATTCTAACCGTATAACTCCCCGTTACTTGAATCGTTTCTTTTCTATTTACTGAAGAATGCTTCTCTCTATATGGAATTGTATAATTGTACAATATTTATACCTCCTCTATATGCAAGTGAAGGAACGAACTCTTCTCAAATCTACTCCATAATAGAGCCACATAAAGCCATTCCATCTATATCCACTCATACTTCTACGACCGATGAAGGTTGGATAATACCAAAAGGACCTTCCTGAATTTAGTCGAATATACGTATAGCGGTACCGACACCTAATGATGGCGCCGGGGTCTACCGCAGATAATTGAGCAGATTGTGCCTCTGATGGAATTGTCGCCGGTGGTGGGCCTGGAGGATGCTCGCCACCCCCTACTGGAAATGGGCCTCCATTTGAAAAAGGAGTAGTTGGGATACTTGGTGATACGTTGCTGTGGAGGAGGAAGGGGTATGCAAGTTGTCGTTGTTCAAACATTTTATTTCTCCTCTCATTCTTAGTCATTTTATACGTATGTAAAGTAAGAGAGAAAGGTGAAAAGATAACGTAAAAGAGGACCGCCTTCAATAAGAGAAGACGGTCCTCTTTTCCATTAAAATGATTGACTAATTACATTTTTTAGTACTTTTGCTGAGTGTTTGAACTTTTTCATTTCCTCTTCTTCAAGTGGTAGTTCAATTACTTTTTGAATCCCTTCCCGATTAAGGATCGCAGGTACACCGATATATAAATCATCTTCATCGTATTGCCCTTCAAGTAACGCTGAGACGGTTAATATACAGTTTTCATTATTAAAAATCGCCTTCGTAATCCGAACTAAGCCCATAGCTATTCCGTAATACGTTGCACCTTTTTTCTCAATTATGTGGTAGGCAGCATCTCGTACGTTGATGAAGATGTCATCTAAGTCCTTCATTAATTCTTCAGAAGTAGCATCGACTTGTTCAGTAAGTGGACTAACGCCTATTCGCGCATGACTCCAAACAGGAAATTCTGTATCACCATGTTCACCCATAATATACGCATGAACATTTCGAGTGTCGACATCAAAGTAGTCACCTAATAAATATCGAAGTCTAGCTGTATCTAAGAGTGTACCAGATCCAATGACTCTTTCTTTTGGAAGGCCAG
Organism: Bacillus spongiae; assembly: GCF_037120725.1. Classification (NCBI taxonomy): domain Bacteria; kingdom Bacillati; phylum Bacillota; class Bacilli; order Caryophanales; family Bacillaceae; genus Bacillus; species Bacillus spongiae. The sequence goes on from NZ_JBBAXC010000003.1 coordinate 105,761, forward strand.
AAAATTTCCATGTTGCATAAGTAAGAATATCCACTGGGTTTGTGGCTATTAAAAAGATGCCGTTAAATCCACTTTCCATCACTTCTGTAACAATAGACTGAAAGATTTTAATGTTTTTTTCAACTAAGTCTAACCGAGTTTCACCAGGCTGTTGATTTGCTCCAGCTGTGATAACTACTAGATCCGCATCAGCACAATCTTTGTATGTTCCTGCATAGATCTTCATTGGAGATGAAAAGGCAAGGCCGTGACTCAAATCTCTAGCATCTCCATCAGCTTTTTCTTTATTTAAATCAATGAGAACCATCTCTTGAGCAATTCCTTGGTTTAACATTGCAAATGCATAACTTGAGCCTACAAAACCAGTTCCAATTAACGCTATCTTATTTTTATTAATCATTGTACTCATCCCTTTAATTAGAAAGTAGTTAACGAAAGTATGTGATTTATTTCACATTTAAATCATACCACATTTAGGTAGGAAGTGTGTGATTATTTTCACATGAAAAGGTTTTCAATTTTTATTAAGGAGAAAACTGTCACGATTTGTTCAAAAAATTACAATTGTTACGTTGAATATAGTAAAAAAGGAAGGAGTTAATTGTTTTTTTAGAATTTTGTTTTTTAAAAAAACAAAATAATATTGTTGGTTAAGTAAAGTTTGATTCATACTATCTACCCCTCATACCACTTATTTGAAGAGAGGAGGTAAAGTAAAATGAATAGGAAGCTTAAATTCAAGAGTTTAAGCTTCCCTAATATTAATTTAACGAAAGAAGAAAGTAGACCTCCGAAGACTTATTTTCTGGGGCTACTTTTCGTTTACAAAAAGATAGTGGCATTTCGCCACTATCTCACTAAAACCATTCTATAATCAATAAATCCAACTCTTTCGGCTTCACTTAAGAGCTTATCTATTAATTCTTTATTTATTATAGGTACGTCTTTAACCGCTATATTTAATTCTCTCATTGTTTTTGAACTGTCAAATACTGCACGTGAATCTATAGCACCATCACCATCTAATTGGCTTACTAATAAATCTTTAGCTTCTTTAGTAAGTTTATTATTCAATGCATATTCTTCGTAAGACATTTTGTCAATTAAATCTATTTCAAACCCTACCTCATTAAATAAATCGACAAGGCTTTCAAAATGAATAGGATTAGGGTGAGATACATTATATACTCGGTGGGTATGTATTTTTTTCATAACTCCTTTCATAACGATATCACTAGCAAAATCTACTGGTGTTACATCAACCAACCAGTTAACTTTTGGAGCTTTTTTCAACAAAATCATTAATTTCATCATTCTATAAAAAGCATTGCTTTCAATATTTTTTTGAAATTTCCCATCGTCAGACCTTCCAGTTAGATTACCCATTCTATAGATAAATGCATTTTTTCCTTCATTAATTTTATCTAATACTATTTTTTCTGCCTTTAATTTTGTATCTGTATAAATATTATCTAGTGTTAAATTATTTATACTTTCAATATTCTTTTCTAACTTATCCCATTTTCCTTCACTTAATAAATCTTGAGATATACCAATCGTAGAAATATGATGAAATACGATATTTTGGTTTTTATCTAATAGTTCAATAATATTTTTTGTACCTAATACATTTATTTTTTCAAAGTGATTTCTATCTCCAAAATGCCTTACATCGGCTGCACAATGGATTATGGCATTAATATTGCCAGCTAGCTCATTAAACTCATTTTCCGTCATACCTAAATATTTATCTGTTAGATCTCCATTAATGATCTGAATAGTATCAATTGGAAATAATCCAAAGTATTCTTTTAAGATGCTTTCTATTCTTGATTTTGGATTTCTCCCTCTTACTAATAAATAGATTTTAATATTATTATCAACTAATTTCTTTAAAATATGACTACCCAAAAAACCTGTTGCTCCTGTTAATAACACCGAGTTTACATCTTCTTTTAGATTCTCTTTTACCTTTAAGATTGGATATTCTTTTAAATATTTAAATTCATTTTCTTTTATTTCTTTTTCTAATTCAAAATTATTTTGGTATGCTTTAATGGCTAATTTTTCAACTGTTCGTAATTCAAAAAAATCACTAATAGATAAATTTCTGTATTTCCTTTTTAATTGTGCTAATACTTCTATGATTTTTAAAGAATGTCCACCTATTTCAAAAAAGTCTTCTTTTATTCCTATATTATCTACTTTTAATACTTCTTTCCATGCATTTACTATATTTTTTTCTACTTCATTTCTTGGATGTATTATTTCATCTGTAAGAATAATCTTTTCAGCTTCCTTTAAGGCTAATAGTTTTCTATCTACTTTTCCAGTAGGAGTAAAAGGGATTTTATCAATCATACTAAGTTTACTTGGAATCATATAACTAGGTATTTTTTCTTTTAAATATTTTATGATGTCTTTTTTATCAATATATTCTTTAGATGTATAAAAAGCTTTCAGGATCTTGTCATTTTCATTTTCTTCTACTACGACGATAGAGTTATGAATTTCTTCTAACATATTAAGTTTACTTTCAATTTCACCAATCTCTATTCGATGACCCCTAATCTTTACTTGAGTATCTTTTCTATCTATAAATTCTATGTTTCCATCTTCTTTATACTTTACTAAATCACCTGATTTATAAACCTTACCTCCAAAAATATTGTCAAAAGGATTTTTAATAAATACTTCTTTTGTTTTCTTTTTATTATTTAAATATCCTTGAGATAAGCCTACAGATGCTATCCATAACTCGCCTATTTCACCTTTCTCACATAGATTCCCTTCCTCATTCACAATATATAGCTTCGTTTCACTGATTTCCTTTCCGATAGGAACACTGAAAATATTTTCATTATTATCAACCTTACTAGGAGTTTCGTATGCAGAACAAACAACGGTGGATTCTGTAGGGCCATACAAATTAAAAAATCTGATAGTACCTCCAAAACATTCTCTAAAATTTTTAAAAAGGTCAAATGTCAGTAGTTCTCCTCCTACACCTAGAGCTTTAACTTTACCTAATTTATTAATATTATTATCTTTTGAATAATTAACCACTCTACTAAAAAGTACATTAGGTAATGCAGGAATAATGGTGATGTTTTCCGTATTGATTACTTTAATAAAGTTCTCTTCAGATACCCTCTCTTCATCGGAAATGATAAATAGTGTTGAACCTTTTAACAAGGAAGAAAATGTATCTATTACAGAAGCATCAAAGCTATACGTAGCAAATTGCAAAACTACATCATCATTTTCTATCTTCCAAGTGTTATACACCCAATCAACTAAATTAATAACTCCTTTATGATGAATTAAAGCTCCTTTTGGATTTCCGGTTGTTCCTGAAGTATAAATCACATAAGCAGTATCATCAGGACTAATATCTAAACTGATTTTTGTAAACTCTTTTAAACTTTCTATACAAATGATTTCACTAGATAATTTCATGTTAGCTAACTCTTTTTTATATTTACTATCAGTGAGGATAAAAGGTGAATTTGTATCCTCAATAATATAAGTGTTTCTTTCTTTTGGGTGTTTAGGATCTAAAGGAACATATACTCCTCCTGCTTTCAGAATACCTAAAATGGAAATAACTGTATCAACACTTCTTTGTAAGTATATACTTACAAATTCTCCTTTTTTCAGTCCGTTTTTATGTAAATAATAGGCTACTTTATCAGATTCTATATCAAGCTCTTTATAGGTTAAACTCTCATTGGTCGTTTTTATGGCAATATCGTTTTCGAATTTTTCTACTGTCAAGCAAAACTTCTTTACAATATTCATCAAATTTCTCCATTCAGTTATAATAAAAAGGAGGCCGATAGTCTCCCTTATACTTAGTAGATTTATCTATACAGTATGTAACATTGTTGAAAGTTCCCTACTAAGTGCTCTAGTTCGTTTAATTATTTTTTTCTCTGTAATAGTCTAAATGAGTGGTATTCGGCTATTTGTTAGTATTTCCTCATTAGCATTCGTTGTTATGTAGGAAATAACGCTGTAAATTCCTCTACACTTGATGAACTTTCTTCGATCAGTACTGAAATTATTTGTAGGTGTAGATGAATTTCCTATAGTCATTACACATACTTCGTTTCTTCAGAAATAACGATTCCATTATCCAAAAACTTGATTGATTAACAGATTTTTAGCTTTAGCTATTCATTCACCAATTGTTTCTACAGACTTTCCTGATTGTTCAGATATTTTTTTCGATTCCTTAGCAACTACCGACAAAAGCACTTATGAAAAATCAAGAGATTCTCATCATTATCTACTAACTGTTCTTTTTCCACCTGCCAATTCAAAATCCTATCCACTAAAAGTAATGGATGATGGTGTCTAATAACTTCTTTAATTTATTGAATATTTCACACCCCTAAAACCCTCATAAAAAAATTATGATTATTTAACTCCACATTCATCCTCATTTTAACACTTGGTTCTAATAGTTGATATTTAAATTTGAACTTTTTTACTAAAAGTATCCAATTTTTTCTGAAAGTATGGTTTAACTAGGAATAAGGAAAAAACCTACCAACATGTTAAACTTTCATGCTAAATAATCAAGCTTTTTATCTTTCAAAGTAACGTCAGTTCTATGCAAAACTTTATTCGATTAGTTATCAATATAGACCATTTAGAAAATATGTAATAAACGACTTCGTTTATACATCATGGTCATTATTAATTGGTAACTTAGGACAGAATATTCAATTCAAATGAAATACAATACGATGATAATAACTAGAAAAAGGTGGGAGAATATGTACGATCAATTAAAAAATAAATCAATTGCCGAGCAAGCGGAATTCTTAACACGGTCGCTTGTAGCGATAAAAAGTTACAATAGCTCACAAGGTGAAACAGAAAAAGCTCGTTTTATAAAGAAAATAATTTTGTCATTTCCTTATTTCCAACAACATGCTAGTGAAGTTTGGGAACAAGAAATTCCTCATGACCCGTATGGAAGAGTAAATATTTTTGCAAGAATTAAAGGGAAAACAAGAAAGACAATTTTGTTTCATGCTCATCTTGATACAGTAGGAACGGAGGATTACGGTTCATTACAAGAAGGGGCTCACGATCCGGACTTATTAGAAAAGTTTTTTGTAAATTTTAATGGCGACGATTTTATCCGTAATGAGGCGAAGTCTGGAAATTGGCTATTTGGTCGAGGAGCATTAGATATGCAAAGTGGTATTGCAGTAAATCTTGTCAATTTACTGTATTTTAGTCAGCAACCAGAACCACTTGATGGAGATCTGTTGTATTTATTTAATGTAGATGAAGAAAATCAGCATCGAGGAATTTTAAATGCAGTCGAAGAATTATATAAAATGAGAAAGAGTGGAAGTCACTTTATCGCAGGGATTAATAATGATTTTATTTCACCGATGTTTCCAGAAGATAAGAATAAATATATTTACACTGGTGCTGCAGGAAAAATATTGCCGTGTTTTTATATTTATGGGCGTGAATCCCATGTGGGAGATGTATTCCATTCAATTGACCCAACACATCTCGCTGCAGATATAATACATGAAATAAACCACAATTTACAGTTAACGGAAAGAATAAAAGGGGAATATACTTTACCACCTACATGCTTGTACTTGAAAGAAACAAAAAAGCAGTATAATGTTCAAACGCCTGTTAGTGTTAAGCTTTATTTTAATTATTTTATTTATGAACGTTCTCCGAGTGAGGTTTTAGAGGATTTCTTTCTAAAAACGATTAATATTAGCAATCGTTATAAAAATCGTGCTAAAAAACAATTTGAGGTGTTTCGAAAACAACAAGGATTTCCTGAAATCGACCTAAACTGGTCCATTGATGTGACAACGTTGAGTGACTATATTGACAAGTTGGAAGCTCAGGGAATCAATGCTTATGATGTTATGAAGAAAGTGTATCGTAATCAATCACAAGGAAAAGATGAGCGGGAAGTGGCTTTCGAAATAATTGAAGTGTTGCAACAATACGATTCAGATAAATCACCACGTATCATTTTATTTTTTGCCCCGCCATACCTTCCAAATAATGATTTAGACCAAAACGATGAATTAGCTTGTAAAGTAAAGTCAGTTGTAGAAAGTACATTGAAGGAACTGTCTCAACAAGTGCAAGAGAATTTTGTTTTGCGCCGTTTTTTCCCATATCTAGCAGATGGCAGTTTCCTGTCTATTTCAACTGATGATAAAGATATTCAAACGTTTAAAAAGAACATGCCATTAATGGATGAATTGTACTCACTTCCAATTAAGAAAATAAAAGAATTAAACATTCCGTCTCTTAATTTAGGTGTGTACGGAAAGGATGGACATAAATGGACAGAAAGAGTATATAAGCCATATTCTTTTGGTATCCTTCCTAAAGTAATCCAAACGGTCACAGTAGAGCTGTTGAAAATTTAGCAGTAAAAATTTTACTCTCTCATTGGAAGTTTTTCTCTTAATATTGAAACAATTTAATCTGAATAATCGCAGTAATAGTCATGATGTACTTTGTTCGTTCGAGAGGGGAGATTTGATTTGGTTTTATCAGTAAATATAAAAGAAGCTGGTTATAAAAAGGGGACCCCAGTTATTAACGATATTCAATTCGCGATTAAGCGAGGAGAATTAGTAGGGTTAATTGGTCCGAATGGAGCAGGGAAAAGTTCAACAATCAAATCAATTTTAGGGATTATGGAACAGATGAAGGGGACGGTGGAAGTAAAGGAATATGCATACATTCCAGAAAGACCTATAATGTATGAACATATGAGGTTAAGAGAGCACATCGATTTTCTTTTTTCGACATTGGAAGAAGAAAAACAGGAGTTGAATCGAGTTGAGGAGCTACTAGCTCTATTTAATTTAACTCATGTTGTTCATCAGTATCCTGAAACGTTTTCAAAAGGTATGCAACAAAAAGTGATGCTTATCCTTGCTTTTCTAAAGCAGTCGCCTTTGTACATTATTGATGAACCCTTTATGGGCCTTGATCCAAAAGCAATGAAAAAGCTACTTGAACAACTGGAAAAAGAAAAAAGAAATGGGGCAGGTATTTTAATGTCTACCCATGCACTAGATACAGCAGAAAAAATTTGTGATCGATTTGTGTTAATCTCAGGTGGAGAGATAATTGTACAAGGAACGCTTAATGAAATTCGGAAGAAAAGCGGTATAAAAGAGGGCTCGTTGTTGGATTGTTTTGATGTTTTGACAGAAAGGAATACAGATGCTATTAGCTACTAACCTATTTATAAAAAGGTATATACAAGAATGGAGGTTTCAATGGGGAGTCATTCGCTCGGTTCTTGATTGGACAGTGCTTATATATATAACGGTTCCTGCATTATTCTTTGGATCATTACTCTATATGAAAATGTGGGAAGATGCCAATTCTTATTGGCATAGTGACCTTCCTTTTTCCTTCCTCTTAATTCCTATTCTTGTTGCTTGTAGTAGTGGAAACTTTAGGACATATCTTTTGAAAGCAGACTTATTATTTCTATTGCAGCATAAACAGGTGATTCAACGGTTGAAAATGGTAGGATTCACCCTATCGGTCTTTCGCTCCTTCCTTTTCATTGCTTTTATCATTTTCATGGCATTCCCTATAATAAGACAAGTATATTTATTTTCGTTAAAGGATGTTGTGGCGTTATTTTTAGGGGTAAGTGCTTATATGCTAACTATTCAAACGGTTAAAAAAATAGTTGTTTCAACTCTCGTTAAATGGGCGACCCTTATTCTTTTATTTTTCGTATCAGCTTATATGCTATTAACAGCCTCTTCCTCAATAGTTGGAGCAGGTAGTGTGGTGTTCATTCTTACGATCCTTACGTACCACATTAGGCAAATATTCTTATCGAATCGATGGTTTATAAAGGAAGTAGATATTGAAAATATTGAGAAAACGAGAATGATAAAATTCATTTTTCAGTTTTCAAATGAAGTGAAGCAACCTTCCTTTTCCAAAAAGAAGAAGCCAAGAATCTTCTATCGACAGTCTCAGCAAATTTTTCAAAAAAGGAATGCCGAAAATGGTTTGTTAGAATTTCTTTTAAAAGCTTTTATGAGAAATTCCCGTGACCGTTCTTCTTACATTCAACTTATTTCTATTACTTTATTAGCTGTTAGCTTTCTCCCTCTTGTACTGAAGTGGATCGTATATATTAGTTTTATTTTCTTTTTTCACGTTTGGCTAAAAAATCTTTTCGATAAAATGGTAGCTAATCACTTCTTTCATGTGATTCCAATAGATGAAGAGCTATCGCTTAATGTATGGCACCGATTTAAGAAATGGTTATTGATTCCTGCAATGACCGGTATATCAGCGTACGTTTTGATGTTCACGTTAATTGAAATAATCATCAGTGGGTAACAAAAAGCAGAAGAAATCAATAAATTTCTTCTGCTTTTTGTTCTGCGTAAGTATTAAACAAACTCAATAATTTTATCTGCATCAAGACGATTCGAAGGGCGAGCCTCTTGAAGTGGTTTCCCAATAGTCATGAGCATAACCGGAACATAGCGATCAGAGATATTAAACTCTTTTACTAATTGTGCTGGATCAAATCCACCGATAGGGCATGTATCCAACCCTTTCGCTTTCGCTGTTAGCATTAGTTGCATTGCAGCAAGAGATGCGTTAGAGAAAGCAGAGTCACGAGCAACTTGCTCGCTTTGGTAAGCTCCTTGGATTTGTTGATTTAATGCTTCTTTAATTTCTGGAGTCATAAACCCTGCTTCAACAGCAGGACCAAAGACTGCGTCCACGTTTTTATTTGCTTCTAAATCACCTAGTACAGCAATTACGGCAGATGCATCAACAACTTGTTGTTGATTATAAGCAATTGGAAGTACCTTTTGTTGTACTTCTTTATTATCGAATACCATGAACTTCCAGTGCTGCAAGTTCCATGCTGATGGCGCTTTTCCAGCAAATGCTAGAATTTCTGTAAGTTCTTCTCTTGAGATTTTATAATTTGGGTCGTACACTTTAGTAGAGCGTCTAGATTCTGCTACTTCAAAGAAATTTGTCATTGTTGAATCCTCCTTGACTAACTATAAATTAGTAAATAAGATTTAGTTACTTACTTTTTGTAAGTTGAAACAGTGTTTACTATAAAGTAGATAAGATGGAACGTCAAGAAATATGCGTTAAGGATGTGTATTGATGAAAAGCTCATGTATCTGTCCTAAATTCGAGGAAGCCTTTATGTTGCTTGGAAAACGGTGGAATGGTATCCTCATTAAAGTATTATTGACAGGACCGCACCGTTTTAAAGATATAAAAAGTCAAATTCCATTAATTAGCGAAAAAGTGTTATCTGCTCGCTTAAAGGAATTAGAAGAAAATAATATTATTATTCGTTCCGTCCTCTCTGCAACACCCATTATTATACAGTATGAGCTGTCTGAAAAAGGGAATTCATTAAGTGCGGTTTTAAATAATGTAGAAGAATGGGCAAATGATTGGTTATAGTTTTATGTTTCAATACGTTAGTGATATTAAGGAAGGGTCTATTAATATGTAATAGACGAAACATCCCATTTTCATTGGAGGGAAGTATATGTTTGGGAATAAAGAAGAAAAAATTCTCATTATTATTATGTTTGTAATTGCAGCCTTATTATTATTCTCGATACTACGTAGATTTCTGTTTTAAAAAAGCCATAACTACGCGCAAATGAACTGTAAATAGGCAATGTTTTATTGCTGTGTATCCAACGACATATGTGACTTCCATCTCCCAAAATTTGTTTGGTTAATTTCTCTCTTTGAGTAGAAAGAACATCGTAAAGCTTAAAGACGAAGGTAAATCATCAATGGTTTATCTTCGTTTTTTGTTGTTCAAAGAAAAATCATCTATGTACTATATCCTTAAATATATGGAAAAAATAATAGAAAAAGATTGAACTGTTTCTATTTTTCTGATAATATGTTTTCCTGCTCTTTAATTACCCCAACCGTCAGATATATTTCTCCATTGCGGCTGAAAAAAGAAGGAAGGAGAAAAAGATGACTGAACACACACTAAACCATCCAGATATACCGTCTGAACAACAACGTCTTGAATTTACGAAACGGTATATTGATGCCGTTATTCGAACAGCGGAAACGAGTAAGCAACAGTTTCAGCAAAACATGAAGGAGGCTTTCGGTGATATTGATTTTATTGAATCATCGGCTGCTTATCTTGACCTCCTCGCGAATGCCCATTTTTATGAAGTCTCCATTGATGAGTTGAATGCATTAAGAAAAGCGATGAAAAAACCTTACTTTGCTCGAATTGATTTTCAGCAAGAGGGCGTTTCCAAACGAGAAAAGCACTACATTGGGAAAACTTCATTATATCAGCGAGATAACCAAGAACAGATTATAGTGGATTGGCGTTCGCCAATTGCTAATCTTTATTATGAGGGTAGGATTGGTCAAGTCTCCTATGAAGCAGAAGGTGAAACGTATCATGGTGATTTATCACTAAAACGTCAACTCATGATTGAAGACGGCTTATTAGAGGAAATCCGTGATATTGACTTAACGACTACTGACGAACTTCTGCAAGATTCTTTAGCGAAAAGCTCAAGTAATCGACTGACCGAAATTATTACAACCATCCAAGAAGAACAAAACCGCATCATTCGAGCGGATTTAAATAAGCCGATTATTGTTCAGGGAGCAGCTGGAAGTGGAAAGACAACGATAGCTCTCCATCGTATCTCCTATTTTATCTACAATTATAAACAATATTTTGATCCACGACAGCTTATGATACTTGCACCAAGTAACCTATTTATCGATTATATCTCAGAAGCACTGCCCGAACTGGGCGTGGAAAGAATTCGCCAAACAACCTTTACCGATTACACTCTTCAATGCATCCAAGAGAAATTAACCTTAATGTCGGATGAAAAGCTTGTAAAACTTATTGAAAATCCTACAGAAGAAGAACTATTAGCCAGTCGAGTATCGGGTTTTAAAGGTTCAAAACTGATGAAGGAAATTCTCGATCGTTTTATTCAAGGGATTTACTTACGATTTGTTCCTGAAGAAGATTTTACTGTTGATAAGTATCGACTATATTCTTCGAAAAAATATACAAAACTAATGTTGGAAGAGTATTATTATTTACCCCTATATAAACGAGTTGAGAAGCTAAAAACAATTTTACAAAGCACTGTACGATCGAATAAAAAGCAAATGCTAATGAAGGTCGAAAAATTTTATGATGATAAAATTGAAAAAGCCTTACTTCGACGCGAAAGTAAAGAAAGAAAAGAGTATGTAACGCAAGCCCTTGATAAAAAAGAGGCAAGACTTAAAGAACTGAAACAACAAATTCGTTCGGCTGTTAGTCGCTATATGAAGCAATTTGAAAAAAAGAAACTGTTAGCCTACTATACAGAGCTTTTTTCCGACCATGAAACACTTGTTCAATTATCAAGGAATCGATTAACGTATGAAGAAGCGAGAGAGATTTGTTACTATACGAATAATCATATTAGGAAAAAGCGTTACGAATTAGAAGACTTAGCACCATTATTATATTTACAAACCCATCTATTTGGCATTGACAAAGATTTAAAAGTAAAAAATGTGGTTATAGATGAAGCTCAAGACTATAGCTACTTACAAATTCAATCGTTAAAAACAGCCTTCGAGACAGATATGTTTACCCTTGTAGGAGACTTAGCACAAGGGATTCATTCTTATCGAGGTCTAACCTCATGGAAGGATGTATACGAAGATATCTTCCCAAGAGCAACATACACAGAGCTCCAAAAGAGCTACCGTACAACGGTTGAGATTATGGAGGAAGCCAACAAGTTGCTTACTCGCCTTCCTTATGATTTTCCAAAAGTAAATCCTGTTGTCAGACATGGAGAGGAGCCCGAGTTTATTAAAGCTACAGAACTTGAAATGGCTCCTATTATTGTAGAGAAAATAGGTTCTTTAACAAATGAGGCATTTCAAACATTTGCGATCATAGGTAAGACGATGAAGGATTGTGAAATAATAGCGAAAGCATTAGAAAGAATAAAGCCACATTCTGTGAAGCTATTAAAAGAACAGGAAAGCATTCCGAAAGACAAAATAATCGTGGTTCCATCTTATTTAGCGAAAGGACTTGAATTTGATGTTGTTATGATTATTTCTATTACAGAGCCCTTCTCAGCTGATGAGGAACTAGACATAAAGCTATTGTATGTATCGATGACGAGACCACTTCATCGCTTGTATTTTTTAGGAGAAAGAGAGGAGTTATTCTTATTATCTAACCCCTTTCATGCTTGATAGTAAAAAGATTAAGAGCTACGTCTTTTAAATATACAAAGGAAAGTGTAGACATAAACTGATTTCGGAAACTAACCTATATAACTTGTTGCAAAGGTGACAGGACGGGTGAGTGAAGAGGCGGAGAGATGTTAGAAGTCGGTTTCTTCTCATGATGTGATGATTCATTCTAGGCAATAAAGTATCCTATCGTTCCTCCACCTTATAAAATTTATTTGCGTGGAGGAACGGATAATGGAAAGTAGGTGGCACATTAGTGTTAAACAATCTTCAAAGTGTCACCTCATCATTTTTTTTTCGAATTAGATACTATATTCATAACCGTTTTTATTTTCGGGTCTCTTTTTGGCCTTCTCACTAGTTCGCCATAGCAGTTCGGACAAATATAATTGAAACCCTCACTACATGGAAGACAAAATGTACACTCATATGAACATATATAGGCTTCATCCTTTTTTAGCAACGTCTGATTACATGTTTCACAGTTTTTCTTCATTTTTAAACTCACGAACTTTCCCCCTTTTTGATACATTGCTTACTACTTCATTCTTCCTTACAGTATACATTCAACTAAAAAGGAATTATGACCATTTAAAACGAATCATTTCTAGCTTTTTTATCATTTCATGGGAAAGAGTTGCTCCCTTTAACTCAACGCCTCAAAAGGATGTCTTAAAAGAATTAATTATTTTTGTGATTAATAATTCTCTAATGATGCTAACGAGCAAGTAGCGTATCGAATGAAAAATAAGTGAGGTTTAATCAAGATTTTCTCCTACCGATTCTTTACGATCCCTACCATTTAAGAGGGGACGTTATTCCCACTTTTTCCAAGATTGTTGTTTTCCTGCGCTTAGATATGAATTCCTTAGTGGATTTCACATGTTTCAGTTCTGCAACAATCATAAAGCTGACAATGACGAGTAAAAGCCAAGAGCTTATTTTCCCGAGATGAACAATTTGCCAAGTCTGCTCTTGATTAGGATATGTCCAGGCGCCATAAAAAGTAGCAATATTTTCGGCAATCCAAATAAAAAACCCGATAAGAATGAATGAAACAATAAGTGGCATTTTGTAGGACGTTTTGTTTACTGTAAATGATACATACGTTTTAATGAAAACAAGAAGTATTGTTATCTTTAATATCCATCTTAAATCCATGATGTAATGGTGCGTATAAAAATTAAAATAGATACTTGACCCCAGCATGATTGTGACCCAGGAAGAAGGCCAACGATTTAATCGTAAATCTAATCTGCGCCATGCTTGGCACATATAGCTGGCCACACTTGCATACATAAACCCACTATACAGTGGCACTCCATATATTTTTGAAATGGCTTCCTCAGGGTATGACCATGAGCTCATTTGAACCTTAAATAATTCAAGGGCAAGTCCAATGAGATGAAAAACAATAATGACTTTAACTTCATCCATCGTTTCATACTTGAATAGGATCATCATGATTTGCGCCATTAGGCAAATCAGCAAAATGAGGTCATAACGTGCGATAAAGGGAATCTCAATCATTTTTGTTAATGCGAGCGACAAAAAAATAATGATGGGAAAGAGACAAGATTTTGCTTGCTCAAAGCCAAAATAGAGAAAGTTTTGAAAATGCTTCATATAAGACACCTCAACAAAACATAATTTTTCTTCATTTTATCTTGTTTTTTATTGTTATTCAATAATAAATAATTGTTTTTCAATATAAAACGTTATTATTACTTGTAGGGTTCTAAGGTTTCTTTTAATAAGTATAATTCTATTTATATCAGATGTTATTTTAAACCTAGATATCTATTAACCTAATTTGTTCGTCTTTTTTTTCATCACAAACATAGAATTATAATAGTAAGGAGGGGATGTTATACCTACAATGGAGATGGAAATCGTTATTATAACAGGGCTTATCTTTTTGCTAATATTAGCTACGATTGCGATCATTAGTTTAGTACTATCCTTCAAGAAGGAGAATCGTATTTGTTGTATAGGTGGGGGAGTTGCACTTGCGGTTGTCTCTTCCTCATTAGGTTTCTTCGCAGCGTCTTCCGCAATCTTCGTGGGTAGTGACGAGTTTGTAGAGATAGTCAATATTATAGCATTGGCTGTTTTGTTCCTTATTGCCCTTTTAGTGTCAGGCTTTACCTTGCTATCTGTAGTAAAGAAAAAAGAATTTTGTTGTTTAGGCGGAGGCTTTGCTCTGGCAGGAATAGGATACGGGGCAAGTGTCATTTTTATTGTGTCTCTCGAAGAATTCAACTTATTATTATTTATTCTATGGGTGATGATCTTACTAACAATTTCTATCACTGCTTTTTTGGTTATCCTCATGTCACTAAAAAAATGTCAAAGTGGCTTGTGTTGTTTTGCCGGTGCGATTGCACTAGCGGGAGTGGCCCTTGGGCTCGGTTCATTTTTTGCCGCTGGGACTGCGTTCAATGGTCAATTCACTAATATTACCCTATTGTTCATTTTAATGGGAGTGCTTTTAGTGGTTTTCACAGGAACTAGCCATAAAAAAGATATCTAAATATATTCGAATAAAAACGCTTAGAAGTTACTTTCTAGGCGTTTTTTCTTTATTTCACATAGTCTTTTTTATCGCTAATAGGTGGTGGGGATCTATATTATTATACAATCATCCACTTTTTTACTCGTCAAAGAAATGTAACGTTTTTTCCTTATCATTTGTATTCTCTGTTAGATAGGGATTTTCAACAGTTGCATCTTCGGGATCTAGATTTGTTTTGATTACGAGAGAAGGACTTGTGGACGGGTTCACAGCTATTTTTTTCTTAGAATGAAACGGCTTATTTTGCATATCAAACACCTCCTTTTTCTATTATCAGGTAAAGTGTGTAGACCATACGTGGAGGTTCCTTCCAGTGGTTGACAATGAAAGAAATAAACGATATAATTATCTTGAATTAAAGATAATTGAATTCGAGATTTTTTAAAATATATTTTGAGGTGATGGTAATGTTCACAATATATCGAGCTGATGATAGATTTAAAGCAGATCATGGTTGGTTAATTGGGCGACATAGTTTTTCTTTTGCAGAATTTCATGACGATACTAACGTAAGTTTTGGTCCGATGAGAGTACTCAATGACGATATTGTTAAGCCTTTACGAGGGTTTGGTGCTCATCCACATAGTGAAATGGAAATTGTGTCGCTTGTTTTAGATGGACAGTTGAAGCATGAAGATTCGACAGGTCAATCGGCTGTTACTACATTCGGTGGTATTCAAAGAATGACCGCTGGAACGGGCGTAGTTCATTCAGAAGTAAATCCTTCGAGTAATGAAGAGGTTAACTTTTTGCAAATGTGGTTTTTTCCAGACGAAAGCAATTTAACCCCTTCATATGAGAAAACAGAATTTAATGTTGATCAACTAAAAAATAATTTGCTACCTGTTGTTTCAAAAACACACAGTGGTAAAGAAATTGCATATATCAACCAAAATTTAACGATTTATTTATCTGATTTAGAAAAGGGCAAGGAATTGCCTTTTACACAAGATGAGGGAAGAAAAATATTAATTTTTGTTATAGAAGGGGAACTCTCTATAAAAGGTAAAACGCTGTATAGACGTGATTCTGTAAGAATTTCAAATAAAAGTAATTTGGATATCTTAGCAAACGAAAACACACGATTTATGTTAATTGATTTACCTGCATAATGACTTTTCACAACAAGTAAAGTGTAATGTAAAATGTTTAAATCTATCCTAATCAAACAGAAAGAGCTAGATAAGAATCTAGCTCTTTCTGTTTGATTATGGATGGTAGGTAAGGAATGACTGCTGTACAGTTCCATTAAAAAATAGAAGAGTTACTTCATCTATTCCACTTACTATAATTACTTAGAGTTAAATGCTTCCTTACTTTAGGTTCTGAAATCATCACCCACAATATCCCAAACCTCTTCTTGAAGAAAGGGTGCGGTACATTCGATTTTTTCGAAAGTTAATGGATGCTGGAAGGATATTTTTCGAGCGTGTAAAGCTTGATTTGGGAAAATCTGTGTCCCGCCGTATAAAGTATCTCCTGCTAAGGGGTGACCTAGGTTGCTCATGTGGACACGAATTTGATGAGTTCGACCAGTATCGAGAGACAGTTCTACGAGTGTTAGTTTTGCTTTCGGGTAGTAGCACAGCTTTTGATAATGGGTGACCGCCGTTTGCCCTTTTGGAGATACCCTCCTCCTAGTAGGGTGGTGACGGTCTCTACCAATGTTTTTTTGAATGGTTCCTTTATCTTCTTTCATTTTTCCATGTGCTAGTGCCCAGTATGTTCGTTTAATTTTTCGTTCTCTAAGCATTCGATCTAAAATGGCTTGACTTAATGCGTGTTTAGCAAAAATTACAGCTCCAGTTGTATGTCTGTCTAATCGATGAATGGGGTAAGCTCGACATTGTTCCCCTTTTTCTTTTAAATGAAAGGCTACTCCATTAGCTAGTGTATTCGTTTGATCAGGACTATTTGGATGAGTATCGACGCCGGCTGGTTTGTTTACGACTAATAAATGGTCATCTTCAAACAAGATCTGTGCGTTCACATTATGAGGTAAAAAACCATACGCCTCCTCTTTAAATAATTCTATGGAAAGGAGATCACCTAACTTAAGCTCATTGTTCCAAGGTTGACCTAGTCCATTAACTTTTATCGCTTTTTCCATTCTAAACTGGTGAATCAGCTTTTTAGGGGCATTCCATTTTGTTTGGAGCAATTCATTGATCGTAAGTTTTTCAAATAATCCTGAAATTTGAAGGATAAATGTATTTCCTTGTCTTTTAAAGTTCATAAGAAACCTCTTTCTGTTTAATCGTAGCTATTGAGGTAAATGAATTGATAGCGGTTCCATGGAGATAATTACCACGTTAGCATGTAATTTGATTGTGTTATTCTTTAAATGTTGAGCTAGAATTATGTTAAGGAAAAAGGTGGGGTGTTAGTGAAAATTCAATCTGCATCGACGGAAATGCAAGAAGAGAAAATCCGCAATCTTATTAATTATTTTTATGTACGTATTTTTCCTATGTATTTCTCTGAACAAGAAATTCAACTGTATAAGAAGATGAATGTACTGTATATCTCTCCACAAAATCGCGAGTTCCTAGGGACGTTAAGAGAATCGTTTACGGTTATTTCTTGTCTTGATACGTTGATTTCCATTATTGAATCTAGTGATGTTAACCAAAACCAACATCACTATGAGCAAATGTTTGTGAGAAATGTAGAAATTTTATCACAAAAGGATGTATTTTTTCCTTTTTCCTATGCTCTTTTTGTACAAAAACTAAATCAATTTGATCCGCTTACTGTTTTTGATAAGCCAGCTAATGAATATTTAGCTTAAAACCCCTAATAAGGGGTTTTTTCTATTGATAAAGCGATGAATTAACTTTAAATATAAAAAATGCCGTCTTCCTCACTCGCATGAGTGAATAAATGTAAATGTAAATCTATATATAGTTAACATTTCGTGATTAATTCAGAAGAAATTTCATTATATAATAGTGAATATGCCCTTTTTATCTTATACTATTAATTGTTTCTTTTTGCAACGAAGGTACAAAAAAAGTGCTCATTTTAAATAATCGAGCACTTTTTTTAGGTTATGACTGATTAAGTCGGCCCACATATTCCTTTACCATTTCTTCTGAAACAAGTTTACGTTGGGGAACGACACCTGATTTGGCCAGCTCATTCATTTCGTTTGTAATAGAGTTAATTTTATTAGTTGTAAACGATTTGTTTTGCTGACATAAATGTATAGCCTCGGAAATAAATACTTCACGTTGTTGCTCTAATGTAGCAAATTGTGAGGCGATTTCATTATGCTTTTTGGTTAGTTTAGTTATCGCTTTATGTACACTCATATGGTCACTCCTATCAAATGCTTCTTCTATTATGCCTCGTTATGGATAAATCCTGCAAGATTTTCTTCTAAGAAAAACGCCTTTTGCTAGCACGAGAGAAATTAAGTATATTATTTGATGTTAGCTGAAACGTATCGAAGGTACTAGAAAGATGGGATTGGAAGGTTATTTTAGGGGAATTATTTGATCAAGCTTCCTAGCGTCGAATAAAAGCAACGGATGTATATCTTTCTATGAGGGTAAAAAATGAGATGATTGAAGTTGAGACTGTTGATGTTAAACTGATGGATATACAGATATTCTATCGTTAATAAAGCTGTTTTCTTGGTAGTGGCAGTAGATGAAAATAAAAAGGCGTATCCTTCTGAAGAAAGTGTACGCCTTTTTATTTATCACTATCATCAAAAGGTCTTAATAAATGTTAACGAGGTCTTTTAAATAGTTGGCATTTGTTGAAATGGTCAGCGGGAATCATTCTCTATAAAGTTTTACTTTCTTTATGATTATTTTGTTACGGTATCTTGGTCAATGGTTCCCCATTTGTTAATTGCGATTCCCATATAAACCATCGTAATGATGAAGAAGGCATACCACGGTAAATATCCTCCAAATAAAGAAGCAAAAACATCGAGAATGGTAGGAGCTGTGATGGCATAGATGCCGATAGCATATAAAATTCCATAGGAGAGTTTTTTGTTGAGAATAGCTGCAATGATGAGGCCAATTAATGCATATAGGAGCCCAAGAATCAACTTGCTGACGAAAAACCAAGTGATAATAATGAAACCAATGAGAAGACTTAACCACTTAATAAGAGGGAGAAAATCTAATATAGATTGCTTATCAAGTGAAAAGTTACCAAAATCTTTATACTTAAATTCATCTATTACAAAATTGCTTTTGTTAATAATACGATCCTTTAAAATGAATAGGGCTGAATCATATGTTTGTATTTCAGCTCTCATTAAGTCTATGTCTATATTTTCAGCATCATCAATGATGATAATCGTTCCTTCATCTTCAATTATAACCTGCTGGTCTCCTTCAACGTTTAATTCTCCATTATTTAGTGTGAAATCTGGTAACTCTGACTCTATCTCATCAATAAATCCATCAATTAAATTTGTGAATTTGTAACTTTGAATTATAGCGAAAAACAAACCTATCGTGAAGGTAAGTAATAATAAATACAGAACGGCACGACCAACCCCTTCAGTAGCCATATTTTGGAATTGATTTGGTGATGATACTGAGTATCGGACTTTTTGAATAAAAGATTTCTTATTTTCTTTCATTTATATACTCCTTTCCATTTTCTTAATAGGCTGAGGACTTGAGGCAATAGATTCCTTCTCAAAAATAAGGACAAATGGGATGTGATTTAGGTGGTCGGTATTTACTTCTAAATCATTTTTCTTCGTGAAAAAATTAAATGAGTGTAGAGGCGTTGCTCACTTGAGACTTATACAGAAAATATAAAATCGGTGCCTACAAGAAACTCATTGCCAGCTTGTTAATATCTTTATGTTCAGTCACCTACCTTCTATGACTAGTAAAATGAAAGTGCTTAATCAAAATGTAAGGAATATATATGAGAGGTGAAATTGAATTGTTCCTGTGGATAGGTGGCTTCAATGGGTACATTTTCACCTTAATTTGTTATAATTTAAGTAAACTGTTTGGAGTAATCTTCATTGTGAATGGAGGAAGAAGAACTTAAAATTGATAAATTAGAAGTTACTTAAAAATGTTGAATTCACCTTATGAAAGCGGTAGACTAAAATACCATATACCGATTTAGGAGGACTAGGATGAACTGGAAAGATATTTACCAAAAATGGATAAAAGATAATCAATTAGATCAAGAATTGCGTTCACAATTAATGAATATAAAAGATGAAAGCCTGTTAGAAGATGCTTTTTATAAGAATCTCGAATTTGGGACAGGGGGAATGAGAGGAGAAATAGGCCCTGGTACAAATCGAATGAATTTATATACAGTGAGAAAGGCTTCAGAGGGACTTGCCCGATATATTGAAAAGCATGGTGAAGAAGCTAAAAAGCGTGGGGTAGTGATTGCTTTTGATTCTCGTCATAAGTCGCCAGAATTTTCGATGGAAGCAGCAAAAACGTTAGCTACACACGGAATTCAGACATACATATTTGAATCGTTACGTTCGACTCCAGAACTATCATTTGCTTTACGCTACTTAAAGGCATTTTCTGGAATTGTGGTAACAGCTAGTCATAATCCTCCTGAATATAATGGATACAAAGTGTATGGCGATGATGGTGCTCAGTTACCTCCTAAAGAAGCTGATAAGGTCATTGCAATGGTTAATAAAGTGGAGAATGAATTAGCCATTCAAGTTGAATCAGAGGATGTATTGAAAGAAAGAGGATTAATAAAAGTGATTGGTGAAGAGATTGATCAATCCTATCTAGAGCACTTACTATCTATTTCTGAGAACCCACAAGCAGCTAAAGAGACGTCGTTACGAGTGGTCTTCACTCCGCTTCATGGAACGGCGAAAATGATGGTAAATCGTGTATTTGATGCACTAGAATATGAGCATGTCTACATCGTCAAAGAACAGGCTGATCCAGATGCTAACTTTTCTACTGTTGCTTCACCAAACCCAGAAGAACATGCGGCTTTTGAGTTAGCCATTCGAGATGGAAAAGAAGTAGATGCAGATATATTAATAGCAACAGATCCAGACGCAGACCGCGTTGGTGTAGCCGTTAAAAAACCTGATGGAGAGTATGTCCTACTGACCGGGAATCAAACTGGTGCCATAATGTTGAACTATATATTAAGTCAGAAAAGTGAAAAGAACACACTTCCTGAAAATGGAATTGTCTTTAAAACGATTGTAACTTCTGAGCTTGGACGTCAAATAGCCCAAAAGTACAATATGGCAACAGAAGATGTTTTAACAGGATTTAAGTTTATTGGAGAGAAAATTAAACAATATGAGCAGTCAAAAGATTATACATTCGTCTTTGGTTATGAAGAAAGCTATGGGTATTTAATTGGAGACTTCGCTCGTGATAAAGATGCTATTCAAGCGGTATTGATTGCGACGGAGGCAGCAGCATACTATAAAAAACAAGGGAAAACACTTTACGATGTTTTACTTGACCTATATGAAGAGCATGGATTCTATAAAGAAGGAATGAAATCACTTACGTTAAAAGGAAAGCAAGGAGCGGAACAAATCCAATCGATTTTACTTTCATTACGGGAAGAACCAATCAAAGAACTAGCTGGAATAAAGGTTTCTTCCATTGAAGATTACTCAACGTCTATCCGTAATGACCTAACATCTACAAAGCAAACAACAATCAATTTACCGAAATCTAATGTGCTGAAATACTTTTTAGAGGATGGCTCATGGTTCTGTATCCGCCCATCGGGAACAGAGCCGAAAGTGAAATTCTATTTGAGTGTAATGGATGATTCATTACAAAATAGTGATAAAAAACTTGAAAAGTATATGAAAGCATTAATGGAAAAGGTAAATGGTCTCCTTCATACTAACTAGTAATAAATGTAGGAAACCTTTCTATTTAAAAGGAGAGAGTTTTAGATGAAAGATCAAGTTGCGATTGTGACTGGTGCCTCTAGAGGTATTGGAAAGGAAATTGCATATCAGCTTGCTGAACAAGGTGCAAAACTTGTGTTAATAGGAAGTTCTGATGAAATCTTTGCATCAGCAGAAGATATAAAGGCTCGTGGGTATGAACATGTACTCCCCATAAAAGCAAATGTTGCAGATGAGGAAGCTGTTCAAGGAGCGATAAATAAAACACTCGAGAAATTTGGAACAATTGATTTATTAATAAATAATGCAGGAGTAGGTTTTTTCAAGCAGGTTGAAGAAGTAACGGTTGATGAATGGAAGCATCTGTTCGAAGTAAATGTGCAAGGTGTCTTTATTCTCTCGAAAGCGGTGCTACCAACGTTGAAAGAGAAGAAAGGCGGAACGATTCTTACTATTTCTTCAGATGTAGCAAGGTATACGATTCCTAATGGCGCAGCTTATACAGCATCGAAATATGCCGTTCAAGGCTTCTCTGGCTCACTTGCTCAAGAAGTTCGTGAATATGGAATTCGTGTTGGAACCGTAAATCCAGGAATGGTGGATACGTACTTTGCTGGGTCAAACCAAGGCTCTCCAGATAAAGAAGAATGGCTTAAAGTAAAGGATATCGCCTCGGCTGTTGTATATATGGCAAGTGCACCGAAACATATGGTGATTGACGAGATGGTCATTCACCCACTAGTTCAGCAATATCCAATAGCGTAACAAAAAGCGAAGAGAGAATAGGTCTCTTCGCTTTTTTATTCGGAAGGATTCGGTTTAGAAATAGAAATTGGTTATTAGACAAGTTGATTGTCATTCATTTGTCAAAAGGTGTATGGATAGAATGGCTGTAGAATTTTCACAAAAATGCTTATTCTCAGCCGAAAGTCGTAGGAAATCTTCCAGCTAATGTCGAATATCAACTTTAGTCTATTTGATTATAATAATAGTAAGAGATTTAAGGGATTGAGGTCATTGCCTATGAATGAAGAGTTTTCAAGTAATGTTCAACTTTTAAAAGAGATTGCTGAAGTGTTAAATGAAGAAACTGAAATGGAGTCGATGCTTAAACAGGCTGTAGAGCGATTAGTGAAACGTACTTCGTTTACAGCGGGTTGGATTTTTTTTGTGGAAAATCAACAAACACATACCCTCATGACTCAAATTGGTCTACCCCCTGCTCTTACACATGAATCATGTAAGGGGATGAAGGAGGGGAACTGTTGGTGTGTGAACAAATACCGAAAAGGTACACTTAAAAAAGCGTCTAATATAATGGAGTGCAAACGAGTAGACGATGCAATTGCATCGAAAAGAACAGATCACCAAGGGATTCTATATCACGCAACAGTTCCACTTCAATCAGGAGAAGAAGCTTTTGGTCTATTAAATGTAGCAGCACCGTATAAAAGTTTTTTTAACGATGAAGAATTAGCCTTACTGGAATCAGTAGCCTTTCAAATTGGTTCAGCCATTAAACGAATTACGCTTACGAAAAAGGAACAAGACATAAGAGTGATGGCGGAGAGAAATCGTTTGGCTAGGGATTTACATGATTCTGTTAATCAATTGTTATTTTCCCTTACATTAACAGCAAGAGGCGGAAAGGAATTAGCCGAGAGTGAAGAGGTAAAAGAGATTTTCCACGATATACAAGATCTTTCTCAAAGAGCATTGTCTGAAATGAGAGCCTTAATTTGGCAGCTGCGCCCTAGAGGGCTCGAAAACGGACTAGTAGAGGCGGTAAAAGGCTATGCTGAAATGCTGGGCATTCAGGTGAATTTTTCGGTAAAGGGTGTCATTTCTCTCCCTAGTAATGTGGAGGAATCATTATGGAGAATTACACAAGAAGCACTAAATAATAGTAAAAAGCACTCAGGTGCTGAAGAGGTAAACGTATATTTAGAATCGACGATGTCATCAATCAAATTAATTGTAGAAGACAATGGCTGCGGCTTTCATGTTGACCTGAAAAACACCCTTCCGTCGATGGGAATTCAAAGTATGAAAGAACGTGCAGAAGGATTAAATGGACTGTTTCGAATGGAAAGTGTAGTAGGAAAAGGGACGAAAATTGTGACAGAGCTTCCGAAGTAGGAGGAGAAGAAATTGACAATTAAGGTTTTAATAGCAGATGACCATCATGTTGTGAGAAGAGGATTGGTGTTTTTTTTAAAGACGCAAAAAGATATTGAGATTATTGGGGAAGCACAAAATGGAAAAGAAGCGGTTTCATTAGCTAATGAACTCAACCCTGATGTCATTTTAATGGATTTTATTATGCCGGTGATGGATGGGGTTGAAGCCACTCGTATCATTAAGCAAAACGAGCCGAAAATCTCGATTATTATGTTGACTAGTTTTGCAGATCAAGAGCATGTCATACCAGCTTTAGAGGCAGGCGCATCAGGTTACCAGTTGAAAGATATCGAACCTGATGAGCTTGTAAAAAGTATTCGGCAAGTCGTAGAAGGAGAGAAATCACTTCACCCTAAGGCGACGTCCCAACTACTAACTAAAATGATAAAACCTGACCAAAAAAATCGTTTGGATGATTTAACAAAGCGAGAGATGGAAGTGCTACAACAGTTAACAAAAGGAAAAAGCAATAAAGAGATTGCGGCTAGCTTGTTCATTACAGAGAAAACAGTAAAAAGCCATATTTCAAATATTTTTTCCAAGCTAGATGTGGCCGATCGTACTCAGGCTGCCTTATATGCTGTGAAACATGGAATTGTATAAATCATAAGAAAAGGAAGAGAAAAATGAATATATTAATTATTAATG
This sequence comes from Bacillus spongiae, assembly GCF_037120725.1. NCBI lineage: Bacteria > Bacillati > Bacillota > Bacilli > Caryophanales > Bacillaceae > Bacillus > Bacillus spongiae. The sequence continues at coordinate 130,336 of NZ_JBBAXC010000003.1, forward strand.
GAACACCTAGGAAAGCTGGTAGAACAAGAATTGCCTCCAAATATATAGCAGATAAATACCAATTTCATTTGATTGACTTATGTGAACAGTCGATTCCACTTTATACGGGAGAAGATGTACAGAATAAAGAGTCAGCAATTATCAATCTGAAAGAAATGGTTAAAAATGCAGACGCCATTATTTTAGCTTCCCCAGAATATCATAGTGGAATGAGTGGCGCGTTGAAAAATGCGTTAGACTTTTTAGGTAGTGAACAATTCTCACATAAGCCAGTAGGGCTCCTTGCCTGTGCAGGTGGTGGTAAAGGTGGAGTCAATTGCTTAAACAATATGAGAACAGTTGCAAGAGGAGTGTACGCAAATGTTATTCCTAAACAGCTTGTATTAGATCCTGATAGCTTTGATAACGAGCGTCAAACTTTATTGCCAGAGGCTGCAATTAAAATCGATGATTTAATCCAAGAGCTCCTGTTGTATACGAAAATAAGCATCGAACTAAAAAAGAATACGTAACGCGATATCCACGAAGAGTTGGATGATAAATGTTTTTTATGAATGGTTATATCTTGTTTTGATTTCCATTCTCTATAAATTTTTTCTCATTAAATAATTTGATTATTACCACCTGTGAATGATTCATTCACAGGTGGTTTCATTTTTTCTCCCTAATCTGAAATAAGTGGAGAAAAATTAAACTTTCATGAAGGTTTGTTCCACTTCAAAAAATCCAGAAATTTGGCTATTGGCATGCTCTATATACCGCATTAGGCAATAGAATTTTCCTTCTACTTCCTGATAATCTTTTGAAAAATTATAAGCATGCAAAAAATGTTCAATTCGTTTAGACAAAAGGTCATCCTTTGTTCGGACCATTAGGATTAATAAATTATCCCATTCCGAACGATGAGTGTAATACAATGCACGATCGTAATCGACCTTGTTCATATACTAACTCCCTCCTTTTGAAGGGTTGTCATTAGTATGTGAACAAAAAGAATTTGTAACGTTGAAAAAGTTGGGTTTGTTTCTATTACGCGAATTCCTTCTATTGGCTGAATAAATAAAGCTACTAGTAAAATTATAGTCGCTTTAAGAAGTAATGAAACAACAATGGTAAATGTAGAAGTTAATTTAGGAAGGATAAACGGTTAATTGCTTAAGTATGATTTTAAGTCCATGGTTAAAGATAAGGTCATAACATTAATATAGGAGATCCATTTTGTTATGAAGAATTTATCTATTTACGCAATTGTTTTCATATTATTCCTGTATCCCCATTCTCAAGCGAAGGCATCTAGTTTGAAAATGACCATCCAGCTTCTTCCTTGGGAAGAAGTGACCAAGGTTATACCAAAAGGAGCGAAATTTGACATTGTTGATGTAGAAACAGGACAGCGCTTTTCTGTACAAAGAAGAGCAGGCAGTGATCATGCCGATGTTCAACCAATAACTCACGAAGATACGAAAATAATGAAAGAAATTTATAGTGGGAGTTGGAGCTGGAAAAGAAGGGCCATTATTGTGGCTTATGATAATCAGTTAGTTGCAGCATCGATGAATGGTATGCCGCATGGTGCTGGTGCTCTTCGAAATGGATTCCCTGGCCATTTTTGTGTTCATTTCTTAAATAGCACAACGCATAGCTCTTCTACTCCAGACATGGCTCATCAAATAATGGTATTTAAAGCTGGAGGAAGGATTAAGGAATACTTACTTACTTTATCCAATCAACATTTACTTGAGGCACTTGCTGCTGTTATCAATAACGACGATCAATCTATTTTATCTCTGATTCTTAGCCAGAGTGATAAACATGATTTCAAAATCATTTCAACGATTGATACCATTGAGTATATTCATACAGAAAAAATGGATGTATCAGAACTGTTTAAGAAATTTGAAGTGAAGTCGAAGGTTTATATAAAAAATGCAGGTCCCATTGTATTAACTATTTCTTTTTTCTTTGTAAAGGATCCGATTAATAATTCATGGAGCATATTAAGTCAAAATCTTACGGAACAGTTGTGAGATAATCCATTACGATATTTGACAATATTTAGAATGAGAACTGTTAAGGGAAACGTTTGTCTTAAATAACCAAACAATAACATTATTCATGTAATGATAGGAAAAGATAAGCTACATTAAAGTACAGACAAAGCGAATATTCCTATCATTTTTTTGTTCTCAGTTTATAGACCATGTAAAATACAACCTCATTTTTCCCCGGGTAGGCTCATACATATAAATTATGAGCATAAAGGGGGAGAGCATTTTGAGAGAAGATGAACAAAAACAGTTACAAAACGCGATAGGAGAGATTACTGAAATAGCGAAAGGGTTTGGACTAGATTTTTACCCTATGAGATATGAAGTATGCCCAGCAGATATTCTTTATACTTTTGGAGCTTACGGAATGCCTACTCGTTTTTCTCATTGGAGTTTTGGAAAGCAGTTTTATAAAATGAAACTTCATTATGATTTAGGATTAAGTAAAATTTATGAGCTTGTCATCAACTCAGACCCATGTTATGCCTTTTTATTAGATTCTAATTCACTTGTTCAAAATAAACTAATCGTTGCTCATGTTTTAGCTCACTGTGATTTCTTTAAAAATAATGTGCGCTTTCAAAATACGAAAAGAGATATGGTTGAGAGTATGGCTGCTACTGCAGAACGAATACGGGAATACGAAATAATTCACGGGAAAGGGGAGGTAGAAAAGTTTTTAGATGCCGTACTTGCGATTGAAGAACATATCGATCCATCATTAATGCGACCTAAGCTGTCTTGGTCAATGGAGGACGATGAGTGGGAAGACGAGAGTGTGCAAGTTTCACCTTATGATGATTTATGGTCTTTAGATGAAAGAGAAAAGAAGAAACCTGAAAATAAAAAACAAAAAAAATTCCCTCCTCAACCTGAAAAGGATATTATGCTTTTTATTGAACAATATAGCCGAGAACTTGATGATTGGCAACGAGATATTCTAACAATGATGAGAGAGGAAATGCTCTATTTTTGGCCACAGCTAGAGACAAAAATTATGAACGAAGGCTGGGCATCGTATTGGCATCAGAGGATATTACGTGAGTTAGACCTTACAAGCAGCGAAGCAATTGAATTTGCCAAGCTAAATGCTGGCGTAGTTCAACCTTCTAGAACAAGTATTAACCCCTATTACTTAGGGATTAAAATCTTTGAAGATATAGAAGAACGCTACAATAATCCGACTGAAGAAATGAAAAGAAGAGGGGTTGAAGAAGGGTCAGGCCGTGAAAAGATGTTTGAAGTACGAGAGATTGAGTCTGATATTTCATTTATCCGAAATTACTTAACAAAAGAACTTGTCATGAGAGAAGATATGTACCTTTTTCAAAAGCAGGGGAAAGATTATAAAATCGTTGATAAAGATTGGAAAGAAGTACGAGATCAGCTTGTAGGAATGAGAGTTAATGGAGGGTTTCCATATATAACGGTTAATGATGGGGATTATCTAAAAAATGGAGAACTTTATTTAAAGCATTGGTTTGAAGATGTAGAGCTTGACCTCAAATATTTAGAAAAAGTACTACCATATATCCATCAACTTTGGGGAAGGACCGTACATTTAGAAACATTAGTTGAAGGTCGTAAAATGCTCTTCTCTTATGATGGAAGGAAGGTTCAACGGAAATATTTATAAAAATATCCAATTAAATAGAAGTTCGTCTTCAATATACATTCGGTGACAAAAAAATAAATAATATAATTAATTGAAATTTCGAACAAATGTAACCTAGCTTACTTCTTTATTTTTTGCTCTGCTTTATGATAGGAACTATATTCCATATAAGGGGGTTAGGAAATGGGAAACAAAACAGAAGTTGGTTTGTTATTGGCTAGAATCACATTAGGTGCAATCATGTTGGCTCATGGGGTCGATAAATTTATGAATTTAGAAATGGTCGTAGGCATGTTTACGGATGTGTTTGAATTACCTGCCTTTTTAGCTTATGCGACTGCTATTGTAGAAGTTGTAGCAGGAGCTGCGTTAATTCTCGGTCTTTTTGTAGAAGGTTCAGCTGCTTTAGTAGGAATTGTTATGTTAGGAGCTATTGCAACCGTAAAATGGGATTCAGGATTTTTCACTGGATGGGAATTAGATTTAGCTTTACTAGGCTTAGCAGTTGCTTTAACATTCGCTGGCAGTAGGTTATTCGCATTAACTACGCTCCTCAAAAAAAGATCTCATGAAATAAATAATAATGCGGCCTAATCGTTAAATACAGGTGGTTCTCAGCATTTAGTCCAACGGCAAACCCGAATGAAAATTCAAAGAAAAACGGACTACCGTTTAAAAGGTTGTCCGTTTTCTTCTAATTAATCTGAGAATTAATGCTCAGATAGGTTTACGTTTGATTTTTGATAGACTGCCAGCTGGTCAACTAGCGATGATGACGCTTCGTTTAAACCAACAATTTTAATGTTTTTGCCAGCTTCTCGGTATTTTAATACAATTTTATCAACTGCACCTACCGCAGAATCGTCCCATAAATGTGCTTGTGAGAAATCGACTGTTATATTTTTTGCTGAATCTTTAAAGTCAATTAATGAAATAAGCTCAGTAACCGAGGCAAAGAAAATTTGTCCTTTTACTGTGTATACTCTTTCTTGTGTCTTTTCGTCTAATATTGATGTTACTTGAACTTTTGATATTTTCGCTGCAAAGAAAATTGCGCTCAATAATACCCCTGCAAGTACTCCTTTTGATAAATCATGCGTTATGACTACTGTCCCGACCGTTACGATCATAACGATAGCATCTGTTTTTGGTATAATATGCAATTTCGTTAACGAAGACCAATCAAAAGTTCCAATTGAGACCATAATCATAACCCCAACAAGAGCAGCCATTGGAATTTGAATCAATACATCGTTTAATAAAATGATTAATACTAGTAAGAATAGACCTGCAACCAAGGTCGATAAACGGCCTCGACCGCCAGATTTTACGTTAATAACAGATTGTCCAATCATGGCGCAACCAGCCATTCCTCCGAAGAATCCAGCAACGATATTGGCAATCCCTTGACCACGGGCTTCTTTATTTTTATCAGAAGCTGTATCAGTCATGTCATCTACAATTTGAGCTGTTAGTAAAGATTCTAATAAACCGACTAATGCTAATGCTAATGAATAAGGAAAAATAATTTTTAATGTTTCAAAGTTAAATGGAATATCAGGAATTAAAAACAATGGTAGCTGTTGAGAAAGCTCCCCCATATCTCCTACTGTTCTAACTGATGAACCTGTAACTACCGCAATAATTGTAATCACAATTATTGCGATTAAAGGAGATGGAACAGCCTTTGTAAACCTTGGCAAAATATAGATGATCGCTAAACTTCCTGCAACCATCGCATACATTATCCAAGTTTCGCCAACAAAATGTGGTAGCTGTGATGAAAAAATTAATATGGCAAGTGCATTAACAAATCCAACCATAACCGAACGTGGAATAAATTTCATAAACCTTCCAACTTTAAAAACGCCAAATACTATTTGGATAACACCTGTTAAAATGGTAGCGGCTAGTAAATATTGCAGTCCATAGTCCTTCACTAATGTAACCATTACAAGAGCCATTGCTCCTGTAGCCGCTGAAATCATTCCGGGTCTTCCCCCAATAAATGCTATGACGACAGCGATACAGAATGAAGCATATAGTCCAACCATTGGATCGACTCCGGCAATAATGGAAAACGCTATTGCTTCTGGAATTAGTGCTAAGGCAACAACAATACCTGAGAGGATATCTCCTCTAACATTTCCGAACCACTGTTGCTTTAATGTTTGTGTATTCAAAAAAACACCTCTTTCTATTATATTTAATGAATTATCGATATAAACAAATTATAAAAACACTATTATTGGACGCCTTTACTTTATAACGTCCGGTCCGAATGCAACGGATTGAATTATACCATTCTATAACTATATTACATAATTTGATGTAAGCGCTTGAAATAGTATTTATCTCTTTTTTTCTCTTCTTTCCTTTCTTTTTGGTGGTGGAATATAAAAACAAACTTTTTCTGCTGGTAATAATAGTTTTTTGGATTGTCACCACAGTAACTTGATATTTAATGGTAGGATAAAAAGAGAGAGATCCATTGGAGTAAGGAGGAATGAATATGTTTAAGAAAATACTATTAGCCTCTGACGGTTCAACCCATGCACAACGGGCCGCAGAAAAAGCGGTGCATTTAGCTCAACTTGACCGAGGTGAACCAGTTACCATTGCCTATGTGGTGGACGGAGCAACATCTAAATCAGACGTGCTTTCCCAAGGAAGCAAAGAGCTTATTGAATTGAAAAGAAGAGAGAGACTGAATGAAACAGAGCAATTTTTTGAAAAAGAAGACGTACCGTATGAAGTAAAAATCTTAAAAGGTGAACCAGGTCCAACCTTAATTAAATTCGCCAATGAAAATGAATTTGATCTAGTCATTATTGGAAGTAGGGGGTTAAACTCCCTTCAAGAAATGGTCCTTGGAAGTGTGAGTCATAAAGTTGCGAAGCATGTCCAGTGTCCTGTAATGATAGTCAAGTAAAAATTTTGAAACACAGTGTGAGAGGGAGTTTAATTGTAGACAACCGTTTCCTATTAACCGTAGAAAAAAGCTTTGTTTTTCTATTAGTGCTTAATATTGTTTAAATTTTTGACATTCACAAAATAGTGATTAGTTAGCGATTAAGAAAGAAGGTTGCCGACATTATCGAAGCATAAAATCTCAGCGTAAGCTGGGATTTTTTTTATGGGGGAAGTTATCATAAAACCTGTGTTATGTCGAAATAATAAGGGTGAAAATGAATTATATGTTTCAGTACCATTCATCTTAACGAATCGTTCTTGACTCAGGTATGAAACCAAAAAAATTTACTGAAGTCGTACACTACTCTCTTTATTGAATAATAATAAACCTATATAATGTAATGTGCATATTGAAAAAAAGGGTGGATGAATGTGATTAAGAAATGGCTTGAAATATTTTTAGTATCTTTTCGGTTAGGGCTAACTTCATTTGGTGGACCTGCCGCCCATTTAGCCTATTTTCGTGAAGAGTATATAAAAAGAAGAAAATGGCTTGATGAAAGGAGCTTCGCCGACCTTATTGCTCTTTGTCAATTCCTTCCTGGACCTGCGAGTAGTCAGGTAGGAATCTCCATTGGGATGGTTCGAGGAGGAATTTTTGGAGGAGTAATATCTTGGATTGGATTTACTTTGCCCTCGGTTGTCGCGCTTGTTATATTTGCGTACATTGTCGAAAGTGGTGATGTAGTTGATAGCAGCTGGATCCATGGCTTAAAGCTTGTTGCAGTAGCTGTCGTAGCCCAAGCCATTATCGGCATGGGAAAGAAATTAACACCTGATAAGCAAAGGGTAACGATTGCAGTAGCAGCAGCGATTGCAACATTATTAGTACCAACTGCTACAGCTCAACTTGTCATTATTGGAATCGCTGCAATCGGTGGATATTTATTATATCGTTCTGAGGAAATTGAAGAAGTACCTAATCTTCCGATTAATATTAGTAAGAAGCTAGGTGTAATCTCCTGGACAATCTTCTTCTCTTTATTACTTCTTCTTCCGTTAGGTAGAGAGTTTTTTTCTTCGATATCATACGCTATTTTTGATACGTTTTACCGGGTAGGTTCTTTAGTTTTTGGAGGAGGACATGTTGTGCTTCCAATGCTTGAAAGAGAAGTGGTACCAAATGGATGGTTATCTGAGGAAATGTTTTTAACAGGCTATGCAGCGGCGCAAGCTGTACCAGGACCTTTGTTTACGCTCTCAGCCTTTCTCGGCGGAGCTATTGGAGGCTGGGAAATCGCGTTAATCGCTGTTCTTGGTATCTTTCTACCATCATTTCTATTATTAATTGGAGCACTTCCTTTTTGGAACACGATCCGTTCATTACCTTTTGCGCAAGGAGCTTTAAAGGGTGTGAATGCAGCTGTTGTAGGTATCTTGTTAGCTGCGCTTTATAATCCAGTGTTTACAAGTGCTGTCTTAAGTGGTGTAGACTTTGCTATTGTGTTAGTTGCATTTAGTTTACTGTATTATTGGAAATGGCCTGCATGGTTAATTGTAATATTAACAGCACTTTTAGGTTCACTAGCTACAATAATCAGTTAATTGGCAGCCTGAATCGGTATATCTTGTAAGCTGTTTAATTGGTATTCACTTATAAAAAGTGGGAGAAGTAAGGTTAAGTGGCATTTTTCTATAAAAAGAAGGATTCAGTGTTGTGTATACTGAATCCTTCTTATTTATATTAAGGAACTTCATGACCCATTGAGCTGTGGAGAATTTCAAACCACTGATCATGGTTTAGCGATATAGATAATGAATCAATGGCTGATTGAATGCGCTCTTTCTTTCCAGTACCGATAATAGGCATGATTTTGGTAGGGTGTTGTAACAACCACGAGTATAGGACTTGATCTATTCCGTCTGCACCGACTTCTTCCTTTATTTTATTTAATGTCCTCCGAAGCCTTTCTCCTTTTTCGCCTTCGGAATTGAAGACTTTTCCACCCGCAAGTGGAGACCAAGCCATCGGGGCAATACGCTTCTCTTGACAGAAGGAAAGGGTGCCATCTTCAATGTTTTCAAGCTCGTATGCAGAGAGCTCAATTTGATTCGTAATTAACGGCTCGTCAAGATAAGATTCTAGCATACGGTATTGATGAGATTTGAAGTTTGAAACACCGAAGTGACGAACTTTCCCTTGTTGTTTTAAAAGTGAAAAAGCTTCTGCTATTTGAGCAGGGTCCATCATTGGACTTGGACGATGAATGAGAAGAACATCGACATAGTCAGTATGTAAATTAGATAAAGACGTTTCGACAGAATGAATAATATGCTCTTTTGTTACATTATAATGATGAGAATTATGGAGTGGACGATTTTTACTCGGTAAAACAATTCCGCATTTCGTCACTATTTCCATTTTACTTCGTAGCTCTGGTTTTAAGGCTAAAGCTTCTCCAAATCGTCTCTCGCATGTATAATCCCCGTAAATATCTGCGTGATCAAATGTTGTAATTCCTTGTTCGAGGCAATATTCGATAAGCTCAAGTGTTTCTTTCGTTGAATAATCCCAGTCACTCAATCTCCATAGCCCATGAACGATTCGAGAGAAGGAAAGGTTTTCTGCTATTTTAATACGCTCCATTTGTTGGTTCCTCCTTCATTTAGTCCTTCTATTTTTAGAAATGCTTGATGCTCTACCGCCATTATAAACGTTTCTTACTCGAGATGTAACTACGTTATGAAATACGAGGTAAAAAGTACTTTATCCTATATATATAGAATGTTTGTTGAAGAATGATGTAATGCATCCATCATGAATGTGTACAAGCATCGCCTTCAATATTACCATTATATAACGATTATGTTTTTAAAAGAACTCCATAAAATGAGTACATCATGAACTAATTGGAGGTTGTGGAGTGGATCTATCTAATAGAGATGTGAACTATAATGTTGGGGATATTGTGTATGTTATTTATCGTAATCCACATATACAAAATGTAGCTAATGTACAAGAAGCAGCTATAGTAAGTGATCCTGAAAACCCTAGTCAATTGGCTTTATTTTTATACGATACACATTACCCACTATCAAATGAAGTTGCGGTTTATAGTACTTCTTTTGAAGCAGAACAGGCATATAACCATTATTTTGGCGGAATGGGGGAGGAATGAAAGTCATGAAACCATTCATGCCTCAATTGGTTTATTTTGAACCAAAGTCACTTGAATACCCGTTAGGAAAGATGTTGAAGGATAAGTTTGAGAAACTAGGGGTTGAGATACGTGAAACGACATCACACAATCAAATAAGGAATTTACCTGGTGAAAATCATTTTCAAAAGTATCGTGTCGCTAAATCGACACTAGTCATCGGATTAAGGAAAACATTGAAGTTTGATACATCAAAACCTTCTGCTGAATATGCGATTCCTTTGGCTACTGGGTGTATGGGACATTGTCATTATTGTTATTTACAAACGACGATGGGAAGTAAACCATATATCCGGACTTATGTAAATACAGATGAAATTTTTGAGGCTGCACAACAATATATGGAAGAAAGAGCTCCTAATATTACTCGATTTGAAGCATCGTGTACATCTGACATAGTTGGTATAGATCATTTAACACATACGCTAAAAAGAGCAATTGAATTTTTTGGAGCTTCAAATCTTGGTAATCTTCGATTTGTGACAAAGTTTCACCATGTTGACCACCTTTTGGATGCTGCTCATAATGGAAGAACTAGATTTCGTTTCAGTATGAATGCCGATTATGTAATAAAAAACTTTGAACCAGGAACATCTTCCTTTGAAAAGAGAATTGAAGCAGCAGGGAAAGTGGCAAGAGCTGGCTATCCGCTTGGTTTTATTATTGCCCCAATATATGTTCATGATGGATGGGAGGAAGGGTATAAGGATTTGTTTGAAAGGTTGCATCATGAACTACCAGAAGAGGCAAAAAATGATCTAACATTTGAATTAATTCAGCATCGATTTACAAAGCCTGCAAAAAGAGTAATTCAGCAAAACTATCCTATGACTAAGTTAGAGTTAGATGAAAATAAAAGAAGATATAAATGGGGGAAATACGGTATAGGCAAATATATTTACGAAAAAGACCAGGAACATCTGTTAAAAGAAACGTTGACTGAATATATTGCAAGCTTTTTTCCAAATGCAAAATTGGAATACTTTACGTGATATAGTCGACATATTCATCATTCAATTAAAGCCCACTTATTTGAGTGGGCTTTAACTATTATCATTTGTTGTTTATTCACGTGATTGCAGTCTATATATATGAAAGTGATATATACTTCTTTTCCCGCATCTGACTATTTACTATTCAAGTTGTCGTATATTTGGTAACGGTAATGGAATTTTCTCAGAGGATGAAACAAACTAATAAGTTAAGAGGATTGGGAAAATATTTGAAAAAACCCAATATTTGTGAGAAAATACGCAGAGAGAAGTTAACGGATGGTGACAAAGAATTTGTAAGGGGCATATTGATGAAAGTTAGAGGATTCCTATTGAAGTGAGAGGCGACTACTATTCAACATCGATTATTTTATAGCCATTAAAAGGTGAAAAAATGGAGCTAGTTAGTAACAGTGGCAGCGTTCTGTTCGTTTCTATTGAAGCAATTAAGTTGGTAATGTATTCATAAATTATTAGCAAAAAAGCAGTTTAGTAGTAAATTTAGTGAAGGTTAGTTCGATATTATATTTATAGACGGATTTTTATGACCATACATGTAGATTGTAGACATCTTTGTTCCTTCATGAAAAGACAAATAGCTCAAGAGCGTATTATAAAAAAGTAATAAAACTTCCTTAGGAGGAATATAAGGAGGTCAAAAAGTAAAGGAGGATGAAAATGAATCCGTTCATCTATTTACTATTTTTGTATCCTGTTTGTTTATTGATCATTGCATTGGTATTAAAATACATAATGCGAAACGTTTCATCATCTAATGTAATTATTTTAACCTCTATTTTTTTTCTTTCTAATCTATTAATCTTCTATTTGATCAAAAACGGAGCCCACTCCGTTAAATTTTTTCAAGAAGGACTTTCTATTTTTGCCGGATTAAGGTTAAGACAATGGTTCCGAATTCTCCTGATCCCAAATGTTTTTACGTTAGTTTATACCCTTTTACTATGGGTAGGGTTCCAACTACCGCGACTGTTCCAAGATGGTGAACACAAGCAGTGGAGGACATTGATTTAGTATGCCGTTTTTTTGCGTGCATTTATCAAACCATTACAAAAGAAAGACTTCGAAAAAATGACTCTCCTATGTCTCCACCAGTCGTTCATCCCTCCCATTCAATTTTAAGAAGGAATCTATTTATAAATGTAGAATTACTATTAAAATGGTAAAGGCTGGTGGGATGGAGATAGAGTTTAAGTTATAAGTTATCGAATTAAGATTATTCCTGTATAGAAAAATTTCAATTTTCAATTAATAGGACGTTTAAATAATGACAGATAGGAGCTTATAATGCAAAAATTCAAGAAAATCTTTCAAAATACTGCGTTTGTTAAATTGTTCTTTGCGAATATTACCTCACAGTTGGGGAGTATCATTGGGTTAACTGCTTTTACATTTTATTTACTTGACCGTTTTTCAGAGCAACCGATGTATGCAACACTGACAGAATTAATGTTTTCACTTCCGACTCTCTTCCTCTTTTTTCTTGTAGGAGTTGTAGCTGACAGGCTTGATCGTCAAAAAGTGGCTTATTACTGTGATGTAATTGCTGCTCTATTATCAATTATTCTACTTGGGGCAATTTATATAGGTTGGATGCCACTTGTTTTTGCAGTACTTTTCACCCGTAGTGGATTTCAAAAGTTTTTCTTCCCAGCAGAGCAAGGCTTAATTCAAGGAACGTTATCGAAAGAAGACTACGGAACCGCGGCTGGGTTAAATCAAATGATCGGCAGCATGTTTAATTTATTTGGTACGGGTTTAGGTGTACTAGTCTATTGGGGCATAGGAGTTTATGGTGCTGTTATCATTGATGCCATTTCCTTTATTTTGTCTGGTATCCTAATTAAGATGGGTACCTATTCTAAAAAAGCAAAATCTCCTAACGGAGAGCATTCTTTAAGGGAATTAAATTTGAAGTTTGTATTAACGGATTTTAAAGATGGGTTGCTTTACATATTGCGTCATAAGTTACTCATGGTACTTATCGGAGGATTTGTTGTACTTGGAGTCGTAAATGGTGGCTTGACTGTTATGCCAATCTTTATTTTAAAGTACAAACTAGCACCTAGTTCATATGAAGAATTTGCCATTATCTTTGGAATCGTAATTGGTGCAGGAATGTTAATAGGTAGTGTAATGGCTGCTAATATTGTGCAAAAAATGAAGTTTTATCATTTAATTGTATTTGGCTTAGTTCTTGGTGGAAGTTCCGTTATTTTTTCATCAGTTGTAACGACAGTGTGGCTGTTCTTTAGTATCATGTTTGTTTTAGCACTGGGTATCCCGTTTATTAATGTAGCCATAGGTGGTTGGTTACCAGCTATTATTGATCCAAAAATGATGGGGAGGGTTCAAGGGTGGATAAGCCCATTAATGATGTTAGCTCATTCTGTCACACTAGGATTTATAGCCATTATGTATCCCACATATATGTCGATCGAAATGTTATATTGGATAGTAGGGGCAATGTTACTGTTTGTCGGCATGTTTTATTTCATTGTTCTACCACGCATTAGTGAACAAAAGGAGAACCAAGATTCAACACTATCCACTAGTGTATAAAAAATCACGTTTCAATGTTTCTATATTAATAAACTACTCGCTAAATAATTAATATCGTAATATATATATAATTTTCAAATTATTCATTGACAATGATTTACTTCGGTGGTAATCTTAAGGAAGATTTTAAACAAGGAAGGAGAATTCGTGATGAAAAAGTTAATCATAGTGAAAGCTCAATTTGATCAATTGCATAATCACGAAATCTGCCCTTACTTTTTTTATTAGTTTCTTTATTTCTAATGAATTAAATATACGTGCACAGATTTCGTTGTAAATCTGTGCTTTTATTTTGACATGCTGTCATGCACAGCATGTCTTTTTTTTGTAGAAATAACGTGAAACGAGATGATTATGCTTTATTTGTGTCTCGTAACGAGAGATGTCAATTAATAAAGTGTATGAATGATAAAACGCAATGGATAGAGAACACTTTATTGGAGTTTACAGGGAATCCTGTTTCTCATAGAAAAAATAATGTATTGGAGGAATGAATGAAAATGAACAAAACAGTGAGAAAAGAAAAAATGATTGTACTTGATCTTGATGATGGTTAGTGAGTAGACAACAGGAGTGGAAAGGTGTGATGAAGAATGTTTAGTATTTTTACGAAATTAGCGTGGTTTTTTAAGGAGAATTGGAAGAGGTATAGCGTGGCAATCTTTTTCTTAATTCTTGTAGGTATTTTAGAAGTGCTTCCACCAAGAATTATAGGGATGGCCATTGATGATATTTTTATAGGTGCCTTAACGTCAACGCAATTAACGAAGTATTTACTATACTTAGTCGTTATAACGATGGCAACATATGCTCTTACGTATATTTGGATGTATCAATTATTTGGTGGTTCTCATTTACTTGAAAAGAAGGTCCGGTCAAGATTAATGAGTCATTTATTAAGAATGACTCCTACATTTTACGAGAAGAACCGAACTGGTGACCTAATGGCAAGAGCTACGAACGATTTGCAAGCGATATCGACTACAGCAGGGTTTGGTGTACTTACTTTGGTCGATTCAAGTATTTATATGATTACGATATTAATTACAATGATTGTCTTTGTAAGCTGGGAGTTGACGTTAGTATCCATTCTTCCGCTTCCTATAATGGCGATTCTAATACAAATATATGGAAAGAAGATTCATGCTCGTTTTACAAGTGCGCAAGATGCCTTTGGTGATATGAATGACCGAGTACTTGAATCAGTTGCAGGAGTAAGAGTCATTAGGGCATATGTCCAAGAACGAGCGGATGAAAAGCAGTTTTCTGACATGACCGAAGATGTTTATAACAAGAATATTGAAGTTGCAAAAATCGATTCATTATTTGAACCAACGATTAAAATTCTTGTTGGGCTAAGCTATTTAATAGGGTTAGGCTATGGTGCTTATCTTGTGTTCCATCAAAGCCTTACTTTAGGAGAGCTTGTTTCGTTTAACGTTTACCTTGGCATGTTAATCTGGCCAATGTTTGCGATTGGAGAGTTAATTAACGTTATGCAAAGGGGAAATGCTTCACTTGATCGTGTTCAGGACACACTTTCATATGAAGAGGATGTGAAAAATCCAGTTAATCCCCTTAATGTAAATAATCCATCAACTATCCAATTTAATCATGTAACATTTCAATATCCTTCCTCGAAAGTTCCTAACTTATCAAGTGTTAACGTCCAATTGAAAAAGGGGGAGACACTAGGAATCGTTGGGAAAACAGGAAGTGGAAAAACAACGTTTATAAAACAGTTATTAAGAGAATATCCAGTTGGTGATGGATTATTGTCAGTTGGAGACGTTCCGATTAATCAACAGTTAAAAGCGAAAACACGTGAATGGATTGGTTACGTTCCACAAGATCATGTTTTATTCTCAAGATCCGTTCGAGATAATATTTTATTTGGTTCTGAGGAGAAAACTGATAAGGATTTACAAAAGGCCATTGACTTAGCTGTATTTAGCAAAGATTTAGAGCGATTGCCAGAGAAACTAGAAACACTCGTTGGTGAAAAAGGTGTGGCTTTGTCTGGAGGTCAAAAGCAGCGTATTTCCATAGCGAGAGCATTAATAAAAAATCCAGAAATTCTCATTTTGGACGATTCTCTTTCTGCTGTAGATGCGAAAACAGAAGCAGAAATTATTGAAAATATACGTCATGAAAGAAGCGATAAAACAACCATTATAACAACCCATCGTTTATCGGCTGTTCAACATGCCGATTGGATTATTGTTCTTGATGATGGATGCGTTTCAGAAGAAGGAACGCATAAGGAATTATTACAAAAGGACGGCTGGTATAAAGAGCAGTGGGTCAGACAACAAATTGAAGAAACCACCTTAGAGGAGGTGTCAAGATGAAGGTAGGAAAGCGATTATTTGAATATGCATTACTATACAAAAAAACGATTATTATCGCACTTATCATGCTAACACTTTCTGTAGCTGCGGAGTTAACGGGTCCATTTATTGCAAAAAAAATTATAGACGATCATATTTTAGGAATTGAAGGGACTTGGTACGAGACGAAAGAGGGGAAGGACGCTATTGCTTATCAAAATAAGTGGTATAAACGGTCTGACTATTTAACGGATCAAGAAGAGAAGGGCAAAGCGGTTAGAGTATTACAAGTGGAGAAAAGCTTTTATTTTATCGGTGAAGAGGTTTTGTTTGATGGTAAAAGAAGTTATGAGGATGGGGTGCTAACGATTGAAAAGGCGAATCGTACTGCGACTTATTCAGCACATCGCCTCAATACAGATGAGTTATTGGCATTTTATCAGCCTGAAATTTCCCGCATCGTAAAGCTTATTTTGTTTTATTTTGTCCTTTTGATTGTAGCGTCAATTTTTCACTATGGGCAAAATTTATATTTGAAAACGGCATCTAATCGAATTATACAAAAAATGCGAAATGATATTTTTCAGCATACGCAAACCTTACCAATTCGATATTTCGACACTTTACCTGCAGGAAAAGTTGTGGCAAGAATTACAAATGATACAGAGGCCATTAGGGAATTATATGTGACCGTCTTGTCCACATTTTTTACAAGTGCAATTTATATAAGTGGTATTTACGTGGCGTTGTTTATTTTGAATCCGACATTGGCAACGATTAGCTTAATATTGCTCCCAATTTTATATATTTGGATCATTCTTTACCGAAAATATGCTTCGAAATATAACAAAATTATTCGCTCAAAAGTAAGCGACATCAATGCAATGGTAAATGAGTCAATACAAGGTATGAGCATTATTCAGGCTTTCGGTCGTGAACAAAAAACGGTTAAGGAATTCGATGAATTAAATGAAACTCACTTTAAGTTTCAAAATAAGTTATTAAATTTAAATTCATTAACTTCCCACAACCTTGTAAATATTTTAAGAAATTTAGCCTTTGTTATGTTTATTTGGTATTTTGGTGGAGGCTCCCTTGGCGGTGGAGGTTTTGTCACACTAGGAGTGTTATATGCATTTGTTGATTATATTAATCGACTGTTCCAGCCTGTAACGGGTATGGTAAATCAGTTGGCTAATTTAGAGCAAGCTCTTGTAGCAGGAGAAAGAGTGTTTACGTTACTAGACGAAAAAGGGGTTAAGGTAAGTGATCAATCTATTCCTCGATATAAAGGAAATGTGACATTTCAACATGTTTCCTTTGGTTACAGTGAAAACCATTATGTGCTAAAAGATATTCATTTTGAAGCGAAGCAAGGAGAAACCATCGCTTTAGTTGGGCACACTGGATCTGGAAAAAGTTCTATTATGAACCTTTTGTTCCGTTTCTATGACTGTGATGAAGGGAAAATCCTTATTGATGGGAAGGATATCAAAGAATTTGATCATCAAACGATACGTGAACATATGGGAATTGTTTTGCAAGATCCATATTTGTTTTCAGGTACTATTGCTACTAACGTGACTTTAAACTCTTCAAAAATTTCTCGTGAGAAAATGGAAAAAGCGTTAAAAGCTGTAGGTGCAAATCGTGTGATGACTCATTTAGAAGAGGGGTTAGATACAGAAGTAGTTGAAAAAGGAAGTACGCTATCCTCAGGTCAACGACAGCTAATTTCTTTTGCTAGAGCATTAGCATTTGATCCTGCCATCTTAATTCTTGACGAAGCAACTTCAAGTATTGATACTGAAACAGAATCTATCATTCAGAATGCGATGGAAGTATTGAAAAAAGGAAGAACGACGTTTATAATTGCGCACCGTCTTTCAACGATTAAAAATGCAGATCAAATTATTGTGTTGGATAAAGGAGAGATGATTGAAAAAGGTACACATGATGAGCTAATGAACTTGAAAGGTCGTTACTACCAAATGTATGAGTTGCAGAAAGGCAAAGAGTCTGTTAAGAAGATCTCTTGAACAAACTCCTTTACCATTTAGTAGAAAATTAATATAGCTTCCGAAGTTTGAACTGCACCTCCATTAAGACAACCAGGAGGTGTAGTTTTTAAACATTTTTTAGAAAAAAAGTTCTTATTATCTCTATCTTAAGAAAGCCACCATATGTTCATTAATTTTAAATCTCCTTAATAAGTTATACCGATTCTAGCGTATTCATAATCATGATTCGTTAATAATGAATAGGTAAAATCCGCCGTATCATAAATGGAAATGGAGCTACTGCTTTCAGGAAGTTGATGCTTTTGTACCCGATAATTTCCTTGCCTTTGTCCAGTAGGTAAATAGGTAGGACAAACGATGGACCACTCCATATTGGATTGTTTTAGCATAAAATAAGTTTTTAAATGATCTTTTACAGCCGTTGTCTTTTTTCGCTTTGATTCAACTGTTAAAAATCGGAACGTACCCGGATTGGACCTGGACTGTAAAATACCAGCAGTTCCAATGGTAATAATACGTTTTACGTTGAAAAGGCGCATTGATTTTAAGATGAGTGGCATACTTTTGGATAGAGTACTATTTTGATCTGTTCCTAAACAACTAACAACAATGTCCGATTGGTTCATTGTATTCTGTATGTCCGTCTCATCTAGAACATTTCCTTGAATAACGGAAAGATTGGAAGAACTAATGGTGATTTTTTCCTTATTACGGACGAGAACACGAACGTCATGTCCACCTTGAACCATGTTATCAAGTAGAATGGACCCTACTCTTCCTGTTGCTCCAAATAAACAAATTTTCACGGAAATTCTCCTTTATTTATTAATAATCTAATTTTACAGGAAGAAATCAGCGATCGAAATCTTTTTGATTGACAATTAATAATGATAGTCGTAAGATGACATTTGTATTAATTAATCCGATAAGAATAATGGGGGTTTAAATAATGAAAAAGTGGATACTTACTTTAGGAATTAGTGTAGCTATGTTTGGATTAGCTGCCTGTGGTTCTGGAGATAAAAAAGATGAAGCTACAAGTGATACTGCACTCTATGACAGGGTCATTGAGGATGGAGAATTATTAATTGGAACAGAGGGGACTTATCCTCCGTACTCTTTTCATGACGATTCAGGTGATTTAACTGGTTTTGACGTAGAAATTGCTCGTGAAGTAGCGAAGCGACTTGGTGTAGAAGCAGTATTTAAGGAGACACAGTGGGATGCAATGTTTGAAGGGTTAAATTCTAAGCGCTTTGATATGATTGCGAACCAAGTAGGTATTAAAGAAGACCGTATAGAGAAGTATGATTTTTCGATTCCTTATATTTCTTCCTCTGCCGTATTAGTAACTGCTGAAGATAGTGATGTTACATCATTTGAAGATATTGAAGGGTTAACATCTGCTCAATCTTTAACCAGTAATTACAGGGAAATCGCTGAGGATTATGGTGCAAAGGTCCAAGGAGTAGATGGATTAGCACAAGCAATTGAACTTTTAGCTGCAGGGCGTGTAGATGTAACAATTAATGATAAGCTTTCAATATTAGACTATAAGCAAAAACAACCAAATGCGAAAATTAAAATTGCAGCAACATCTGAAGACGCTTCTGAAAGTGGATTAATGTTTAATCAAGGTAACGATAAATTGGTCGATGAAGTGAACAAAGCGTTAGAGGAAATGATGGAAGATGGAACATATTTAGAAATTTCCGAAAAATGGTTTGGAGAAGATGTTAGGTAGTATTTTTCAAGATCCCGAAAGAATGATGGACATTTTGCAAAGCTCCCTCTTGCCTCTGCTTAAGGGAGCTTTGTATTATTCAATTCCTCTAACAATATGGTCTTTCATTTTTGGGATGATGTTGGCTATCTTAACTGCATTAGCGAGGTTATCAGGAAGTAAATTATTCAGGGGAGTGGCGAGAGTTTACGTTTCCGCCATTCGTGGAACACCACTTCTAGTACAATTATTTATTATTTTCTATGGGTTACCAACGTTAGAAATTGAATTTTTAAAGTTTGATCCCTTTCCGTCTGCTGTCATTGCATTTTCCTTAAATGTAGGGGCATATGCATCAGAAATTGTTCGTGCAGCGATACAGTCGATTCCAAAAGGACAATGGGAAGCTGCTTTTTCGATAGGAATGACCTATCGTCAAGCATTAAGGCGCGTTATACTTCCACAAGCTGCTCGAGTTTCAATTCCGCCATTATCAAATACTTTTATTAGTCTAGTGAAGGATACGTCTTTAGCATCGTTAGTATTAGTTACAGAGCTTTTTCGTAAAGCACAAGAAATAGCAGCCTCTAATTATGAATTTTTATTGATTTATACAGAAGCTGCATTAATTTATTGGGTTATCTGTTTTATTTTATCCATAATTCAAGATCGAATTGAAAATAGACTAGACCGATTTGTAGCGAAATAGAGAGGAGGGAACAGAATGATTTCGATTCGTAATTTGAAGAAAAGCTTTGGTTCTTTAGACGTATTAAAAGACATGAATCTTGAGGTAGAAAAGGGGCAGGTAATTGTACTTATTGGTCCATCTGGTTCGGGAAAAACAACGTTTCTCCGCTGCGTAAACGCTTTAGAAATTCCAAATAGTGGAGTAATTAATGTGGATCAATTGGAGTTGGATTTTGAGAATAAAATTTCTCAAGCAGACATATTGCAACTAAGAAGACAAACAGGAATGGTCTTTCAAAATTATAATTTATTTCCACATAAAACGGCGTTAGAAAATGTCATGGAAGGTCCAATTATTGTACAACGGCGTAGAAAAGAAGAGGTAAGAAAGCTCGCTGTTTCCTTACTTGAAAAAGTTGGTCTAGGAGATAAAATAGATTATTATCCTCATCAATTATCAGGGGGACAGCAACAGCGTGTTGGAATTGCACGTGCACTTGCTATCCAACCTAAAGTTATGTTATTTGACGAACCGACATCTGCACTTGACCCTGAGCTTGTAGGGGAAGTTTTGAAGGTGATGAAAAATTTAGCAGAAGAAGGTTTAACGATGATAGTCGTCACTCATGAAATGAGATTTGCTAAGGAAGCTGCTGATAAAGTCATTTTTATGGACGGAGGATATGTGATAGAGAGTGGGAGCCCTGAGCAACTATTCGAGCATCCTAAAGAAGAGCGAACAAAACAGTTTTTGCAAGTTCTACAATAGAGACCTTGTTTTTCTAACGGGTTGTTAAGTACAATAAATTTAATAGAAACACAAACAAAGGTCTAATTCACAATGAATTAGACCTTTGTTTGTGAAAGTCATTTGCTTAAAATGATTCTGGGTTTCTATTTCTTTTATATTCGCTAATTATGTTGTTCGTTAAATTATTTTTACACTATATAAAATGACTCATGGTGCTCTTTTAACAAGTTATTTAAGAAAATTAATCATCCTACAGGTTTATTTATGCCAAATGTGGAAAAGGGTAAGATAATACATTTTTTAGGGGGTAAACGAGATGGATTATCGTACCGAAAGAGATACACTCGGTGAAGTGAAGGTGAAAACAGACCGATTTTGGGGAGCCCAAACCCAGAGAAGTATGGAAAACTTCAAAATAGGAATTGAGAAGATGCCACTTGAAATCATATACGCTTTTGCCCAATTGAAAAAAGCTTCCGCCATTGTGAACGAAGAATACGGCACTTTGTCGACAAATAAAAAAAATCTGATTGTAAGGGCATGTGAAAACATTTTACGAGGGGAGTTAGACGAACATTTTCCACTAGTTGTTTGGCAAACAGGTAGTGGAACGCAAACGAATATGAACGTAAATGAAGTCATTTCTTTTATTGCTAATCAATTAAGTAAAGAAGAGAGAGTACATCCAAATGATGATGTGAATAGGTCTCAAAGTTCGAATGATACCTTCCCTACTGCGATGCATATTGCAGCATATGATCAAATCCATAAGAAACTTCTCCCCACATTAACTGAATTTGCAGAAGTATTAAAGGAAAAAGAAACTGAATTTATGAAAGTGCTAAAAATTGGTCGAACCCATTTGCAGGATGCTACTCCACTAACATTAGGCCAAGAAATCAGTGGCTGGCGAATGATGATTAAACATTCAACGGCCATGATAGAAGAGAGTAGTCAGCGTTTATTGAATTTAGCGATTGGAGGAACGGCCGTAGGAACAGGAATAAATGCACCTAAGGAGTTCGGAAATAAGGTTGCG
The DNA here is from genome assembly GCF_037120725.1 of Bacillus spongiae. Taxonomy (NCBI): domain Bacteria; kingdom Bacillati; phylum Bacillota; class Bacilli; order Caryophanales; family Bacillaceae; genus Bacillus; species Bacillus spongiae. The sequence continues at coordinate 152,256 of NZ_JBBAXC010000003.1, forward strand.
AATCAATTAAGGAATCAAATGAGTTATGAATTTATTTCATCTGATAATAAGTTTCACGCCTTAACAAGCCATGATGAAATGGTTTATGTACATGGAGCGATGAAAGGATTAGCAGCTAATGTGATGAAAATCGCCAATGATATTCGTTGGTTATCAAGTGGTCCTCGAAGTGGAATTGGAGAAATCAGTATTCCTGCTAATGAACCAGGAAGTTCTATCATGCCGGGGAAAGTAAATCCGACGCAAAGTGAAGCGATTACCATGGTCGCTACTCAAATATTTGGGAATGATGCCACGATTGGCTTTGCTGCAAGTCAAGGGAACTTTGAGTTGAATGTATACAAACCCGTAATTTTATATAATTTTTTACAGAGTGTACGATTACTAACCGATGGGATTGCATCCTTTACATCTAATTGTATAAAGGGATTGTCGATAAATAAGGAAACCATTGATAAGCATGTAAATAATTCATTGATGCTAGTAACTGCGTTGAATCCTTACATCGGCTATGAGAAAGCAGCTGAGATTGCCAAACTTGCCTTTAAGACTCATTCTACTTTAAAACAAGCTGCTCTTAAGCTAGGTTATGTAACGGATGAGGAATATGATGAATGGATTCAACCGATTAAGATGGTTAATCTGGAAGACGATCAGTAGCATACAAAAGCCCCTGCAAGTATTGCAGGGGCAAGCCATATCATATTTAATTGTATTAATGTTGTTGGTGTCCACCAATTTGTTGCTCTGCCATTTGTACTAAGCGCTTTGTAATTTCTCCACCAACAGAACCATTTGCTCGAGCTGTTGCATCTGGTCCAAGCTGTACACCAAATTCAGAAGCAATTTCATACTTCATTTGATCGATTGCCGCCTGAGCACCTGGAGCCACTAATTGGTTTGAAGAGTTATTAGGTTGTTGTTGCATGTTGTGTCATCTCCTTGTTGTCAGTTATATGGTTGGGTTAGCTGGAATTGCACCAGCGCGCATGAAGCGATCAATTTGTTTGATATAACCCATCGATGAAATGTTGCTGCTGTTACTCTCTATTATGGTATTAGGTGTATATGATTATACAAATAGTCAACGTGGTAATATATTCCTTGTTAGACTTGCGTCAACATACATATTTCTTCGTTTTTCTGAAAAAATAAACAGAAAATGAATTGAAGGATAAATGGTGATGAATATGAAAGTTTGTCCACTCTGTAACGGCTTAAAGCAACCACATATAGTATGCACGACTTGTAACAATGAGATGCAAAACACCGGGCGAATATATGATTTCTTTGATGAGTATAGTGCTTATATGGATATTGAAAGTATGAAGTTAGTTGATGGTGTAACAAGTAGTGGAGAACAGGAGCAGTGTTCGCATCTGTTTTATTGTGACATTTGTAAGGCTTCGTTCATAAAAAAAATTCTATTGGAAGAGTGTTAACATCGTTTCTACATAAATCAAAAAGGCGAGTCAAATTTATTGACTCGCCTTTTTGATTTATGTGTATGTTGAATTAACGGATACGAATTTCTGATTTTTTATCAAAGAAATGACATTTATTCATGTCAAGGGCTAACTCGACAGTGTCACCAGCTTTAATGATTGAACGTGAATCAACACGTGCAACAAATTCTTGCCCATTAATATCTGAGTATAGCATTCTTTCCGCACCAGTTAGCTCAGATACAATAATCTTTGTTTTAATCGTAGAGCCGCGTGAAGAGTCGATGAAAACAGGCTCATCATGCATGTCTTCAGGACGTACACCAAGAATAATTTCCTTTCCAATGTATCCTTGTTCACGTAAAACTTTCATTTTACCTTCAGGAATCTCTAGTGAATTTTCTCCAATTTCAACTGTACCATCCGCTAGTTTACCGCTAAAGAAGTTCATTGCAGGAGAACCGATAAAACCGCCAACAAATACGTTTTCTGGCTTGTCGTATACTTCTTTTGGTGAACCTACTTGTTGAATTACACCGTCTTTCATAACAACAATTCGAGTAGCCATAGTCATTGCTTCTGTTTGGTCATGTGTTACGTAAATAGTGGTTGTTTGTAAACGCTGATGTAGTTTAGCAATTTCTGCACGCATTTGTACACGAAGTTTAGCGTCAAGATTTGATAATGGCTCGTCCATCAAGAATACTTTCGCATCTCGAACAATTGCACGGCCTAAGGCAACACGTTGACGTTGACCACCAGAAAGGGCTTTTGGTTTACGATCAAGGAGAGCATCTAATCCAAGGATTTTAGCCGCTTCATTCACTCGACGTTCAATTTCAGCTTTGTCGAATTTACGGAGTTTTAATCCAAAGGCCATATTATCATAAACCGTCATATGCGGGTAAAGTGCATAGTTTTGGAATACCATCGCGATATCACGATCTTTTGGAGCTGTATCATTCACACGTTTTTCACCAATATAGAAATCACCTTTTGAAATTTCTTCAAGTCCTGCAATCATACGAAGTGTTGTTGATTTACCACAACCAGATGGTCCAACAAACACAATAAATTCTTTGTCCTTTATATGAAGATTAAAGTCTTTTACTGCTGTAACTTCATTATCATAAACTTTGTAAATATTATCTAATTTTAATTCTGCCATTGTCGATTTCCTCCTAGATAGTGTCATCATTTAATTAAGTATATTGTAAACGAAAGCACTTACATTTTCCTATGTTCAATATGCACAAAAAGGTTAATCATCTTTGTGCATATTGCTCGATTGGTGGTGAAATTCATAGTCTAAGCAGGCAAGATAAGCTGTAATACCGCCTTTAAAGCTCTTCAAATTAATTTGTGTTTTTTCAATAAATTTATCAATTCGATATTGTAGACTATTTCGATGCATAAAGAGTTGTTTGGCTGTCAAACTTACATTGGATTGATTTTCAAGGAATCGTTTAATCGTTAATACCATTTCAGGCTCTTCTTTAAAGCCTTGATGGAGAGAAGAGAAAACCGTTTCTTTTTGTGAATTTGAGAGCTGCTTTAACAAATAAACAGGAAAGACCTCTTCGAAGGTTATTACTTTATTTTTGTGCATCGTTGAAAGAGCAAAAGAAAATAAACTCTTTTCTTTCATCATTTCTTCAGATAATCCTTCAGTCAGATGATGTGATTTTCCAAAGAAAAAGCTAAGCATAGTTAAAAAATCACTTTCTAAAACCTGAACAGCTGCTGATAAATCTTCAATTGACATCATGAAATCAGATTTTTTTTCAATGATTAGACCGTATCCTTTCTCATGAAAAAGGACGATAATCTCGCTTGGAAATATATTAGAAAAAGCTTCGACGAGCAACTCCCTGTCCACATACGAAGAAATATGAAAGTGGATAAAACGATATGTTTCACCTTGCTTTGCAGGGAGCAAGGTTGTATCCTCATCAAATAAGAATCGGTACCATTGTGTCTCTTCAGGTGTATAAGAAATAAACGAGGATGGCGTAATAGGTTCTAAAAAGACGGCTAATAGGTCTTTTTCCTCTATTGATAGTACTTCTTTAGGAATCCCAATATAGTGGGGTTCACCTGATACTGTATACCAATGATAATGGTTGTGTTCCTTTCCAGGCATTGCTTTTTGAATTCTTGCATTTGGATATTTTTCCTTCAATTTTTGGAACATGAAAAGCCCCTCTTTACTGTCATAATAGTATCATTGTATAGAAAATCGCTTACATTTCAAAGGAATACTACTCCTTTAAGTTTTATTTATATAGAGCTTCCTTACTATCAATTAGTTAGTATAATGATTGTAAAAAACAGCTCGTTCTACGATTTGCGCTATCTAAGTGTAAATGAACATGAAAAAATAATGCAGCAAAAAAGAGTAGGGTTTCTCCTACTCTTTGTAATAATTTGCTTTATTATAATAAGCTGAAGTGAATTGTTGTTTTTATTTTGTTTCATTTGAGGGGGATTCATCGAGAAAAATATCGACACATTCTTCAATGTTGGCTTTATCAATTCCCATATGAACAGAACCGCCAGACATCCCTTCATTAATAAAGCGATCTACATCCAAATAAGCTTTGTGTTTTCCTTCATAATCGGTATCAGGGAGAAATTGAGGGTTGCTTTTTTTCTTGTTCATTAATAATTGACCTCCTTCACGTCTTAGTTTGACTGAATAAAGGAAGTCTCATGCAAGAAGTTTACTCATATACGTGAAAAAGCATTAGGTCATGGATGTACTGCCTAATTTTCTCCTCATCCTCTTTTGAAGGTTTAGGGGAGGTCCATTCTATATCCCCATTTTTCAAATAATTTCCAGTAAGCTTAATTCCCTTAAAGTAGAACGAAAAGCCCCATCCTGGCAGCTGGTTATTTTCATATAGTGACTTATATTGAAAATGTTGGATCATATTTTGCCACCTCCATCTTTATTGTAAACCCTTCCATCAGAAAAGCAACTATTTAATTGGAGGTGAATATTTTTACTAAAGACTTGATTCTCTCTTCTTCAATCCCTTCTTCGTCAAATTTCATGGGCTTGCTATTAATTTCAAAAAGGAATAAATCTCCTTCGGTTGAAAGCCCTAAATCTAAAGTGAATTCTCCCATCCAACCAAAACGATCACTTAAACATTTTCCACATTCCGTAACAATTTCCTGTACCTTTTGTTCGTTCACTCGATGTTTTATCTTTTCAAAAGGAAGCACACTTCCGCCCCTTTTCACGTGAGTCGTAATCTTTTCTTTACCAGCTAATCGAATGCCGATTCCTGTCACGTTGTACAATTTTCCGTCAGAGTGAGCCATTACTCTTAAGTCATATTTATGGCCTTGATACATATCGGTCAGAATATGCTCTTGAATAATATGATGACTAGCCCAGTTTTCATGCTCTCTCCATAATTCAGAAATAGAAGGGAATTTTATTGTACTACTCGCATTTTTTCGCAACACAGAGCTGTCGGGGTTTAGCTTTATCAAAGAAATACCTTCTCCTTGTGAGGAAGTAATTTGTTTTACATAAGCGCTCGAATAAGTTGTTAGCATATTTACTAATGTGTTCTTATTTTCTATTTTCTGTGTGAAGGGGAGGCAGGGTGAAAGAATAGGATTTTGTTTTAATGCTTCGTATAATTCCCATTTATCCATAAAGCATGGATTAAAGAAAGGGATTTGATGTTGGGCGAAATAAGTGGTCATATCTTGGAAGGTTTCACTTTTTTCTTCTTGTCGATGGATAATTCGGTTATACACTATACTCGGAAGGGGAAAACGAGTCTCGAGCCAAGAATCAGATTCTGGCTCGTATACAATTCCATCAATTTCATCATATTCTATGTCTTGAAGTGAAAAGATAAAGCTAATTCCCCCGTTTTGAAGGATTTCACGTTGAATTTGCTTGAACAAGCGTGCATTTACTAAAAGCTTTCCTTTCTCATTTCGAGAGGTAAGGATCCCTACAAGAGTGACAGAGCTTTTTGATCTAATCTTAATTGGAAAAGCTACAGATTGACCGTAATCTTTATAAAGTAAGTAGCTTTGACCAAAGGGGATCGTAATTTTATTCGTTTGTTGGTGAAACCAAGTTTGGGACGTTGCATGATAGTACATGGTCATAAGAAAAGCTCCTTGTGCTGTTTCATTGCTTTTTCTGTTAAGTATATTCCATAAGAAAGAGCAAGCTTATTAGTCAAATATTCAAAATGTTTTAATGCAGGGTGATGAAAAATGGAGCGCCCTGGCTTGGAGTTCGCTTCAAACATCCAAACGCGTTCCTGTCTATCAATACCTAAATCAAAACCAATTTCTCCAACAACCCCCTCTGTATTCTCTTCTATGCTTTTAGCTAACTTTAATGCAGCCTCTTTCAGAAGGGATTCATATTTTCTTCGGTCTACTTCTGAAAAGATTTCGGCTAAACTTTTCACTTCACCACCACTATGCACATGGGTTGTTACACTTCCACTTCCAGCTACCTTTGCAGCAATTGCGCTCACTTCCCAGTCACCGTCTTCATTTTTATTCACATGAATGCGAAAATCGATGGGGGATTGCTCGACTCTAAGGAGTGAAATACCTTGCTGAATTAAAAATTTGTCAGGGTTTTTTGACTGTAGTATTTTTTCATAAAGATATTCAAGGGAAGAACTTTTTACTAATTTATTTTCACCTTGATGTCGAAAACGGCAAAAGTAATTTCCTTTTGTCCGATCATATAGGATTTGATGAATCCCAATACCGAGGCTTCCATTTTTCGGTTTTAAGAAAATATTATTATACTTTGCAAGCATTTTCTCTGCTTGAGAAAAGGAAAGGAATGGGTGAGTTTCTGGAAGGTAGCTCTCAACGGAATCATCAGAAAATAACCGTTCAAAGATCTCAAGTTTATTGAAAAAACCTGGATTATACCAAGGAATAAGATAATCATCTTGTAATCTTGCTTTAATTATTTGTGCTTGCATTCGATTTTCACTTTTTCGGTTGGGGAGTCGATCATAAATGACATTTGGAAAAGGGACTTTGATTTGTCTCCATTCTTCGTCGATGTAAAAAAGTCCCATAATATGTTCTCCTGTCCAATTAATATGTTGCTCTCCAAATAGAAATGGGACTATCCCATGAGGTTCTTGAGTGTTAATTAGCTTTTGAAAAAAGCCAGTTCTTTCGCCCACGGGCTTTGCATCATTTGCGGTAAAACCGGAAGTGAAAATACCAATTAAAGGTCCGAGAGAAATCGTTTCCTCATGTACAAAGCAATAGAGCTTGTTTATAAATTTAGGGATTTGTAGTTGATTTGCGAGCGACGTTGAAAGGATAATTTCTTCTTTTTCGTGCGGGTGTGGGAGACAATGAATATTTAGTTTATTGGTACCAAAGCAAACCGTTAAGAAGTCGGAAGTTGGTTGAACTGATTTTGGGTAATAAAGAAGCGGAAGTGCTTTAGTTATTATGATAACATCATAAGCCTTTTTCAATGTGATTACCTCCTATAATAGGGGAGAACGATTAAGCCAATGTCTTTCTACATGTTTACAATATTGGAGGGGGGCATAGTATAACGTTTCTAAAGTATCAGGATATAGTTTTTCTATAAGAGTTCTACCAGGCTTTGAGTTGATGTCACAGATCCAAATTGAACTGTCTTCTCCAATTAAAATATCAATGCCCAATTCAAATAATGGGGCGAACGTTTCCTCTAAAATGACTGGTAAACTTGCAATGAGGTCTTGTAGCTCAGTGAAAATAAATTCCCACTGTAGATGTTTTTGGCTTTTCTTCCATGTTTTTAACGGGATAATCTCAGCTCCAGCATGAAGGTTAGTTAAAAGCGAATACTCTTTGCCACATCGGACTCCTAATCCTCTTTTTTGCCAATGACCATATTCGTCTTTTTGCAAGAAAATCCGAATATCAAATGGTTCGTGATTTTTTGTTTTACTTTGAATTCGCTTTTGGACAATAAAGTCGTGTTTTTTTATTAAGGCATTTACCCATGTTGAAAACATAGGAAGTGTTAAGCTTTTACTTTTTGTCACTTGTTCTTTCGTCATTGAAATGACGACGTGTTTATCTTGTAATGAAAGGCCGTAAACCGCAAATCCGCCAGCACCATCAATGGGCTTCATGATTACATGCTTATGTTTTTGTAAAAATGAAAGAAGAGATTCGGCATTCATTACATACTCGGTGTCAATTAAATAGGCTGATAGGGACGGGGAGTTGGTAAGCGATGTATGCATTTTCCATTTGTCAGGAAGGCCGTACCCAATAAATAACGTGTCCTTTCTATTCTTTAACCATTGAACGATACGCTTAGCTTGCTGTGAATCGGTAGGATTGTTATAAAAACAACGGTCGTAAATAAGGGTAGGAATCGGCATGGTCGTCTTTTTCCATTCATTTTCGTCATAATGGTAGCCCGTGACATTTTCTGAATAAGGATCTATAGACAAAGGAGAAAATATGAAAACTTCTACTTCCATATCAAGACTACGTTTGCCTATCTCATCAATGGCCTGAGGAACTGGATAAGGGGTTAAAGTCATAATGCCTAACTTAGTCATTTGAAATACTCCTTTCTAACCAAACACATTCAAAATAATGATATAACGCTTTAACAGAAGGACGAATTCCACTATCTTGAGTGAAATTTTTCGATGGTTTACTGTTCACTTCTATTAACCATATTTGTTTATCTTCGTCGACGGCTATATCGATTCCAAGCTCGCCGATATGAACATTCATTTCCTTGCTTAGTATTTCAGCAATTTGAATCGAGAAATTTTTCATTGTATTCCATAGTTGCTTTCCGGCTTTTTCACCATAATGCTCTCGCAAAAAAGATTGAGCCTTTTCCATTTCTCCACCTTGTGCTAGGTTAGAAACAAATGAGTTAGGCTTTGAAAATCGAACAACACTTGAAATTACTTGCCAGACTTTTTTATGATTAGGTATAACTAAAATACGAAAATCAAGTACTTTATAATGAACACGTTCAAGGGGAATGGTTTTTTGAATAATAGATTGAGAGGAGGCTAGTACAGGCTTTAATGTTTGAATGAGGTCCTGTCGATTCTCAAAAGTAATTTCACTGCTCTTTGCGGTATGATAGAAAACATAATAATCATTTTCCATTTTTAGGCGAATGATATCTCGTCCTTGGCTTCCGTGAATGGGTTTAATAAATATATCTTGATAGGCGACTAGTAATTGTAGTAATTGGTTCAAATCTTTATACAAGAAGGTTTCAGGAATAAAAGAGGAGATACTTTCATGCTTGCTTAATGTTTCATAGACCTCCCATTTTGAAAGAAACTTTTCATTAAAGAGTGGAATCCCTTGGGATTGGCATTCGGTTACAAATCGTTGAAAAGCAGTCTTTCTTTCCTTTTTACGCGAATGAATGCGATTGTATATGACGTCAGGTAAAGGGAAGAAGTCCTTTTCCCATTTATGTCGATTTGAATAGTAATACCCTTCTACAAAATTATCTTTAATCGCTGAAAAATTTGAAACATATAAAAAGCCTCCATTTTGAAGTACATATTCATGTAACTCAAGTAAGAAATGTTCAAGCGTTAAAAAATCGGGGATTTTGTTTTTTATTACGATTCCTGTTAACACAGTAATGAGCGGACCTAATCTTAGCCCATCCCCACTCTCGTTTATGCATATTTGATATGGTTGGTGATGAATAGGCATCCCTAGTTCTGAAAAACAAGCTGTTGAAAGGTGAATTTCATTGAGCTGTAGAATGGAGGATGTTTCAAGCTTTGCTAAAGTATCTTTTTGTCCGAACGAAAGTTTAATTTGGTCGCCTTCTGCTGTAATCTCAGTCTCAAGAAGCGAAGGGTGAAGGCGAATGATGTAATCCTGTAGTTTCGCTTCAATTATGTTGACAGATGTGTTCATGAAGGGATTCCTCATTTGCTTAACCCGTCTATTAAAATTATAATGTGTGAATGGGCTATCGTTGATAGTGCATTTTATGTGAAACAGAATAAAATTGTGTTTGATGTAAGAGGAAAGGTTGAGGAAATTGTGAAAGAAGTAATTATGATCCTGTTTATGATAGGTATTGGAGCTGTTATAGGGGGAGTTACCAATTCATTAGCGATTAAAATGTTATTTCGTCCCTATGTCCCAATGTATATTGGAAGATGGAGGGTGCCCTTTACACCGGGTTTAATACCGAAACGAAGAGGAGAGCTTGCTGATCAACTAGGTAGTATGGTTGTAGAACATTTGTTAACTCCAGAAAGTATTCAAAAAAGAATTCTCGATGATACTTTTTCAAACGAGCTAACACAGTGGGCGAAAGATGAGGTCAAACAACTTAAAAGTTCTACAGTTTCGCTTGAGGAGCTTCTTGAAAAAGTCGGGGTTAATCAACCAGAAGACAGGATTCATGAACTAACCGAACGATGGATGATGACAAAATATCAAGATTTTAAGTTGGCATACCAAAACACGTCTATACTACAAACACTTCCCCCAGAACTTGAAGTAAAAATAGAAGAGAAGCTTCCATTTATAGTGGATCTAATAACAGATAAAGGTATTCAATATTTTTCATCAGAAGAAGGAAAAGCAAAAATAAAAGTAATGATCGATGATTTTTTAGCTGAAAGAGGAATGCTTGGCGGGATGCTGCAAATGTTCTTAGGTAACACTTCTGTTGTGGATAGAGTGCAGCCAGAGTTAATCAAATTTCTTCGCCATACTGGTACAAGGCAATTAATACTTCGTCTAATTACGAACGAGTGGGAGAAGGTAAAGCATACAGAATGGAAAATCCTTTTTGAAAATGTTGAAGATGATAAAGTGATGAATACGATTTCACAAACGATGAGGAAAATCGTTGATGTAAAAGGACTGTTAGCTATTTCTCTTGGAGAGCTTATTGCAAAAATAAATGAGAAGCATATCGACACCCTTGTGCCTATCGTGGTTACAAAAGGGGTAGAGAAGGTATCACATCGACTACCAAGGCTATTAGAAAAGCTAAAGGTACAGGAGTTGGTGAAAGATCAAGTGGATTCTTTCTCAACACAACGTTTAGAAAAAATGGTGTTAGATATATCTAAAAGCGAGTTGAAAATGATTACTTTTCTAGGTGCACTGCTTGGTGGAACAATTGGTTTTGTCCAAGGAGTCATCGTTTTATTACTAAAATAGATCAATAAGGGAATGTTCTTTCATTCCCTTTCATAGTTTGTTATAGTGGATAAAGATTTACTGGGAAAAGATTGAACATATGAGCGGTACTTAAACAAGGAGTGTTTTACTGCTATTGATGTAATGACAATCTATTCGTTCGGTAAAAACTAGAGGAGGCCAAAATATGTCTGTAAATTTACATGATTACGCAAATGAGCTAGAAAAAGTATTAAGACAGAGCGAGGAGTATACTCATCTTAAAAAAATGTATGATGAAGTAAACAAAGATGAATCTGCTCAGAAAATGTTTGAAAACTTCCGTAATATTCAAATGCAACTTCAGCAAAAGCAAATGACCGGTGAGGAAATCACACAAGAAGAAGTAGAGCAAGCTCAAAAGTATGCAGCACTTGTTCAGCAACATGAGAAAATTGGGAAGCTTATGGAAGCGGAACAACGCATGAGCATGGTCATTAGTGATCTTAACCGTATCATTATGAAGCCGTTAGAAGAACTATATGGTTCTATGCAGCAATAAATAACACAAGTATTTTAAAAGGGTCATAATAATGGCCCTTTTAAAATACCCTTCTTTCATTTAAACCAGGAGCTTCTAGAGGGCTCTCTTAGAAATAAACCTTGTTACAGTTTTTTTGTTAATGGAAATAAAACACAATCTTTAATCGTATGACTATCCGTTAGTACCATTAATAAACGTTCAACTCCAAATCCCCAGCCAGAAATCGGAGGCATCCCATATTCCATAGCGGTTAAATAATCTTCATCCATCTCCATAGCTTCTAAATCTCCATTATTCTTTAACAGGGCTTGAGCCTCCAACCTTTTTCTTTGTTCAATTGGGTTAACCAGCTCAGAATAAGCATTTATAACCTCAACACCATTCACAACCAATTGAAACCGGTCTGTAAGAGTAGGGTTATCTTCATTAGCTCTAGCTAGTGGAGACAAATCAATAGGATGTTGAATTAAAAAGGTTGGCTTTACAAGCTGGGGCCGGCACATTTTTTTATAAAGTAGATCAATGAAATTACCTCTACCTAAAGATTCAATATCAGAATGATCCAATTCAATATTTTTTCTTTGCGTCTCTTTGTATAAACCTTTAACGTCAGGATAAAGATCAATATCAATTCCTGTGTTTTTAAAAATTAGATCCCTAAAGGAAATAATATCCCATTCTAGTGAAAAATCAATCTTCTGACCTTGTATGGTAATGGTCGTTGTATCAAACGTTTGACCTAGAATAAATAAAACCATTTCGCGCATTAATTTCATTGTATCTTCAAAATTCCAATAGGCTGCATATCCTTCAACCATTGTGAATTCTTGAAGATGTTGGGGACTCATTCCCTCGTTCCTAAAGCACTTTGCAAATTCAAACACTTTAGTAAAACCACCAACAATTAATCTTTTTAAATAAGTTTCCGGGGCAATTCGTAAGTTCAATTCAGTCTCTAAAGAATGATGATAAGTCCTAAAAGGTTTCGCTAATGCACCTGAGGAGGTATGCTGTAACACTGGTGTTTCTACTTCAAAAAATCCTTCATCTTCAAAAAATCTACGAATGGCACGTGCCATTTTGGTTCGGGCCAACAATCGACTTTGTGTATCTTCAGTCATAATTAAATCTAAATAACGCTGTCTATATCTAAGTTCAACGTTACTTAAACCGTGCCACTTTTCTGGAAGTGTTCGCAATGCTTTCCCAAGAAAAACATAGTTTTCGATACGCAATGTTTTTTCATTGGTTTTAGTCGTATACATATTACCTTCTACACCTAGAAAATCGCCTATATCCAAGAAGTCACAAAATTCGTTAAACAAAACCTCTCCAATTTCATCCTTCTTCAAAAGCAGCTGTAAGCTCCCTTGTATGTTTGAAATGGTAATAAAAATTAATTTCTTGAAGTTTCGGATTCCTATGATTCTACCGGCAACTCGCACACCAGAAGTTCCATCATCCAGTTGTGAGGCTTCAAAAAGGTCATAATTAGTTGAAAACCTATCAGGATAGGTTCTGATCCCTTTGGATGTTAAAGTGTCTAATTTCTGTATTCTAAGTTCTGTTTGTTCATTCTTCATGCTTTTCGCTCCAGTCATATAATTTATTTATTAAACTTTGCTCAACGATAGGTTAATAAAAGAAAACAACAAAAAACTCTCACCCCCAAGATTCTTCATCTTGAGGACGAGAGTTTATAACTCCGTGGTACCACCTCAGTTTATCGATATGTCACCATATCAACCTCTTCAGGTACGGCAATATTGTAAGTAGTTGCTTATACCCTATCTCTTTAACGGGAGATCCCGTCGCAGTATCACTAAGAAAAACCTTAGATCCGTGCGAAGCTCCGAGCCTTTTTTCATTAAGATCATTATTACTCCTTCCCACCTACCGGAGCTCTCTGGAAATAATTTATCAAAATTACTCTTCTCTTCATAGCCGTATAGTTCATATTGAAAATTAAAAATATTTTATACTAAAAATTTTTTTATGTCAATTACTTCCTGATAATGTGCCTCCAGTTTTTTTCTTATACCTGAGGTACCTTTCTTAAGACTAATTCCAGTGAACGAGATCAATTGCATCTCCCATTTCTACAGACAGGCTTTCTTCTAATTTACTGACTCCTTTAAATGCTAGGAATGAAAAACGGCATTCTCTACTTTATAAGACTGTGAAGGTCTTACAAGAAATTTGTTACAGATGGGTCAAGGACATCGTTTAGACTGCAGTAGTTAGATAGATAATTAATGGCTAGGACCACTTAATTAAGTGGTTTTTTACTGTTTTCATTTGTTCAAAAATAGCCGTTTTTATAAATTAATAGCTTCAATTTCCTTCCTTAGCTTGATGGGGATGTGGTTCTCTTCCGCATAGTGAATATTTATTAAATATTAATAATTCCTTTATTTTAAATAAATAACAATACTTGTATAATTATAAAGAATATAGTAAAATATCATCTGTTATAGTTGGTAGATAATATAAATTTATAAATAAGGAGATGAAGAAAGATGAAGAAAAAAGGAATTTTAAATCTATTTTTAGCTTTCTCTATGGTTTTATCTCTAGGAGGGTTTACGCAAGCAGAAGCAGCAGAACCAGGATTAGAAGGTGCACCTTTGCCTGGAGTCTATCTCTATGAGGATTATGATTTTGAAGGGGATGTACTGCATTTTCTATCTCCTGGAGAATATAATTTAGATGATGATTATGACTTTAATGATGTATTAAGTTCTTTAAGAATTGTTGGTGACTACTCAGTAGTGCTTTATGAAGATAATGATTGGACAAATACCCGTTCATACTTTGATAGTAGTGTAGTGGATATCTCAGATTATGCAATAGACAATGATAATGCATCGTCTATCATTATTTACAAACTTCCTAAGAACGATGGAGGACTTCATTTATTTGAAGATTATAATTTTGAAGGAGATCATTACAGATTTGGTCCAGGTCTATATGATTTAAAAGATTTTGATTTCAATAATGAAACTAGCTCTTTTTATATTAATGGTTCTTATAGAGTAACATTCTTTCAAGATACTTTTTCAGGAGCAAGTATCACTGTAAAAAGTGTGACATACTTAGAACAGGAAGAATTTAGAAATTTCATCCTAGGTAATGACACGATAACCTCGATATGGGTAGAAGAACTGTAAGGTAATTAGGAAAAAATTCAGATATTAACAAAAACAAACCTGTACCCTTTAGAGAAGGCAAGAGACTCTTTAAAGGGTATATTTATGTTTAAAATAGAAAAAGGAGAAAGTTTCAGTTTATACGTGTGCTGTAGCCGCATACATTCCTGCCGTATTATTATCACCTCCAGTATACCCCTGAATATCTAATATTTCACCGCAAAAAATAGCCCGTTTCTTAATTTGGATTGCATGGTTTTAGGATTGATTTCTTTAAGCTGAACACCGAGCCAGTGACAAAGGCCTCTTCTAAAGACCTTGTTCCATTCACATAAAAAGAGAGCTTTAATAGTTTTTTTGTACTTCCTAGTTAATTGTCTCTTTCCATTTATTTTTTCTCACATAACATATAGTAAATACAATGGAAAGGTTGACTTCAACTATGTTTAACAGCTTTTTAAACTTATGTAAGAACATTCTTTCACGCATAAAAAAAATGTTCGCAGAGACCCAATCTCGACGGGTAAAAGCGTTTGTCATTCGTAGCCGTGCTGCTAAATATTATCTCAAAAACACCCCAATCCTTCTGCATCATAACAATGGAGATGAAAACAGATTTCCGAATAAAGTAGCTAGCTTCACTAAGGGATTGCCACATAATGAACTTGGTGAGGTAGATATAGATGCTTATAGCCACTTTTTAGAAGTGCTTAAAACGGGAGATGCTAATGCTTTTGAAACAATTTCTCTTGGTGGAGAGAGAAAACTAATTAATCCTCAAGCTTCCTATGCATTTGAATTGGTGGGACCTGATAGTCATCAATTAGAAATTCCATCGGCTCCTTCCTTTAGCAGTGTAGAAGCAGCAGATGAAATGGTTGAGCTATATTGGCAAGCACTTACTCGTGATATTCCTTTCACTCAATATAATACGAACCCTTTAACCATCTCCGCTGCAAATGAGCTTTCTAGCTTATCGGATTTCAAGGGACCTAAGGTTTACGGAAAAGTGACACCTGATACTTTGTTCCGTGGCAATACACCGGGTGCATTAGAGGGACCATACATTTCACAATTTCTGTGGAAGGACATTCCTTATGTCGCAAAGTCGATCGTACAGCGGTATCACACAACGACCCCTAACGACAACCACTTAACCTCCTATCGAGATTGGCTATCTGTCCAGAATGGCTCATCTCCTCCTACTCCAAACGTATTTGATCCTATTCCTCGTTATATTAGAAATGCACGGGATTTAGGAGAGTATGTTCACAGAGATATTTCTATAGAAGATGGACTGACTCCTGTGCTTATTTTACTAAGCTATGGTAATGAAGTTTTTGACTCATCTAATCCATATCTTACTTCAAGCACTCAGGAGAAATTTGTAACTTTTGGTCCGCCTCATGTGTTAGATTTTGTATCTAGAGCTGCTCGACCAGGTTTAGAATCAGCCTGGTTTCAAAAGTGGCTCGTTCATCGCCGCTTGCGACCTGAAGAATTTGGTGGAAGAATTCATAATACCATTACAGGAGCAGCTAACTATCCTATTAATTGGGAAGTACTAAATTCAGAAGCAGTCTCGCAAACTTTTAATATGTATGGGACCTATCTTTTACCACAGGCTTATGAGGAAGGCTGCCCCACTCATCCTTCCTATCCTGCAGGTCATGGAGTATTTATAGGGGCGATTGTTACAATGCTAAAGGCATTCTTTAATGAATCATTCATTATCCCTGACCCAGTCATAGCCAGTGAGGATGGTCTTTTCTTAAATCCTTATGATGGATTGCCACTTACGGTGGGTGGAGAATTGGATAAATTAGCTTATAATATTGCAATTGGACGAAATGGGGCTGGTGTACACTACCGCAGTGAAGGTATCAACAGTTTACAGCTTGGAGAAAAGGTTGCGATTGGAATTCTACTCGATTACAAAGAGACATATAACGAGGAATTCGAAGGATTTTCCTTTACCACTTTTGATGGTAAAAAGGAAACTGTTTAAAATAAGTTGATAGGGTCTGGTAAAATTAGGAATAGGTTAGCTGCCAAAAATAATCATAAGGGCGCTTTTCTGCAAGAAGGGAAGCGTCCTTTTTTGTATAGATAGGATCTTTAATGAATATTAAATTGTAGAGTGTGGGGAAGTAAAAAAATAAACAACCTTGTTATTCGATGTACTATGTAATACAATATGAATAATACAGGTTACCAAAAAAAGGAGCTTGAAAATGGATAGAGAGATTATGAAAGGTAGCATTGATATTTTACTACTATCCCTTTTAGCCAAAAGGGATATGTATGGGTATGAAATCGTCAAAAGTTTAAAGGAGAACAGTAAAGAGCTTTATAACATGAGTGAAGGTACACTATATCCTGCATTAAAACGTTTAGAAAAAAATGAATGGATAATATCTTATTGGGAAAATGCTGAATTAGGCGGAAGAAGAAAATATTATCAAATCGTTGACAGAGGCAAAAAAGAACTTAGTAGAAAATTAGGGGAATGGGAAAAAGTAAATGATTTAATTAAAGTTACTACGGAGGGGTTAGCATGGATAAAACCATTGAATCCTATGTTGAGGAAATTGTAAAAGAGCTACAATGTGATCGAAAAGAAAAAAAAGAGATTGTAGATGAAATCAGTGATCACTTAAATTTATTAAAACAAGAATACATAGAGCAAGGTTTTTTAGATGAAGAAGCTAGCCAAAAAGCCTTAGAGAGCTTTGGTGAAAAAAAGACAATTCGTGATGGGTATAAGGAGTTCATCTCCCCTTATTATAAATTGTTTAAAATAAGCAGCTGGGTGTTATTCTGTATCTTTTCTTTTGTGGTTATTTGGAAATTATTATTAGGTAGAATAGTGGAGAGAGTTATTAATTATCAAAACGGCTTCCCTCAAAACCCTTACTTTTTTTCGTTTAAAGAACAAAGAGGGTTATTTACATATGACATAGACGTATGGTTATCAAACGTCAATATTATCCCATTTAAGAACATAATTAATTACATAGTGAACAATGATAGATTTAATATAGATATTATCCTGAATAACACGTTAGGAAACATCCTTATTTTTATCCCTTTGGGGTTATTTCTGCCAATCTTATTTAGAAGATACGGTTCATTTTCTAAAGTAACTGCTTTTTCAATAATGACCAGTTTTTCAATTGAAGCCCTACAATTTAGTACTCAAATAGGACAATTTGATATTGACGATGTCATTTTAAATAGTATAGGAGGAATTATAGGGTTTTTATTAGTAAAACTAATCGTGAAATTTTCAAGTGTGGCTCAAAAGGTAGATTTAAAATTAAATTAAAGTCCATTGCTATATTCGTAGTTTACCTTCAAAGTAGGTAGTCGAATGGTGAATTTTTCAAGTCAAATAAAACTTAGGGATTGGCAGGAGTATAGATGCAAAAAGTATTGAAAGTTGGTTTAGGTATTAGCTTT
Organism: Bacillus spongiae; assembly: GCF_037120725.1. Classification (NCBI taxonomy): domain Bacteria; kingdom Bacillati; phylum Bacillota; class Bacilli; order Caryophanales; family Bacillaceae; genus Bacillus; species Bacillus spongiae. The sequence goes on from NZ_JBBAXC010000003.1 coordinate 170,015, forward strand.
ATCATTTATTTATTCATATTAGTTGTGATTTTGTTTTTGGGGCAAAGAGCGTATACAGACCTTTCATTATTGGAATATATAAAGAGATCTTCTAATATTATTCCCTTTAATACAATCAGCAAATATATTACAGCAATATTTGATGGAAGTATGAATATAAATATTCCGATACAAAACCTCTTTGGTAATGTTATTTTGTTCTTCCCAATGGGTGTGTATTTACCATTCTTTATAAAGAAAGTGAATAAAGTTAGTGCATTTTTCATTTTAATGGTTGTACTTATATTTTGGGTTGAATTTATCCAATTAGTGACAAGAAGAGGAAGTTTCGATATAAATGATTTCATCTTAAATGTGCTGGGTGCTTTAATAGGATTGGCAATATGGAAGTCGAAAACTATTGAAAAATATTTAAATAGAACCAATCATGATTCATTGACCAAAAGTGTCCATTAATCGAGTGAGAATGAAGGGAAGGAATGGTAAGGATTCATGAAAAGGAAAAGGGTTCTAGTTTGAAAGGTCTGAATAAATAGTATCAAAAAGGTTTTTTATCTATTTATTAGGCTAAGTAGCAATAGTGTAATGGAAAATCAAAAGGCGCTTAATGCGTCTTTTTGTGTTTCGTACTCTTGTGAAATATAGGTGAATTTGAAATAATTGTTATTGTGTGAAAACATTTCCGTTTTCATATTAAATGAAGATTCCTGTTGTGAATGCTCATACAACACAGGATAACTTGGAGGGGGTTTTGTAGTGGAAATAAGAAAATATAAATTCGATGATATCGCACAATTTACACATTTGATGGCCGATTTAGGCTATCCTGCTTCAATTGATGAAATGAAAGTAAGAATGAAACGTATTGAATCTAATCCCAATTACTATACCTTTGTTGCAGAAAAAGAAAAGGTACTAGTTGGAATGATTGGAATCACTATTCATACTACCTATACAAATAACGATGAAAAGATTCAAATAACATCCCTCGTAACAAGAAAAGAATATCGGAGCCAAGGTATTGCTAGAGCATTGGTGAAATTTGTAGAAGAATGGTCAATAAGAAGAGGGTCAAATTTTATTTATTTGTTAAGTGGAATAAGTGAAAAGAGGGTAAAAGCCCATGAACTATATAAGTACCTTGGTTATGAAATAACGGGTTATAGGTTTGTAAAGCACCTGGAAAGATAATCTTCAATTTATCCGTTATAAAACGGATGACCAATACGGTGGCGAGTTATTCTATTATTGGAAAAAAGTTAGGGTTAAATTATAAGACTAGAGATGTCATGTGTATATTTCTAAATTAGACGTTGAAAAGCTAACAGATAATCAAATGACAAAGTTATTATTCTCAAGCATTGAGGATGATCATGAAAGAGGAGATTGTATCTTTGTAGTAGGTAGCAGTAAAGCCATTCAGTACCGCTCACCAAAAGCAGTGGAGCTTTACAATCAAGGAAGAGCAAAAAAATATTGTTTTCTGGTGGAGTTAAATGGAAAGGAAGCGCATTACCAGAAGCTCTCGAAATGAAAAACGCAGCCATTACATTAGGGGTGCCTGAAAAAGATATTATAATAGAAGACCAATCCCTACATACACTAGAAAATGTACTTGCTTCCTTGCTAGTTCTAGATAGGGAATTTCACTTACATCGCATCAAGCGGCTTTTAGTTGTGACAACTTCGTACCATATGAGAAGGTTGCATATAAATTTAAAAACCTATATGCCTGATTGGATTAACGTAACCTTGTGTCCAGTTGAAGATAATAATACGAGAAATGATAACTGGTTTCTTAGTGAAACAGGCAGAAAACGAGTTAAGAATGATTCTGCAAAAATGATTAAGTATGTAAAGCAAGGTGCTTTGTACGATGAAAACATAAATATATAGTTAAATAGTTTTCGGAATAAGAATGGAAAATCCAGAAGAATGACTGGAATGAGCTTAAAATAAGGCAGTAAAAAAATTTACCTCGAAATAAGGGAGTTAGAATCGAAATGAATATTGAAATTATGCCAACTAAAGAACAAATGAAAAGTTGGATAAATAAGTATGTTCCAGACAAAGATTTCTTTTTCGTTGATGAAAGCGGATTAAGCAATCTTAAAGGACATTTATCTGATGTTTTAGTGATTCCTAAAGAGGAATTTTTTAACCGTTCATCTTATAAACAAATTGACCTTGCCAATAGTTATATGTATTGGAATATTTCAAGTAAAGCTAAGTTTGTTATTGTGGCAAATCCAAGTTGGATAACAAATTTATCGGAACAAAAGGCTAGAGAAATCTTTGAGATGCAATTTACTATGGGAAGAGGGTTAATTTTTCCGTTAGGTGACTTCCCTCAAATAAATATAATTCCAAAAGATTACATTGTCTCTGAAAAAGACGAGGAATATGTTGTTATTCAACAAGATATGTGGAAAGCGATGCACTATGCGATCAAGGAAGACTTACTGTTAACATATGCTAAATTATGGGATGACTGGACTTGTTGTGAGATTCCAAAACAAACTCCATTACATATTAGAAACTATACAAATAAATTTACTACTCTTTCAGGAAGCAATTGTTTAGCTGCCACCTTATTTGCAGTAACTGAACAAGATTGGATTTTAGATGAATGGGTGCACCAAGAGACTTTCAAATTTGCATTGGAAAGTGCTGGGTATGTTTTATTGAATAATGATGAATTAAGTAACGGAGATGTTATCGCTTGGGTAGATTCAGATAATGTGATTCAACACGCATCCTATCATATTAGTAATAATTTTTTCTTTAATAAGAATGGACAAACCTTTTTCAACCCTTGGACAGTGACTCACTATAACCAATTAAGTAAAAGGTGGCAGAAATATAATATGGTAATTTATCGAAAAAGATAAATTATTTTGTAGCAATTACAAATAATGATAGCTTTATAGCAAAGGTAGATGACAATCTTCTCATTAAAGGATTAAGTATGTGTGAAAGGTTTCGACCTTTAAGAATGAATTGCATAAGCAATAGGTGCGCTAACCAGTAATAAAAGAAATGTCCTTTTTTACGGAATAGGAGTAGATTGAGGAGTAACGAATAATCGTTACAGGATAAAACGAAAATAGAGTGCCGGTGTGTGCGTAAACTAACGATCAGATTCGTTCAACAATGTTATGAATGTAATAGAAAGGGGATATTTTTTAAATGAATAATAATTTAATTAAAACCATTCAATTGGTTTATTCTGAATTTGTCATTGAAGACTTTTATCCAAATGAAATAGGGCAGAATAATGATGTTATCATCGTAAACAATTCTTTAGTGTTTAGATTTCCAAAATATAAAAAAGGAATAGTTCAATTACAAAGAGAGACAAAAATTTTGCAATATATTAAAAGTATCATTACTACTCCAATTCCTAATCCTATTTATCAATCTTTTGAAGAATTAGTACCGGGTAAGGTCTTTACTGGCTATAAATTAATAGACGGTGTTCCTATGTTGAAGGAATGTTTTACTGATGTTAAGAGTGATGAACTGGAAGGGTTGGCATCACAACTTGTCTCTTTTCTTGTTGAACTCCATTCTATTTCAGAAGAAAAAGTAGGTCGAGATTTAAAATTAAAGGTTCTTAGTCCACGTGAGGAAATGAATAATTTGTATGAGAGAATTCGTGATAAGTTATTTCCTTATGTCAGAAAAGAAGCTCAAAAAGAAATAACACAATCCTTTGAGAAGTTTCTAAATGGGGAAGCATTCTCAAATTTAGATGTAACACTAATACATGGGGATTTCGGAGCAAATAACATCTTGTGGAATCCAGAAACAAGGAAGATATCAGGGATAATAGATTTTGGTGGTTCTGAATTAGGAGACCCAGCGTATGATTTTGCTGGAATACTCTCCAGTTATGGTGAAGAGTTTTTACGTATGTGTATCAACCTCTATCCTAACGGTAATGAAATATATGAACGGGTTAAATTTTATAAAAGTACGTTCGCTTTACAAGAAGCATTGCACGGTATTGAGAATGACGATAGAGAGGCTTTTGAAAATGGAATTCAAGATTATAGATAGATTGCTTGTTCCACTAAATGGCACACATCGGAAAGAAACACATGCGTCTATTTTCAGGTGGTTGTTAAGTATTGTTAATTCCCACAATAAACTTATGAAATTCCGGTTTTATTTCAGGAGAAATAAGAAAAAGGAGGGAGAACTTGAATTCTCCCTCCCTTGTATATCACCATTTATTCACTTGATTTTTTTCCTTCTTCATAAGCTGTTCCATAGCTTTCTATTAGTAAACCATAATTAGGAACTAACTCTGCATAAATAGAAGCAAACTCTTCTGCATCTGGTCGATTCCAAGTTCTTTGAACTTCAGAGACAAATGAAACTGTATCTACAGGAACAGCCCCTGCTTGAACCATTCGAGCTAGTGTAATATCTTTTGACATATCACTTGTTGTTCCCGATGCATCTATAATATCATACACTTGAAAACCTTCTGCTAAAGCACTTAGCGTTGGGAATGCCATACAAACACTAGTCCATGTACCAGCAATGATTAGCGTTTTCTTTCCGGTATCCTCTACAGCCTTCACAAAATTTGGGTTATCCCATGCGTTAATTTCCCCATTACGTGGTACGTATGTTGCATTTGGAATATTGCTAACTTCAGGGATAAGTGGTCCATTCGGTCCTTCTGGTACTGAAGCTGTTGTAACTACTGGAATATTTGCAACTTTAGCTAATTTGACCAATGCTTTCACATGTCTTTTAAGTGTTGGTACATCTAAATCCTTAACTGTTTGAAATAGACCGCTCTGATGATCAATAAGAAGTAAAACTGCATCACTTGGATCAATAAACGTTGATGGTAAATTACTCATTTTCATTTCCTCCTAAAATATAGTTATTGGTAAACCATTTTGCTTTAGGTTACAGAAGTTCCTAAACGAAAGAAAAATTATCTCGAATTAAAATATCTTTAATTCGAGATAATTATATAGGGTAATTTTTCTAATGTCAATAAATTCATTTAACTCATTAGTTAATTTGGTCAAATTTACATTGAGTTCTGAACGACGACAAGTGATAAAATAAGAAATCCATATTTTAAAAAGGTGAATGATTATGTCAAATGAATTTGCACAACTTGCTGTTTCACCATTGTATCTACTGATGGTGGTTTTGAGCATTTTATATTTAATTTTTTTAAGAGAAGACAAAGGGTGTATTACGACTATTGGAAGAATAGGCTCTGTAGTGTATATCCTTTTATACTTAATAGCACTGTATTTATTTATATTTTAATCTTCAACTAAATAAGGTATAAATGCGATTATTCACCTTTGTTATTCAGAATCGAGTATTTAAGACTTAGGCTGCTTATTTTCGTGTACCAATTGATAAACTTGAGAAGGTAGCTTGTCGTGGTATGCTAAAGTGAATGTAACAAAGTATTTATTAATGGGCCAAGAACACTCGTGATTTTAGTGGTGAGAGGGTCAAAAAATTAATACATATTGAAGAGACGCAAATGAGACTTGGAAATTCCTTAAGGCTATAGGAAGGATTCTATTGTTGAATGATAACGAAGGAGAAGCAATAAATGGAATACTATAAATATTTAAGACAGTATGTCGGACATAAACCGCTTATTTTACCTGGATCAGTTGTTATTATTTTAAATGAACAAAATGAAGTGTTATTGCAAAAAAGACATGATGGATGTTGGGGGTTACCAGGTGGTTTAATGGATTTAGGAGAAAGTTTTGAAGAAGTTGCGAAACGAGAGGTTTTTGAAGAAACGGGATTAATAGTCGAAAACTTAAAATTACTTAATGTATTTTCTGGTTCTGAATATTACTTAAAAGTGCCAAATGGTGACGAATTATATTCGGTAACAGCTGTTTATTATTCTAGTGATATAAGTGGAGATATGAAAATTGATTATAATGAGTCAGAAAAAATAGAGTACTTTTCAATGTGTCATTTACCAAAAGAATTAACTGATGAATATCGAGGGTTTATTGAGCATTACATAGATAATGAAAAGTTATCCTTAAAGTAACTATTGAAATCAAGTGCTCAATAATTACATGCGCTTGTGGAAAATCAAAGATAGAAATTAAATTGTTTTATGGAAGTCATCTTTAATCTTCATGAGAAGAAGCCATTTTAGTTAATTTTTTTCTTAATGGCTTCTTTTTAATATTGTGGGTTAAGACATTAAAAAAGACTATATGGAATTTTATGTTAAAATATAGATGGACGTTTTTTAACTAACGAGCAGGTTTGTTTAAGAGTGTTGCTTCTGTTTTAACAATCGGGACATAAGAGAGGGTGATAGTTGTGATTGAATTGGCTTATTAGAAATTATCTTTCAAGTATCTTGAGTAGTGTTGATCGTATGTGCAATTTATTATTATTTTCATTTTAAGAAAATCAAGAGGGAAAGGAAACTCACTCCAGTTGAGTTTGCAGTTTACGTTGTAACTCAAATTGCATTTTTTCTTTTGGGAAGTAGTTAGTGGCTTCTACTTTTGGATGAAAATTATTAAACAAACGAGAAGCGTTAGTTTAAAAGAGAAAACAAAGGCATATCTAATAGCAGTTTTGTTTTCACTTTAAAGTAAATTTTGTTATCTGCCTCCCATAAATGGACACTTTTATGTCTATTTTAGCAATTATAATTTCTCCACGATTGTGTAATTAGATTTTTACTACAGCCTAACCATTTTGTAAACGTCTTTTCACATTCGGCAACCCCACCCGCACGCAAACGAGTAACAAATATAGCTTCTTGCCCTAGGTGTTAAATTTAGTATTTTTATATAATCGCTTTATTTAAACTTTACATATAAAATAATAGAAATAACAAGGCATGGTATTGTTACTACTGACATCCCTAAAAAAGCTAGTACGGGTTCAATTTCATATAAGTATCCTCCAAAAAATGATAATAACCCTGTTGTTAACCCCATTCCAATGGATGCATAAATTCCTTGAGCAGAGGGGATTTGTTTCTGGTCTAGCTTGTCATTAATAAAGCGAATAAATGCATAATGGGCAACGCCAAATGTGACAGCATGAAGAACTTGAGACAGAATGAAAATAGATGTATAGGGAAAAGCGTAAATGACGGACCATCGGATAATGGTGCCCATCGATGCGATTACTAATAAAAATGAAACTGGAACTTTTCCAAAGTAAGCATCACTTTTAGCGAAAAAAACGATCTCAGCAAGGACGGCAATATTTAATATGACCCCTATCCAAATACTACTGATTTGTAATTCTTGCAAGTATAGAACCCCATAATTGTAGTAAGAGGCATGAGAACCTTGAAGTAAAATACATACAAGTAAAACAAGCATAAATTCTTTAGAGACAAATAAGTCTTTATAAGAGTGGGAATGACGATGCTCTCTCTTCTTTAAAGAGGGGGGAGCAGCGAAAAATGTTCCAAACATCATAAAGAAAGTTCCTAAAAGCATTAATATAAAAATACTATCTTCTGTTGAAGCCCAAATAACGATACCCGTGACAAGAAGAGCCACTGTATACCCTATCGAACCCCAAAGTCTACTTTTCCCATAAGATATATGATCGTTTTTCATTAAAATAGATGCTGTACTCTCCGTTAGTGGCATCATTAATGGATAGATAAGACTTAATAAGATAATCCCTCCTAACATGCTCTCAAAGCTATTGAGGGGAAGAAAAAGGAAAAGGATAATGAAAGTAAATAAACTGAATCCTTTTGAAAGCTTTGTCAAAGAAACCCATTTACTTATGTAGGGAAAAATAAAAAAGGTGGAAAGCGACCGAGTGATAAAGCTAACAGCAATCAATGTGCTAGCATCATAAATGGAAAAACCTTTACTTTCAACTAACCACGCAGTCCAAAAAGGCATAAATACTCCCCAAGTAAAGAAAAAGGAGAAAAACTGGTAAGATAACCATGTTTGTGTTCTCAAAATATTCACCCTTCAAATAAAAATAGTAATCTATTCATACTAGTATATAGAAAAGAAACTTCGTTTTAAATCATTGTTTAATAAGTTCTAACCTTCCGTGCTCGGTCATACAAGTATACAAAGTAAAAGCATCTATAGGAGGAGGAACAGCGATGATATATCGACTATTGGCAATGAATATTGATGATACTTTAATTCAGCCTAATGGTAAAATAAATAAGGAAACGAAGGAAGCAATTGAATATGTTCAAGAAAAAGGAATATATGTAACACTTGTTACAAGTAGAAGCTTTCCAGCAGCAAAAAAAGTAGCGAAAGCGCTCAAAATAAAAGGTCATCTTGTTACGCATCAAGGTGCTTACATTAGTACAGAGATAGGGAAACCTATTTATATGAAAAAAATAAAAGGTCCACTTACGAATGAACTTGTTCAGCTTTTATCTACTTTTTCCTGCCAAATTCGTTTAGCAGATGAAAAGAATGCGGTTATGAATAAGGCAAAGCTACCGGAAAGTATTTTGGGGAAGAGAGTATGGCAGCGCGATTCACGCTTTATTTCGGCGAACCAATATGTTGAATCCATCTCTGAATATTTAATAGACCATCAATTAAGCCCAACAAAAATAGATGTTGTTTTTGAGCACCAAAAAGAAGCTATAAAAGTTATGAAAGTTCTTAAAGGTATGTATGATGAAATCGACGTTTATGTTAGTGATGCTTGTCGTATAGAAATCGTTGCGAAAGGTGTATCAAAGCTCAACGGTCTTATCTTCTTATGTGATCAGTTAGGTGTGTCAAGAGAACAAGTAGTTATGATTGGAGTAGGAGAATGTGATTTGCCTAGCATAGAATGGGCTGGGCAAGGAGTAGCAATGGGAAGTGCCTCTTATAGAATACAGAAAAAAGCAGATTGGATTACCCGCTCTAATCGTGATAACGGTGTAGCCTATATGATTAAGGAATGCTTTCGAAAGCAGCAACCAATCGAATTTCTTAAAAAGCTTAACTTATTAAAATAAAAAGTAATGTGCAAAAGCAGAGATTTTTCTCTGCTTTTTTTATTGAGAAAATCTTTAGGTAATGTTATATCGAGTGAAGCCTTAAGTGAATCCTAAGGTCATTGCCTTGAATTGGATAATTGACCATCTTGAATTGTTTTTGTACACTCAATAAAGAGTTTAATTATGTGAAAGGTGATTCTCTTGAAAATTTATATAAAGGGTATAGCGGATGAACGACTTCAAAGGCCGTTACAACTTATAGCGAATTTATTTTTTGAAGAAAGTATTGTTACACTTGGAGAGGCAGAGGATGCAGATATAACCGTGGACCTTTGTCTTTCAACAAAAGAAAAGCTACAGGCAACCGCTATTTTAATAACAAAGGATTCTGAAAAGAAGTTTAAGGCTTCATTTGAGGCAAATAATATAGATGCCCTTTCAGAAAAAGAGCAGTTTAAAAAAATAAAAAATGCTGTTTCTCAAGTATTTGTAAAGGTGTTACAAGAGGATACGGGCATTATTCAAAAATGGGGAGTGTTAACAGGAATTAGACCAACTAAGCTCCTCCACAATAAAGTAAAAGCTGGTGTTATAAAAGAGGTAGCTCATCAAGAATTAAAGGACAACTATTTATTAACAGATGAAAAAATAGAATTGATGCAAAAAATTGTTAATCGGCAGTTGGAAGTAGTTCCAGATTTATATGACCTTCAAAATGAAGTGAGTATTTACATTGGCATCCCTTTTTGTCCAACAAAATGTGCTTATTGTACATTTCCTGCTTATGCTATTCAAGGCAAACAAGGAAAGGTTGATTCATTTTTAGTTGGTCTTCATTACGAAATACGTGAAATGGGAAAATGGTTAAAAGAAAAAGGTATTCCCATTACGACAATCTATTTTGGTGGAGGAACGCCTACATCTATTACGGCTGAAGAAATGGATATGCTTTATGAAGAGATGTTTGAGTCCTTTCCCGACGTTAAAAATGTGCGTGAAATTACAGTAGAAGCAGGACGTCCTGATACAATTACACCAGATAAATTAAAGGTGTTAAAAAAATGGAATATTGATCGTATTTCCATTAATCCTCAGTCTTATAGCAATGATACTTTAAAAGCCATTGGACGCCATCATTCGGTAGAGGAAACAGTTGATAAGTATCACCTCGCGCGTTCAATGGGAATGAACAACATTAATATGGATTTAATCATTGGACTCCCAGGAGAAGGAACGAAGGATTTTCAGCATACTTTAAATGAAACCGAAAAATTAATGCCTGAATCATTAACGGTTCATACACTATCGTTTAAACGTGCTTCTGAGATGACGAAGAACAAAGAAAAATATAAAGTAGCACCTCGGTATGAGATTGAAAAAATGATGGAAATGGCTGAAAGTTGGACGAAACAGGAAAACTATCATCCGTATTACTTGTATAGACAAAAGAATATATTAGGGAATTTAGAAAACGTAGGATATTCACTAATGGGCCAAGAGAGCATTTATAACATTATGATAATGGAAGAAGTTCAAACAATTATTGGCATTGGTTGTGGAGCCGCATCAAAATTTATTGATCCCTCTACAGGGAAGATTACCCATTTTGCGAATCCAAAAGATCCAAAATCATATAATGAAGGTTTCAAAGAATATACGGAAAAGAAAATAGACATTTTAAATCAATTATTTTAATAATAAGTGTGAAAAAACAGCACATTCCCTATCGCATAATCCTTGTTATAGTAATATAAATCATGCTTCTAAAATACTTCTGAATGATCGTTTGAGTATTGATCATTTAGAGGTGTTTTTTCTTTTTCCCCATCAACTTAGAAATATTAATCAAAGTTTTGTTTTAAGTTCTGAATATTCTTTCTACTAAAAAGGAAATTTGGATTTTTTGTAGAATTCAATCAAAGTAGTAAAAAGAAAGCGTTTTCGAAAGGGGAGAGATGAATAAATGATGCAGACTCCTTTGTTATTGACGCAAATGATGGATAGAGCAGAAAAATATTTTCCAAAGAAAAAAGTAATCTCAAGAACGGAAAGTGGTGTACAATCTTTTACCTATAAGGAGATTGTAGAGCGCACACGAAGGCTTGCGAGTGCGTTACATCAATTAGGTGTGCAAAAAGGAGATAAAATTGGGACATTAGCATGGAATCACCACAGACATTTGGAAGCATATTTTGCGGTCCCATGTAGTGGAGCTGTTCTTCATACGATAAATTTTAGATTATCTCCTGAGCATATCATTTATATTATTAATCATGCGGAAGATCGATTTTTGTTAGTAGATGCCGATCTCGTTCCATTGCTCGAAAAAATAAAGGACAAACTTCGGAACGTTAAAGGTTATATCATTATGACGGATCAAGAAAAAGTTGAAACAAGTCTTTCTCCTGTCTATTTTTATGAAGATTTACTAACTGACGGAGATCCAACTTATTCTTTTATAGAAGACTTAGATGAGAATACACCAGCTGGACTTTGCTACACAAGTGCCACGACTGGTAATCCGAAAGGTGTTATTTATTCACACCGTGGAATTTTCCTTCATAGTATGGCGCTTGGTTTAGCTGATACTGTAGGAATGTCAGAAAAAGATATTGCGATGGCGGTCGTCCCTATGTTTCATGTGAATGCCTGGGGAATGCCATTTGCAAGTATGTGGTTTGGTACGACTCAAGTTTTACCGGGACCATATTTTACCCCGAAACTTCTAGCAGAGCTTATTCAAGAGTACAAGGTGACTCTCACGGCAGGTGTACCAACTATTTGGTTAGGGTTATTGAAGGAAATCGAAGAAAATCCTTATGATTTATCTAGCTTACGGGGCGTTTTATGCGGAGGTTCAGCTGCTCCAAGAAGTATGATTGAAGCTTTTGAACAAAAGTATAATATTCCATTTCTCCATGCTTACGGCATGACGGAGACGAGTCCAATGGCTCTTATTTCAGTTAGCAATAGTAGTCAAGAGTCGCTTTCAATGGAAGAGAGAATGGATATAAAAGCAAAACAAGGAATGCTCGTCCCAGGTCTTGATATGAAAATTGTAGGTAAAGACGGGGAAGTGAAGTGGGATGGAAAAGAAATGGGAGAGCTCGCATTAAGAGGACCTTGGATAGCCTCCGAATATTATAATGATGATCGAACGGGCGATGCTTTTCGTGATGGTTGGCTGTATACAGGAGATGTTGTCACAATTGATGAGCAAGGATATATCAAAATTGTAGACCGAACGAAGGATCTCATAAAATCCGGAGGAGAATGGATTTCATCTGTCGATTTAGAAAATTCTCTCATGGCACATGAAGCTGTCTTTGAAGCGGCTGTGGTTGCGATTCCCCACGAACAGTGGCAGGAAAGGCCAATTGCTTGTGTAGTTCTAAAGGATGGATATCAAGATTCTGTCTGTAAGGAAACACTAATGGAATTTCTACGACCGCAGTTTGCTAAATGGTGGCTACCAGATGATATTCTATTTATGAAAGAGATTCCGAAGACCTCTGTAGGAAAATTTTTAAAACGTGCGTTGCGCGATCAAGTGAAAAATCACCTCAATAAAGTATAATTCGACATAAAAAACATTATTTTTTTAAAAAAGGGTATAACGCTAAAAAAAAATGAACCACAATTCATTAATTTTGAAAATTTTGTTTATTTACATGTCAATTTAAGCTATTCTTGAATTATGGGAGGGAGAAATTATGAAAACAAATTTAGATTATGAAACATTGCACGTCACGCTAGAGGGAATGGTTGCAACAATCGAGTTAAATCGACCAAAGTCGCTTAATGCGATGAATATTTCTTTACTCAGAGAGCTATTAATTTGTTTAAAGGAAGTAAAAAAAGACGATAGTATTAAGGTTTTAATTTTGAAAGGAAAAGGTGGAGCTTTTTCTTCAGGTGGAGACATCAAAGAAATGCTTGCGATGGCGTCTGAACAACAGTTCCACAGCGTTATGGATATCATTAGTGATATAGCTGTTACCTTATACACAATGCCTAAGGTGACTGTAGCTGGGATTCATGGAGCTTCTGCAGGGTTAGGTTTTTCCGTTGCACTAGCATGTGATTACATCATTAGTGAAGAGGATAGTAAGCTAGCGATGAATTTTATCGGCATTGGCTTAATTCCGGATGGCGGTGGTCATTTCTTCATGGAACAACGCTTAGGAGCAGCAAAAGCAAAGCAATTGATTTGGAGTGGAAAGGTAATCGGTGGACAAGAAGCACTAATGAAAGGGCTTGTTGACGAAGTTGTAGCGTCAGGTAAATTAGACCAAGCCATTGAGAAGTATAAAATGATTTGCTTAAACAGTCCACTCCAAGCGATGATAAAAACAAAACAAATTCTTACAGAGAATCACCAATCTACTTTAGAAAAAATGCTAGAAATGGAAAAAGAAGGTCAATGGATAATGCGAACAACGAAGGACCATAAAGAAGGTGTCCAAGCGTTTATTCAAAAAAGAAAGCCTAATTTTATAGGCGAATAATACCTGATAAGCAAGTATACTTTGTAACATACAATAGGCAATCCCTATTTAGGAATTGACAACGAAAAATCTCACAGTAGCTCAGTACTGTGAGATTTTTGAATCATCTTAAAGCAAGCTTCGGTAAAAAAGCTTGTTATTAGCAGAAGCTCTTTTTACTAGGAAAATAATGACCTAGACATTAGTTCATCACTAAGGGTGTTTATATGTGAAATAATAATAGCTTGCCAGTAGGAGATGTAAAACGATGAGTTTTCTCAACGTATCCTTTTTCTTCTAAAAGCTTTTCTCCTATTCCTTTTGCTTCGGAGTCATTTAGAGCTTCAACGCTTTCTTCGAATATTTTTTCACCTGTTTTTTCAAATACGGTTAGTTTATACACTTTCATTATCCTAGCCCCTTTATATAAAAAGTGAGTGAATCTACCGTTATTTTTGCATAATTTAGACGATTTGGAAAGGAGAAATTTCGTTTTTAGTTTAAAACACAAAATTGGTAATATTACTAGATAATAGAATTTAGCTTTGATATATTCATATAAGAAAAAAGAAAAGGGGGAAGTAGGAGATGACATTAACCATAAACAATGTTACAAAGCAATTCGGTAGTTTCACAGCTGTTGATGGCTTGTCATTGAGTATTCCAGAGAAAGAGATGTTTGGTTTTTTAGGTGCGAATGGTGCAGGGAAAACGACAACATTTCGTATGATTCTTGGATTATTAGATGCTACAGAAGGAAAGGTTCTTTGGAATAATGAACCAATTAGTTATGAGACAAGTTCAAAAATTGGTTATTTACCTGAAGAACGAGGACTTTATCCAAAGATGAAGGTAAAGGAGCAAGTTGTCTATTTAGCAAGGTTGCGTGGAATGGATAAGAAAGCTGCCGAAAAAGAACTGCTTTATTGGCTCGATCGCTTTAATGTTCCTGAGTATGCTGAAAAAAAGGTAGAAGACCTCTCTAAAGGCAATCAACAAAAAATTCAATTTATTGCTTCCATTCTTCATAAACCAGAGCTATTAATTTTAGATGAACCTTTTAGTGGTTTAGATCCAGTAAATGTAGAACTGCTGAAAGATGCAGTCATTGATATTAAAAATCGCGGGACAACCATTGTGTTTTCTTCACATCGGATGGAGCATGTGGAAGAGTTATGTGAACATTTATGCATCATGCATCACGGTAAGCCGGTTCTTCATGGGAATTTGAAAGAAATTAAGCGTTCCTTCGGAAAGAAAAATGTAACAATCCATGCCAATTTTGATTTATCCTTTTTAAAGGACATCCGTGGAGTGGAAAAATATCGAGAAAATGCACTTGGGGTACAGATTCAAATAGAAGAAGAAGATATTGCTCAAGACATACTGCAAAATCTTGTAGGTAAGGGCTTTATTACTAAATTTGAGTTAGAAGAACCTTCTCTAAATGATATTTTTATTGAAAAAGTAGGTGATTCGTATGAATAACTTTTGGATTATGATATCTCAAGCATACATAACAAAATTTAAATCAAAACAATTTTTAATAACAACCATTATTGTTGCGGCAGGGATTCTATTATTATCAAACTTTGATAAAATAACATCTCTTTTTGACAATGGAGAAGAAAAAGAAAAAATCGCTGTCTTAGATGATACAAATGAACTATATTCGACGTTTAGTGAAAATGTGAAAGTAATTACCGATGATATTGTTTTAGAGGAATCCTCAAGTGATGAAAAAACACTTGAAAATAAAGTAGAGGATGGCGAGTATAGAGGATATTTACTGCTATCCTACGATGACCAGGGTCTTCCACAAGGAACGTATAAAGCGGTATCTGTCACCGATTCTGCTGTAGTAAATGACCTTCAACAAAGTCTACAAGCCCTTCGTTCCACATTAGCAGCTCAAAAGCTCGATCTATCAAGTGAAAATTTAGCAATACTCAATTCGGTTGCGCCTTTTGAAAAGATAGCTTTAGCTGAGGATGCGAAAACGGAAGAGGAATTAAATCAAGCACGAGGACTTGTTTATGTACTATTGTTTTTTATTTACTTTGCGGTGATCTTATATGCCCAAATGATTGCAATGGATGTAGCCAATGAAAAATCCTCTCGAGTAATGGAAATTTTAATTTCCAGTGTATCCCCAGTGCAACAAATGTTTGCAAAAATACTAGGGATAGGTTTACTCGGTTTAACCCAAATGACGATTTGGTTAGGACTTGGCTATTTTGCTCTCACGAAAGGTGAGAATGGTTTGTCCGGTGGCTTCTTTGAATTTATGGGCTTTTCTAATACCCCACCACAAACCATTATTTATGCCATTGTCTTTTTCTTATTAGGGTACTTTTTATATGCGACATTGGCTGCTTTACTAGGTTCATTAGTAAGTAGAGTGGAAGATGTTCAACAAATGTCGATGCCGATGATCTTTTTAATCATGATTGGTTTCTTTATTGCCATGTTTGGCCTTTCTAATCCAGAGTCTTCTTTTGTCACTATTACGTCTTACATCCCATTCTTTACACCAATGGTCATGTTCCTTCGAATTGGTATGCTAAACATACCTGTTTGGGAAATAGGGCTTTCCATCTCCATTTTAGTTGGTACAATTATTGCTTTAGCAATATTTGGAGCCAAAGTGTACCGCGGTGGAGTATTAATTTACGGGAAATCAAGTTCCTTAAAAGATATTCGTAAAGCATTACAGCTTACAAAAAAATAACTTACCTAAGGTAATGTAGAAATTAAGGTACGATACATAATATGCATG
Source organism: Bacillus spongiae (assembly GCF_037120725.1). Classification (NCBI taxonomy): domain Bacteria; kingdom Bacillati; phylum Bacillota; class Bacilli; order Caryophanales; family Bacillaceae; genus Bacillus; species Bacillus spongiae. Next base: position 186,255 of record NZ_JBBAXC010000003.1, read on the forward strand.
TCAAATATGTATCCTATAGTATCAAATTATTGGCTATCCACCTACATTAAAACCAAGCTCAAATTGCTGAACATTTGGCTGAAAAACTTGCAAAAAAAACAGGTTGAAAAGCTGTATTCCACATCACCAAGAACATTAAATACTTCATAGAATTACCTCCAAATAACGAGAGTTTTAAGTTTTGGTTGGGTAGTAAGTAATAATAATCAGAATAGGTTAATAACATCAAAAGGGCGCTAACATCTAACAGTTAAAGCCCTTTTGTTATTCAGTAAAGAAAAATCGTCAAATTGGAACAGAGCTGAAGAATGGAATGTTTCTAACCATTATGAGTATTTAGTAGGAAAAGTTGACTAAAACAATTTGAGTTCGATGCCGATTATATTAATAACTATAAAAAACTAAAGAGATTTAGATTATGAGGAATCATAGTGAAATAGTTAAGGATAAAGGACGGTGGTTTTATTGAGTAATAATGTTGAAGTAATTAAGCCTAGACAAAAAGCTAATAAAACTAATTTTCTTGAATGTATAATCTTGGATGGTAAAGCAAGGTTTTTTAAAAGGTATGTATATAAAATATATAGGTCCAAAAATGAAATATATAACAAGAGACATTTATCCTTATTAGAACAGCTAGAAGATGATACTCTGGTGATAGCAATAGCAAGGTTAGAATCATTAAGGGCTACTGAAATAGGTATGCTAAGGCATCTTATAGCAATTGTTATAACTATTATTACAGCCCTTTATCTTTCATTAAATCCAATCATAAACAATGATATAGCTTTGGCTGTCTCACTGATTCTATTTGCAACTAGTGGAATTTACTACTTGGTAAAACAAAATCGGAAGAAAAAAGAAGCGATGTCATTTCTGAAGAACTTATTAGAACAAATCCAGGTCAATCGGTACAATTAAATTAATAGAAAAAACTACATTTATATTATGAATGTAGTTTTTTTATATTAATCCAAATATCTTTTGTTTCACAAGCTCTGGAGCATTACAGTGGATTGGTTAAGCAAAAGATTTTTTGGTAAAAGCTATGCCAGAAGGAAAGGGTTCGGCTACAGAAATGATCGTATATCAATGTATAAGTACAATGGCGGAGGTTATTCAAATTACAGAAGTACTGTCATATAGTCAAACGCTGAACTATTCTGCCATCAAAATAACAATTAGGTCCATTTTTACTATCTAATCTCCTGTTTGGAAGCATATTTTTTGAGTAGTTTATTCTCTATGTAAAATATGTCCTATTTACGATAAGTAAGCTGAACTTTAATATAAATTCCTATTTGTAGGGAGGATTAATAAAATAAGTGAATTCCTTCTCAGATTTAGGCTATAATGAAAGAATAAGAGAACGTGTATTCGTGTTTTTAAAGGAGGAGAATAACTTGTCAAGTATTAGATTTATTCATACAGCAGATTTGCATTTAGATAGTCCTTTTATAGGTTTGAACTCTCTTCCGAAAGAAGTGTTTCAAAAAATCTATAACAGCACTTTTCGTTCGTTTGAAAGAATTATAGAGAAAGCAATCGATCTTGAAGTTGATTTTGTCATTATTAGTGGAGATTTATACGATGGGGAAGACCGAAGCATCAAAGCACAAGCTAGGCTTCAAAAGCAATTACAACGATTACATAAAGCATCCATTCCAGTATTTATTATTCATGGTAACCATGATCATTTAGGAGGTAGATGGCATGATCTTCCTTTACCAAACAATGTCCATATTTTTAAGGAGCAGGTAGAGGGAGTAACAATACAGACCAAAAATCATAACACGGTTCATTTATACGGTTTTAGTTATCGTGAACGTCATGTTTTTGAAAGGAAAATAGCAGAATATCCTATCATACGTCAAAAAAGTGATTATCACATAGGTATCTTGCACGGAAGTGAAGGAAGTGTTGAGAACCATCATGAGCCGTATGCTCCTTTTACAATAACTGATCTTATTAAGAAGGGGATGGATTATTGGGCGCTAGGTCATATTCATAAAACACAAACGCTGTCTATGGAACCGGCCATCGTTTATCCTGGTAATATTCAAGGTCGCCATCGAAAGGAACAAGGAGAAAAGGGCTGCTATGAAGTAACGCTTTCAAAAGAGGAAGTGTCGTTAGATTTTATAGCAACTCAAGAAGTCGTGTGGATAAAAGAACAGGTTTCTTTGAATGAAGGAAGTATATTCGCTGATTTCTTCTCTCAGCTTCAGCATATAAAAAAGAAATACCGAGCACTTTATTGCGGGACATTGTTGGAAATAGAAGTAGTTGGTGATTATCCTAAGTCGATTGCTGACGCGATTCAAAGTGGGGAATTAATACAATCACTACAGGATGGTGAAGAATTTGAAGAACGATTTGTTTGGACATATTCACTCTACTTGCAGAAGAATACGGAAAAAGTGGGCAATTCACTTCTATTTTCAGAACTATCCTCAACGATTGAAAAGTGGGGAGCTGTAGAGTGGGAAGAGACTATTTCAGCGTTATATTTTCACCCACAAGCTAATCGTTATTTAGATGACAAGCATTGTAATGATAGAGATTTATTAAGACAAAAGACATTATCTTTATTAGAGGCGACACTAAATACAAAGGAAGAATAACATGAAAATAATGGGATTTCATATTTATGGATATGGTAAGGTGGCTGACTTTAGTGTTCAAAATTTACAAGACATACAAGTGATTTATGGAGAAAATGAAGCAGGGAAAAGTTCAATTCAGCATTTTTTCCATAGTATTTTATTTGGCTTTCCTACAAGAGCACAAAATGAGCCAAGATACGAACCGTTACATCATTCAGCTTATGGCGGAAAAATCATCATTGAAACTAATGATTATGGCGAAGTTGTGATAGAACGTAAAAAAGGGAGAGCCGTTGGTGATGTTTTTGTCTATTTTCAAGACGGAAGTATTGGAGGAGAAAAAGAATTAGCTTTGTTGTTACACAATATTGATAAGTCAACTTTTCAAAATATTTTCTCGTTTGATGTACATGGACTCCAAAATATAAATACTTTTTCTGAGGAAGAAATTAGTCGATACTTATTCTCTGCTGGTATGAGTGGGACGGATGAATTATTTCAGCTTGAAAATCTTTGGGAAAAGCAAAAAAGTCAGTTATTTAAAAAAAATGGAAAGAAACCTGTGCTTAATGAAATGCTCCAACAGTTAAAACGATTGGAGAAGGAATTAAAAAAAGGGAAGCAGGTAAATAGTCAATATGCCGAACTTCTAAAGTTGAAAAGGTCAAAAGAAGCTTCTTTTGACAAACAGAAATATAATCAAAGAAAATGGAAGGAAAAAGAACAGGAACTTTTAGCCTATCAACAAAAACTTCCTTTAATTGAAGAGAGACAAGGAATTGAGCATCAGTTAACTGTTTTAGAGAAAGCAAAGCATTTTCCGTCAGAAGGTCTTGAACGGTATGAACAATTGAATCAAACGATTAGGTCTCTTGAAATGAAGCTCCAAAATCATAATGAAAAGCAAGATGCATTAAAAAAGGAATTAGCCCTTTCAAATGAGGATCGTTTTTTGTTATCCCTTGAACAAGAAATGGAAACGTTTTTAAATGAAGAGCATTTAATCCAACAAAAGCTACATTTGGTTTATGAGCATCAAAATAAGTTAGAGATGATTCAATCATCAATCTCGAATAGGATGAGAAAATTAAACATAAGAGCAGATGAAGGGGACTTAATTAAAATAGATACTGGGATGTTAGTAAAAACGGAAGTTAAAGATCTTCTTAATGAGAAAATTGAGTTTCAATCAGGCTTTCGACAATTTCAAAATAGTTTTAGCAGAGAAGAAGAAGAGCTGAAAGTTGCAGAGCAACAATGTTCTTCTATTGAATCTTTAATGCTTAGTGAAGAAGAGTATCAACAACTTCAAAAACAAGCTCATCATTTTGAAAAAAGAATGGAAATAGAAAAGCAACGAAATCTCCTTATAAACCAGCAAAACACAGGGTCTTCTATTCCAAACTATTGGTTTTTAATGACAAGTATGGCGCTAATAATTGGGATGATTGTTACTGTTACGTTATCTCAATACATACCATTTTTATTATTATTCGGGTGTGAAGTATTAACTTTATTTCTCTATAGTAAAAATCGAAATTTAAGTAAAAAATCGCATGGAAAGGTAGCGAAGATTGAACAAAAACAAGAAACAATTCAAGAATATGTTGATCCCAATGTCTTAAAAGAACAACGTCAGCTACGGGTGGACTGGAAGCAAAAACTATTACGGCTAGATGAGTTACAATTTCGCTTTCAGAATTTGAAAGAGGCGATGGCAGAATGGGAAGAAACTCAACTTTCCCTTGAAAATCGATTTGGTAAGTTGAAGCACAAGCTATCTTTAAGTGCTGACCTTCAATGGGATGTATTAGAAGAAGCTTTTCAAGAATTAGACAATCTAATTAAAGAAACTGAACAAAAAGGAATATACGAAAAAGTTATAACTACTAACCAAAAACAGTTAAAGGATTTTGAGGAAAAGTGGAAAAATGTTTTAACTGGAAAATGGACCGTTCTTCAAGAGATGTTCACTGAAATTAAATATTTATCTGGACGGTTAAAGGAATTCAAACAAAAAGATATATATGTACAAGAAAAGCTTACTTCCCTGAAGGAAGAACAGCATGAATGGGAGACAGAGAAAGAATATCTTCAGAAGGAAATTACTCGCTTATTTCAACAAGCACAAGTGACGACAGAAGAACAGTATCGTATAGCAGCAGAGGGAGCTAAACAAAGAAAGGAATTACTCCAAAAATTAAAATTGATAGATCAACAGCTCTCAGCCAATGAATTGCGTAAAGATTATCTAATCTCTAGCTCAACATTAAAGAGAAAATTAGTTGAAGCTAAACAAGAAATCAATCAGAGCGAGGAAAGAATAGAGGAAATCCAAGAGGAAATTGTTAAACTAAATTATGAAATAGAGAAATTAGAAGAAGGAACGGATTATGCTATTCTGCTTCATCAATATTATGAGAAAAAAGCAGAGTTTCAAACGAAATCACAAGAGTGGGCAATATACGCAGCAGCTCAAAAAGCATTAAATGAAACGATGAATCGTTATAAAGAGGACCGTTTACCGAAAGTGATGGCAAAAGCGAACGATTTTTTGAAGAGGTTAACGAATAACCAATATACCGAACTACACAGAGATGAAAATCAGCAGTTATTAGTAAAAAGTAATGAGTCTGTTTTCTTTTCTCCTAAACAGCTAAGTCAAGCAACAAAGGAACAGGTATATGTTAGTTTACGATTAGCATTAGTCGTTACATTAAAGGGAGAATTTCCATTTCCTTTAATTATTGACGATGGATTTGTTCATTTTGATGCAAAGAGAACAGAGGCGGTCATTGATGTTTTAAAGGAGTGTAGTCAACAAACACAAATTATTTATTTTACGTGTCATTCTCATATTGCAGAGAAATTTCCAAAACAAAGTGTATTAGATTTATCGGTGTTTGCAAAGGTATAAGCGTTCTGTTTAACTATAATTGAATATCGTTCCTCTTGATTTGCCTACCAATAGGAAGGAGAAACTGAATATAAACATTTCATGTCTTTCTATCAATGTACTTAGTGTTTACTATGCTATTTTAAATAGGCCTACAGGATGTAGGTCATGAAGGCGTTGCGAATTTAGCCTACGTTCCTTAATGACTTAAGTTTATACGTCGCTAAACGGCCTCGGGGTCATTTGTCAAATCACTGCGGAAATCAGGATTTCCTGCGAGCTTCGTCAAATGCCTGTCGCTGCTGAGCGACCCGTCTCCGCTTTTCGTGATGTCCAGCTCCGTCGGGTAGCAGCTCGGGGTCATTTGTCAAATCACTGCGGAAATCAGGATTTCCTGCGAGCTTCGTCAAATGCCTGTCGCTGCTGAGCGACCCGTCTCCGCTTTTCGTGATGTCTAGCTACGACGGCTTGTGGCTCGGGGTCAACTGCCACCCCACTCCGAAGGTCAGGACCTTCTGCGTGTTGCGTCAGTTGCCTGTCGCCCCAGAGCGACCCGTCTCCGCTTTTCAATTAAAAAATTTCCCATTTTGTTTGTTTTTCGGTAGAATAAATGAGTATGACTTTATTGAGTAAATGCTAGAAAGGGTCTTAGTATGAATAATTCTTTAGAATGGAAGCGGAATCGTGGTCCATTAGTGATATTAAGTTTTAATTTATTTATTGTGATGGTGGGTATAGGACTTGTCATCCCAATCCTTCCTTTTTATGTGGAGAAATTTAATGCTAATGCTCAAGTTTTAGGAGCACTAGTCGCAGTATTTGCTTTTATGCAGTTTTTATTTGCACCTGTATGGGGAAGGCTTTCAGATAAAATAGGACGAAAGCCGCTAATTACAATTGGGTTAATTGGATTTGCCGTGGCTGAATTCATATTTGCCTTTGCCATTGGACTTTGGATGCTGTTTGTTTCAAGAATTTTAGCTGGAATATTCGGTTCCGCCCTTATGCCTACCGCAATGGCTTACGTTTCTGATGTGACGGAAGAATCTAAACGAGGAAAAGGGATGGGCTTTTTAGGTGCGGCAATGGGATTAGGGATTGTCGTTGGGCCTGGTATAGGCGGCTGGCTAGCTGAATTTGATTTATCCTATCCGTTTTTATTTGCAGGAATTGCTGCTACGATTGCTGCTATCGTATCGATTGTTATCTTGCCGGAATCTTATCCAAAAGAGAAACGAGAGGAAAATATTGGTGAGAAGCGTGAAGGTCAATTCACTATAATGAAAAAAGCGCTAGTAAGTCCTGTTGGCTTTTTATTAGTTTTAGTATTTATTATGAGTTTTGGTTTAGCAAACTTCCAATCAATTTTTGGCTACTATGCGTTGACGCGTTATGGTTATGGTCCTCAAGAAGTAGGTACAATCATATTGGTTATCGGACTGATAGGTACGGCAGTACAAGGCGGTATCGTTGGGAGAATGACAGAAAAGTTTGGCGAGCTGCGAGTTGTAACCACTTCGCTTCTTATTAGTGCGATTGGTTTTATTATTATGACACTAGCCCCAAGCTTTGTATGGGTTCTGGTTACAACGGCAATTTTCTTTGTCGGGAATTCTATGCTTCGCCCAGCTCTTAATGCTCTAATTTCAAAGCTTGCAGGAAACCGTCAAGGGATGGTTATGGGATTAAATAATTCCTTCCTAAGCTTGGGGAATGTTGCTGGCCCCTTATTAGCAGGGACTTTATTTGAAATAAATATTCACATTCCTTACTTTTTCGGGGCTTTTATTATGGTTGTAGGATTAGTTGCTACAAAAATTTGGGTAGCAAAGAAAGAAAAAACGTTAGTAGCTTAAGTCCGGCGTAGGGAATGACATTCTCTCCGCTGTTTTTTTGCTTTATCTTGGTATGAAAAAAACACGGGTAAACCAAAAGGGTTTACTCGTATTTTTAAGAAGAATACCAATATTAGCAGGTCACCTCATCATCACTATAAATAAGGGGATTATGATATACTGACTGTAAGAAATAATTTGAACGGAGGAGAAGCAGTGGTAAAGGGAATACATGATTATGAAGTTGGTACAACGGTAGATATATATGCATTAATTAAAACCGTTACAAAAGGAACAACCAATACAGGTAAGCCTTTTTTAACAATTGCTTTACAAGATAAGAGTGGGGAAATGGAGGCAAAGCTTTGGGATGCATCTGAACAGGATGAGCGTAATTATCAAGCTGAAACGATTGTCAAAGTTGTTGGTGATATCCATAATTACCGAGGTAAGAATCAATTTAAAATACGTCAGATTCGTTTAACCAATCCTTCTGATAATGTTGAAATAGCTGATTTTCTTGAAACAGCACCACTTGATCAAGAAGAAATGTCCGAAAAGCTTACACAGTACATATTTGAAATGAAGAACCCCAATATTCAAAGAATCACTCGCCATTTATTAAAAAAGCATTATCATGCTTTTCTGGAATACCCTGCGGCAACGAAAAATCATCATGAGTTTGTATCTGGTCTAGCTTTTCACGTTGTATCGATGCTAGATTTAGCCAAGGCTCTATGCAAGTTATATCCTACGCTAGATTCTGATTTGTTATATGCCGGCATTATTTTACATGATCTTGGTAAAGTGATAGAACTCTCAGGGCCAGTTTCGACAACCTATACAGTTGAAGGAAATTTATTAGGTCATATTACAATTATGGTCAATGAGATTGGAAAAGCAGCTGATGAACTCTCAATATCTGGTGAGGAAGTAATGGTACTTCAACATTTAGTTTTATCACATCATGGAAAAGCAGAGTGGGGGAGCCCAAAAGCTCCAATGATTATGGAAGCCGAAATGTTGCATTATATAGACAACATTGATGCGAAGATGAATATGCTTAATAGAACTCTTTCTCGCACTAAGCCAGGTGATTTTTCTGAGAGAGTATTCGCATTGGATAATCGATCATTCTACAAACCTGATTTTAATAAGTAAAAAGATGAATCTTTTTAAATCTAGTACATATAAATATAGCGAATAGGACAAACTCTAGGAGGGAATAGAGAAGATGTCATTGCCTATATGGATGTACTTTGTTGTAGCAGGAATCTTTTTTAGTGGCCTTATGGCTTTGAAAACGATGAAAGAAGAACGAGAAATAGAAAGAGAATGGATTGAAAAGGAAGGCGAAGTATATATACAGCGTATGGAAAAGGAACGCGAAGAACGGCGGCAAACGAAAGAAATGAATGAAGAAGGTTACTCAGCTGAGTAACCTTTTTATGTTAAGAGGATGAATTAAATGACTTCAAATAACAAAAAGGAGGTACCATGTTAAATGGTACCTCTTCTTTATTATTCTTCTTTATGTTCATCTTCAGTAGCATCTTCATTCTCTGCCGCAGGTTCAGGCTCAGTTAAAATGGCACTAAATGCATCTTTTAAATCTTTATCTTTTATGTCAAAATCAGCAGCTTCCAACTCTTTTTTCATTGCAGCTTGAATAGTTTCTGGTGTTAATTGAGTTTTCATGTATTCTGCTTTTATTTCTTCTTTCATGTCTTCAAATGATTTCTTTTCTTTCATATCCGTAATTTCGATAATATGGTATCCAAATTGGGATTGAACAGGCTCACTGATTTTACCGACTTCAAGCTCGTCCAATGCAGCTGTAAATTCAGGAACAAATCCTTGGCGGCCTTGGTAATCAACCCATCCTAGGCTTCCACCTTGTTGTGCAGAGCCTGTATCAGTTGAATTTTCTGTCGCTAATGCAGCGAAGTCCTTACCTTCATCAAGCTGTTTTTTAATTTCTTCTGCTTTCTCAAGATCTTCTACTAAAATGTGGCGAATTTCAGTTTCTGGCTTCCAGTCTTCATAAAATGCTGTTAAATCTTCGTCTTTTACTTCAATGTCTGATGTTGCTGCTTTTTCTTGAAGAAGCTGTAATTTTAAATATTCTCTAAAGGATTCTTCTGTTAAATTATATTGTCCTAAGAATACTTCGTATTGACCTTCACCTAGCTGTTCTTTTGCTTCTTCTAATTTTGCATCAATTTCTTTATCCGTTACTTCGTATTTATCTGATAACACTTGAGTAAGCACTAGTTCTTCTAGAGCTGATTGAACTTGCGGATTAAATTTCGTTTTTAGTGCATCGTACAGTTCCTCTTGTGTTATTTCTCCTGCTTTTGATTTTACAACTACATTGCTAGTTCCATCGTTACAGGCGCTAAGTGCTAGTACACCAGCTGCCAAAGATACGGATAATATCCACTTTTTCATGCTGAACAACTCCTATTTTTTCTATTTTTCGGTCAAAGACTCATTGTTTACTATACCATAAAATCCAAGAGACTAAAATAGTGTAAAGTAGGATTTAAAAAATAGGCATTTGTTCCTTCCCAAATGAAGTTTGTTACATATGATGATACCGAAAAGAAAAAGGAGGTATTCGAGATGAGTGAAGGATATGGTTCAGGTTTTGCGTTACTTGTCGTGTTATTTATTTTATTAATTATCGTTGGTGCTGCATTTCTTTGCTGACAATTTTTAAAAAATAGGTAATTTGCCTAAGCCGATATAAAATTCTTGAATAAGATGCATTAACACTTCTAAAGGAGGTGGAGATGATGAGTAACGGTTATGCTGGAGGATTCGCGTTAATCGTCGTGTTGTTTATCTTATTAATTATTGTAGGTGCGGCGTGGTTGTACTAAATAGATAAGGAGTAAAAGGGGTGGTTCCTTTTGCTCTTACAATGAAAGGAGGAAATAGGGTATGTCTAACGGTTATGCAGGAGGAGGATTTGCGTTAATCGTTGTTTTATTTATTTTGCTTATCATAATTGGTGCAGCTTGGCTATGTTAACTATTAAAACCAAAAGCCAGATTCTGTAGAAAGAATCTGGCTTTTGGTATGTATAGAGGACTTCAATATACGATGATACAAGTAAGATGGTAATTAATACGTTAATTGTACGAAATACCTTTACTTGACGTTCTTCGGGAATTTCCCTAGTTACACAAAGTGTATTTGTCAATTTATTAATAGAAAATAAAATAAATATGGCAAATACAATAAATGTGGAGACCATTTTTACCCCTCCCCATGTGTTCTATATCCACTACAATACCAAATTTTTAAAAAGTTGGATAGAGCGAGAAATGACGAATTATAAATATTGTAGTGAAAAATATAGAAAAATTCGGATTAGTCCAATACTAGAACTTCGAATCCATCATCACTTTCTTCAATCATAGCATCTTTAGGGCAAAATAATAAGTATTTTGCATAGATTACGTCAATGGTACAAATTGCTCCATGGTAGGCAATAAGCATTGTAAAGTAATGAATGTAGTTTGGAAGTTGCCAGCATCCAACTAATAACAGTGCATTTAGTAAAATAATTGGACAAAATATTGATGATAAGTAAATGTACTTGCGAATAGGTTCTTTTACTTTTATCGAAATAATAGGCAAAAATGAAAACTGCCATACAATCGTAAGCCTTACATTCTTTATTACTGGCAATAAAGGAATAAGGTGAAATACTTTGTGAAGTGGATAGAGAATAAGCATGCTACTAATAAATAACAAGAAGTATTGGTCATCTAATGTATGTGAAAAAAGTAAGTTTAATGGAACATAAAACAAAGAAAATATGGCCGTTCCACTTATAATAGAGATTAAGAATAATCGATTAAAGCCTAATTGTTTTTCTAAATTAATAGATTTCCAGCAGTGCATAAAATACGCCTCCAGTAGAAGACAAGGTTATAGCGATGAATTCTTCGCTGTACATACTTTACGCCCATTACTAAAAAAAATCAATAGCCTTTTTAATAGTTAATTAAAAAATGATGATCATACCTAAAAAAAGCATTTTTCTTTTGATAAAATAGAAGGGGATGAGTGTAATGAAAGAGAAAACTATGAGATAAAAGGAAAATGGTGATAATATGGATGAAATCGTTAAAAGGATTGAAATGCTAGAGTTTCATCAACAATTAATGATAAGTATGTTAAATACTAATGGAAGAGAATTTGATTATTTGATAATTAAAAAACGTCTTTCAAAACAAGAAGTTGACGATTTCTTTATGTTATGTGAAGAAATGAACAAAAAAAGGGAAACGCAAAAAGCGGATCAGTTCGTGTTTTATACTCCGCTTTTTAACGAATTCAAGGAAAAAATTCACTCCAATTTACCTGTTGAGGAAACAATCAATGCGTGTTTGAAGCAAAATATATATTCAGAGTTGATGATGCTATTAAAGAAAAATCTTTAACGAATATACTCTTCTTCCGTGTGGTGCTTTACAATTTTTCCGTTCTCTTCTAAGAAATCATGCTCAATATTATTAAATGACTTTTCAAAGATATCCATAAAATCAGATCCATAAATATTTTTAATTATACTCATCATTTCAATCATGTCGGGGTATTTTCCGTATAGATCCTTCAATGGTCCAACACCCTTAAATACTGCATGTTTTTGAGGTTGATAATTTTCTAGTAAATCTAATAAAACGTTTTCACCTTTTTCAGTTAAATAGATATAGGTGTTACGCTTATCACTTTCTTTTTTTGAGAATTGTAGTAAGCCCCTTTCTTCAAGTTTCTTTGAGAAATTAAAGGCTGTAGAAACATGCATGACGCCGAACTTTGCTACATCAGAAATAGATGTCCCTTTTAAATGATAAGAAATCCATAGTATATGGTGTTCATTAATATTCAAATCATAAGGTTTGATCCATTGCTGCCAGTCTTTTTCAATTGCTTTCCATAGTGCTTTACTTAATTGAGCCATTCGTTGGCTAAAAAGCATGGCTTCTTTCATCGAAATAGATGGAGTTTCATTCATACTTACTCACCTCTTTTATAGATTTACGGTTATTTTTGTAAAAAAAAGTTAGTGATCTATTAATATTATGCCAATAAAATAAAAAAGTTTCTAGTAAAAATTAACAAAATTTTTCGAAAGAAGAAAAAATATTTTGTTTCAGGCTATTTCTCTCGAAGTGAATGTTCCAATTCATCAATAGAATGTTTAATTTCTTCAATTTCTCTCTTAATATTCTGTTGGTTGGATGAAATATCCTGTTGCCATTGTTGAACAGAACGTTTAATATCATTTGTTAATAGGGAAATAGTATCTTTTCCTTCTTTCGTCATGTCTGTAACGGATTCTTTTATATCTTGTAGATTATTCTTAACAGAACTAAGACATTGGCTCCATTCATGGTCATTTTCCACTAACTGTCGCCGAAGCTCTTTTCCAGAAGTAGGAGCAGATAATAAGGCTGTGGCAGCACCTATTGTTCCGCCAATCAAAATACCATAGGAAAATAGTTTCTTATTCATAAAATCACCTCAATCGTTCTTTTTATATAGAGATTCTACATACTGTAGGAAAATTCCTTCTCAAAATCCCTTCCTATTTTCTTTTTGCATAAGTGTCTTTTCATAACTAGTTTCTTTTTGCATAAATTAAAGATATAGAGACCGTTAGGGGTGAGAAGATGAATGGTGTTGTGTTTGGGTTTTTTGCGTTAAGTATTGTCCTTTTCTTCGGAACCTTTCATTACTTACTTGCCTCGCAAAAACCAGGGATGTACCCTCCAAAAAATATTGTTAAAAAGAGAGCAGTACTATTGGGAAGTGCGGGAGCAATTGTTTTTGTCATTGGACTAATTCTTTGGTTGTTTAGTAAATAAATAGGGAATGAGTAAATGGACTGCACCATAATGACGGTGCAGTTTTTTAATTTGTTAACGATGAAAGTTTAAGAGGGGAAAAGGCATGAGTAGGATTTCATTTCGAACTCATACCAGTCTTTTTATTCAAACATGGAACTCTTCTTATATAGTGGATCTTACTAAATATTTTTCATAATAGTATTCGAAATGGTTTGTAAATCATCTGAAGTGTATTGACTATTATTTGTTTTCCAAACTGCTCCGAAGCCATCGTTTTTTCCGTATCGGGGTATCAGGTGTAAGTGGTAATGAAAAACGGCTTGTCCAGCTTCCTCGCCATTGTTATTCAATATGTTTAGGCCTACTGGTTCATATGATTTTTTTATACCATTCGCTATTTTAGGAACAACTTCAAATAAATGAGCAGCTATTTCAGGAGTCAATTCATAAATGTTTTCTTTGTGAATTTTGGGAATTACGAGAGTGTGCCCTTTAGTGACTTGACTAATGTCTAGAAATGCGTATACATGCTCATCTTCATAAACCTTGGCTGAAGGAATTTCTCCATTAATAATTTTACAAAAAATGCAATCACTCATATATCTAACCCTTTCCATTTTTTTATTCTTATTTTACCATATAATTAAAATACTGGGGAAATAGTAAAAAGGCAGGATGACGTTTTGCATCCTGCCCCTGAAGGGAAAATAAGGTTAAGTTTTAAGCATAGTTCTCTTTGATAAACACCTCATTTGCTCATTATACTATGTGCACGAATTGTGTTTTAGAGTGCCTTTGTTCAATGTGACCATCCCCTTTTTGTTTTTAGGTCGTAAATGTTCCTAAAAATATAAAGAGTCTTGCACAAACACCTCATTTTCAATTTAATCAAAAAATTGGTGTCGAATTTAGGCTGTCTTTATGCATAACAACCATCCCCTTATTTATTAGGTAATAACTCACTGCATAGGTCCTGGTATTTAACAACCACCCCGTTTTGCAATTTGTTGTTCCCTTCGACTATTATAATGACCTAATGTCGAAAAAATATACAATTAAGTCGATAAACTTAAAAGAAAATGAGGAGTTAAGAAAATTTTGCTACAATAAGCATAAGATTACTTAAGAAAGGGCGTACGATATGACTTTATTACAATTGGATAATATAACAGGAGGCTACACTAGAAAGTCCGTTTTAAAGAATGTCTCTTTTTCCGTCAACAATAATGAAATTGTTGGTTTAATTGGTTTAAACGGGGCAGGGAAAAGCACGACTATAAAACATATAATTGGCTTAATGGAACAAAAGGAAGGGACCATTACAATTAATGGAATTGAATTAAAAAACGAACCTGATACATACCGTAAGCAGTTTTCATTTATTCCTGAAACCCCTATTTTATATGAGGAATTAACACTAGAAGAGCATTTAAAGCTAACAGCCATGGCATATGGACTAGAAGAATCTACCTACGAAGCCCGAGTAGCTGATTTATTAAAGGAATTTCGTCTGCAAAAAAAACTTGGATGGTTTCCAGCTCACTTTTCCAAAGGTATGAAGCAAAAGGTCATGATTATGAGTGCATTTTTAACACGCCCTGATTTATATATCATTGACGAACCTTTTGTTGGGCTTGATCCTCTAGGAATTCAATCCCTTCTTGATTGGATGGAACGTATGAAACAAGATGGAGCTGGAATCTTAATGTCCACTCATATTTTAGCAACAGCTGAAAGATATTGTGACTCATTTGTGATACTTCATGATGGAAAGGTGAGGGCAAAAGGAACCTTAACAGAACTTCAGCAACAGTTTGAAATGCCTTCAGCTACACTAGATGATATCTATATTGCATTGACAAAGGAAGAAGATGAATGAAATCAATTGACTCGATTTGGAAGCGAAGAGTAGCAGACTATAATAAAGAATTACAAAAATATTTACGTTATATGTTTAATGATCACTTGTTATTTGTCCTAATCTTTGCACTTGGTGCGGGCGCATATACGTACAATGAGTGGGTCGATACACTGGACGGCTCATTTCCTGCAGAAATCATTATGGCAATGGTATTAGGTTCTCTCTTGGTATGGTCACCGTTGTATACATTTTTAAAAGAAGCTGATGCTGTTTACTTACTACCAATGGAGGAAAAGATGAGGGGGTATTTTCAAAAAAGCTTATTCCTCTCCTTTTTATTTCAAACTTATGCTCCCTTACTAGTGTTAGCGGCATTGATGCCTATGTATGTTCAAGTGTCAGGTGTAGCTTTTTCAAGCTTTTTTCTAATTTTTGGCGCTGTTCTCCTAATTAAAGGTTGGAATATATTCGTCAAGTGGAATGTGCTAAAGTCTCAAGACAGTGAAGTAGCAGTTGTGGATGGAATCATTCGACTACTGTTAAATATTACTTTATTATTTTTCATTTTAGAAAGGGCTTCCTATCTTTTTATTCTCATTTTAGCGCTGGTATATCTTGCTTATGGCATCTATTTTTACAGGACTGCAAAAGGAAGAACATTACAATGGGAAAGATTAATTGATATCGAGGTGGCACGATTATTACAATTTTATCGTTTAGCCAATTTATTTACAGATGTTCCTAAATTAAAAGGAAAGGTTTATCGTCGTAAGTGGCTTGACCCATTCCTTCAGAAGGCAAAGTTCGAACAAAAAGAAAGTTTTACCTATTTGTATTCAAGAACTTTTTACCGAAGTAGCGAGTTTTTGGGATTATTTATAAGGTTAACGATGATTTCTATGTTACTTTTGTATGTGAACGATTGGGTTTATTTTCAACTGTTTATTAGTGTTCTTTTTCTATATTTAACGGGCTTTCAGCTTATTCCTTTAGTAAAGAAACATTCTTATGTAATATGGATTTCCCTCTATCCCATATCGATGAAGGAGCGTCGGCGCGCATTTTTAGCCCTTATCCAAAAACTAATGTTTATCCAATCGGCCTTATTTGCCCTTATCCCAGTTTTAGCCGGACAATGGCAAAATGGTGTATTAATATTAGTGGTTAATTTAGTCATCTCACTGATGATGGTCAGTGTGTATATTCCGAAAAGAATTCAAAAAACGAATTAAAAAGAAGGGATTATATGCATTCACATTTTGATGAAAAGGCAAAATTAGAAACCATTTCGTGGAAAAAAAGAATGGTTAAAAGACCTGGGATGTTGAGTCGATATTCAAAAAAAGTACAAACTTCTATTCATAAAGCCATTCCAGAAAGGGCACAAAGCTTCGTAACGGAGAGCATAAAAAAAATGGTGGAGGTAACGCTTTTTAGTTCAGAATTTATGACTAAGCCCATCGAGGGGAACGTACAGTCATTAGAGGAAAAGGAAAGGCAAATTCTCACTGCTTTAAAAAAATATCAAAAAACGGCTACACTGGAAGGCGCAGGGACTGGAGCTGGAGGGGTGTTATTAGGATTGGCCGACTTCCCCCTCCTCCTTGCCATTAAAATGAAATTCCTATTTCATGTAAGTGCGATTCATGGCTTTTCATATAAAAGCTTTGAAGAACGATTGTTTTTATTGTTTGTATTTCAATTAGCATTTTCAAATGGAGAAAGGCGTTTAAATACGTTACAAATAATTGAAAATTGGGACGATAGAAAAGAAGAGATAGTCTCTATGGATTGGAAGGTTTTTCAGCAAGAGTATCGCGATCACATAGACTTAGTGAAAATGTTTCAAATGCTTCCTGGTTTTGGAGCTGTGGTAGGAGCATATGCAAACTATAAATTATTAGATGAATTAGGGGAAGCAGCTATTCATTCTTTTCGTCTAAGGTATTTTCAAGCAGAGTAAATAACACTATTAAAGACAAGCAAATATAAACATAACGAGTATTGCAATAAATAGGAGAGAAGAGAAGCAATGATTAGAGGGATAATTTTTGATTTTGATGGATTAATTGTGGATACAGAGTCTGTATGGTTTACTGTTTATGCCGATGTACTAAAGGACTATCAAATTGAGCTGACTTTAAACGAGTTTTCCAAATGCATTGGTACTTCTGATGATGTTTTGTTCAAAATGTTACAATCGAAAACGGAAATAGAATTAAATCAACAGGAAATAAAGAAAAAAACAGAACAACTCTACCAGCTTCGTATGGAAGAATTAGCCCTAAGAGAAGGGGTATTAGATTATCTTCAAGCTGCAAAAAGGTTAGGGTTAAGAATTGGATTAGCTTCAAGTTCAAGCCGTCAATGGGTAGTAGGTTTTTTAGAAAAGTTTAATATATTATCCTATTTTGAAGTAATAAAAACGAAAGAGGATGTCCAAAAAGTAAAGCCAGATCCAGCATTATATAGCCAAGCGTTAGAAGGTTTAAACTTGGAGTCAGAGGAAGTCATTGTATTTGAAGATTCATTAAATGGTCTGATAGCCGCCACCAAGGTAAATTTAGCTTGTATCATAGTTCCAAATCCAGTAACAAGAGAATTGGCTTTTAGCGGTCATGCTCACCGATTACAATCAATGGAGGAGCAAACGTTAGAAGAAGTAATAAGGGTAGTAACGACAAAACAAAAAGTGTTATAAAGTGGAACGTTGTAGCACAACAGTAATTGTTAGAATTAAAAAATAAGAAGAAATGCTAAGAGATGGATGGATCTCTTAGCATTTCTTGTGAATATGGACTTTTAGAGTACGATTTCTCCCTTGTTCATTAAAGGGGAGCTTACTCTTCTATGAATTGAAAAATTAATGAAATTCCTTATAGTTGAATCATTTGGCTAAAATGCTAAATATATAAGTAAAGCTTAACCTTCCTGCAAACTTGATGATGGGGATGTATATGAGCCTTATTTTTCTAAGGGTGATCAAAAGAAATGTAAATTTATGTGGCTTGCAAGGTGAGAATTGCAGGGTCTGTTTATTCTTATACGTTTGATTCATTAACGTGTTTTTCATGGTGAGTGTAGTCAAAATGGTAGTTGACAGCGGCTTTTCCTAAAACCTTTGCTGCGACGAGCATGGCTTTCTCGTTAATGTCAAAACGCGGGTGATGATGGGGGTAGGCTATTTCAACACCTTCTGGCTTTGCTCCAGTAAAGAAAAAGCATCCAGGCACATGTTGAAGATAATAGGCAAAGTCTTCTCCTCCCATTTGAGGTGTGATTTCTACTGAAGAATCAACATCAAGTAGTTCATTAGCTATTTCTTTTATATAGTCTGTTTGATTGGTTGAGTTGATTACTGCCGGGTAGCCTATTTCATAGTTGAAAGTATATTCGCATCCAGAGGCGAGACAAATCCCTCTAATAATATGCTCCATTTCTTCCTGAATGAGCTGTTGTAACTCTCTATTAAAAGTACGTACAGTTCCAGTTAATTTACACTGGTCTCCAATGACGTTAAAGGCATTGTCAGCAATAAAAGAACCGACAGAAATGACTGCGGAATCTAATGGATCAATTCTTCTCGATACAATTTGTTGGAATAGTACAACGATTTGGGCGGCGACGAGAAGGCTATCTTTCGTTTTATGAGGTTGCGCACCATGTCCTCCGGATCCTTTAATTGTAAGTTCAAATCGATCTGCAGCAGCCATAATGGGGCCAGACCGGTATAGGATGGAATGAACAGGAACTGTTGACCAGAGGTGAGTTCCGAAAATAACATCAACGTCATTTAAACAACCATCTTCAATCATGGCTTTGGCACCGCCGGGGCTAGACTCTTCCGCATGTTGATGAATAAACACATATTCTCCTGCTAACTGTTCCTTGAGTTCGAAAATTGCTTTTGCTAATACTAACAGAGTTGCAGTATGACCATCATGACCACAAGCGTGCATGACACCGGGAACGGTTGATTTATAAGGAACATCCTTTTGATCTTGAATTGGCAATGCATCAAAATCAGCACGTAGTGCAACTGTCTTACCTTTCTTGTTCCCTTTAATACGTGCAACTACTCCATTTCCCCCAACATTCCTTCTAACAGAGATACCTAAGTTTTGATAATAGTCCCCTATATAGGCAGCTGTTTTGAATTCTTGAAATGAAAGCTCTGGATGCTGGTGTAAGTGTCGGCGAATGGCAATCATTTGATCATAACGCTTATCCAATAATTCCATTAAAGTATCCATAATCGACCCCCCATTATATCAAAAATTTAGAATATTATAACATCAAAATAAGAAAATAGATACGTAAAGGGAAAAAATAATTCATAAAGGAACTGAACTAGTAAAAAAAAGGGGTAAATGGGTAGAAGCCTTATAATGGTCATTCAACATATTATGGCTACCATTATGAAGACTGATTCTCCTCCTCTTTATTGATTGATCGAGTAGAATAAATTTTCATTACATGTATAAAAGTTTGTATTTGTTTTGGTATCCATTCCTTAATTTATCTATACGAATGTGGTGCCATTACATCTGAATATTACATAAAAAGAAGAACTTGGACATGTCCAAGTTCTAATAGAGGAAAGGTGAGTTAGTTGTTTTCAATCTTTTGATAGAGTGGTAAGGTAATGACTACTTTTGTCCATTGGCCTTTTTCACTATAATAGCGCACCGTTCCATCCATATCACGAATGATTTTATTAACCACCATGGAGCCGATTCCCGTACCTTTTGTTTTAGTAGTATAGTAAGGTAATCCAATTTTTTCAATTTGATCTGCTGTCATCCCAATGCCATTATCTATCACAGATATGTTTATGGTCTTTTTGTGCTCATCTCTATACGTTTGAATTGTAATTTCCCCTTTTTCTTCAATTGCTTCAATAGCATTGTTGAGGATGTTGATGAGACATTGCTTAAAATAATGTTTATCACCTAAAACTTTATCAGTTGAATGGTTATCAAATAGTATTGACACACCTTGGAAATTTGCAACTGGATGGAGCAATTGAATAGTTTCAAAGATCGTTTGCTGAATACTAAATACTTCATCTTTCGTTTTTCCGGGTTTTGCGAGCGATAAATAATCTGTTATGATACGATTTGTACGGTCAAGTTCTTCTAAAATAATGGGAGAAAACTCAGGTAGCTTCTTATGATTGCTCCCTTCACTCAAGTGTTGAATAAATCCTCTTACAGTGGTTAGTGGATTGCGCAATTCATGTGCAAAAGCTGCAGCCATATGTCCTACCGTTTGTAGCCTTTCAAAATAGGCCGCTTCGTCAATCTGTTTATTTACTTCCGTAAGTTTTTCAATTAAATAAACAAGCGCCATGAAGGTAAATAGGAAAATGGAATTGTAAATTAAATAAAAAACAATGGGAAGACCGTCAATTGAAATTTTTAATATAAGAGTAGTAATTAAAAAGTAAGGAATAAAAATAAAAATACTAAGTTGATATTTTTTCTCCCACTTCATAAAGCTTTTTCGAAAGATAAGTGCAATTATGAAAGCAGTTAAGTTAATGACGATTCCTACTAAAAAAAATTTACCACCTATGAAGTATCTTCCAATCGTGACTGCAGTCGTTGTAATGGCTCCAACAGACCAACCGAAGTAAAGGGTAGAAACGAGGATTAAAACCATCCTTAAGTCAAAATTCGTTTCCCCTAATGATTCAATGGGGTTTAACATACAGAGTAAGGCAGTAAAGCCGAAGCTTAAACCATAAAAGGTCCTTATATTTAAAGCAGGAGACTTCCGTACTTTGAATGGCAGAATTAAATTCATATTGATCGCTAATGAAAAGATGATTGTGTAGTTTACTAATAGAGGTTTTATAATTGTTGCTAAAGACAAAGTTTCACTCCTTGCTTTTATATTCATAATTCTACTTTGTAAGTGTAGAGGAAAGAGCAATGGAATGCAATAACCTCCTTATTAATAGTGTAAATATTGTTTTTTGCAATGAACCAGACTATAGCGCTATGTAGAAGCATGGTTAAACCGTTACAACGGAGTAAGAAAATCGAAATCAGCCTTCAGGCGGAGGAGATTTCAATCCCTTGAATCTCTACGTACAAAAAATTGTTTTCTATAATGAAATAAAGGGAATAAGTGTTATTTAGCGAAAAAGGAAATGAAGGAGGATATTATGAATAAGCAGTCAATTATGCAAGCATTTTTCTTAATTTTTTTACTCTTTATTGGAATTGTGTTGTTATTATTAAATGTAGGTGTCATTTCCTTGGAAATAGGAGAGGTTATTGTCGAATTAATTCCATATGCCATTACATTGACGGGTCTCTCTTTTCTAGTCAAATCTTTTGTCCGAAAATCAAGCGGAAGGCTATTTTTAGGAATATTATTAACGACTTATGGTGGTTTAATAATATTGAATTCTTACGACTTGGTTTCCTTTTCCTATACGGATTTGTTAAACCTTTGGCCAGTTTTAATTATTTTTATAGCAATAAAAGGGATCTTTTTTAGAGGGAATAATATTAATGAAGCAGATTTCCATAAAAAGAGGGTCGATTTGACGGATATTGACGATGAAGTATTTCAAAAAAAAATAAAAAAAATAAAGAAATCAAAACCGTTACCAAACCAACATAGCGCTTTTATAGGTGACATGAGGTTTAGTGAAAATAATTGGTCAGTTGAACCTATGACTCTCTCTCACTTTATAGGCGATGTATTTGTTGATTTTGGAAAAGCATTTATTCCGGATGGAGAGACACCAATTAACGTAAGTCATTGGATTGGAGATATTAAAATTTTAATCCCAGAAGATGTAGGGGTAGAGATTTACGCAAAGGTTAACATAGGGGATATTAAACTACTTAATTTGAAATCTAACGATATAAAACCAACTATGCATTACCGCTCTCCAGACTATGAAAGTGCAGTAAAAAAAGTCAAATTGATTTTGTCATTAAACATTGGTTCCATTCGAGTTGATAAGGTGTAGGAGGGTCGGTAATGAAAACAGAAAACTTATTTATATGGATTATAAAGCAATATATGCTTCTCGCCTTTTTAGGAACGTTAGTTTTTTTCATTCTTCTTCAGCTCTCTTTAATTATTGTAGATGACCCAATGATGACACTGTATGAATCATTATGGTTAACCGCTACATTATTTATCGTGTTACTAGTTGTGAATCTCTATATAGGGTTTCGATTCGGAACGCTTTTGAAAAATCGATTTCAAGACTTTTTAAGCTTTGTCTCCATTTTACGAAGCGGAAAGTTTTCAGAGCGAATGGATTTAAGAGAACGAGACCAATTTAATGTATTAACGATGGAACTCAATGAACTTGCTCAGTACATTCAAGTCCAAGTGAAATCACTTCAAAGGTTGGCGAATGAAAAGTCCGAACTAGTTGACAAGGCTCATCAAGCAGCGGTAATAGAGGAGAGGCAACGGTTGGCTAGAGATTTACATGATTCAGTAAGTCAGCAACTCTTTGCTTTAAACATGCTTTCTTCGACAGCTATAAGAGCAATGGGGAAGAAAAGTGACCAAGCAGAAGGGCTGATTAAGCAAATTGCAGAAATTGCTTCCAAAGCTCAAGGTGAAATGAGAGCTCTTCTTCTTCATTTACGTCCTGTTGAATTAAAAGGCGAGACACTTACGCAAGGGATACAAAAGTTAGTGAATGAATTAAAGGAACGAACTCCTATTATGTTTAAAGAAAAGTTAACAGGGCTGGAAGAGTTGTCTAAAGCTCAAGAAGCACATATATTTCGCATTGTCCAAGAATCTGTATCAAATATTTTACGTCATGCAGATGCATCTGAAGTAAGTATTTTATCTGAAAAAAAAGAGAATAACCTCTTCTTGTTTATAAGTGATAATGGTAAAGGATTCTCAATTAATGAAAATAAAATGACATCATACGGTCTTCAATCGATGAAAGAACGTTGTGAAGAACTAGGTGGTTTTTTTCAAATTCGCTCTAAAAAAGGAGAAGGTACCTATATTAAAATAAAAATTCCATTTGATCAGGAGGGAATGCAATGAGCAAAGTAAGAGTCATGATAGTAGATGATCATGAGATGGTGCGTCTTGGTATTAAGTCTTACTTATTGACAGAGGAAAATATTGAATTTTTATGTGAAGGAAAAAGTGGAAAAGAAGCAGTCAAACTAGCAAAGCAATGCATGCCGGACGTTATACTGATGGATTTATTGATGGAAGATGGAACGGGGATAGAGGCAACGAAGGAGATTATGTCATTTCATCCAGCCTGTAAAATTATTATTCTCACAAGTTATTATGATGATAAACAAGTTTTCCCTGCGCTAGAAGCAGGGGCTTTTAGCTATATGCTTAAAACGGCTAGCGCCACCGAAGTCACTTCTGCAATATATAAAGCGGCCAAAGGAGAAAATGTGATTGAGCCGAAAGTTGCCTCAAAGATGATGAATAGTTTTCGTTCACAAAGTAAAAAGCCTCATGACTCATTGACAGAACGGGAAATGGATGTATTGAAATGTCTTGGGGAAGGGATGACAAATCAAGAAATTGGAGAGGAACTATTTATTGGTATTAAAACGGTTAAAACACATGTGAGTAATATTTTAAGTAAGCTAGATGTAGCGGATCGGACGCAGGCAGCTATATATGCGAATCGAAATAATCTATTACATAATAATTAAAAGAAAAGGGGGATACTAAAGATTTAAAAAGACTAAAATACCAATTGTTTTTAGAGTAAAATGCATTCTCTAGAAGAGTAGTGCATTTTACTTTTTTTATGGTAAAGATAATCTCTATATAAGGAGGAAATGTACAGTGACGACATACTCAATCACCCCTGTAAAAGGTTGAATGGTTGTCACTAACAATTTATTCATTTCCTCCTTTTTCTGCGTAATACTTTGTCACGTAAGAGGGCCGAGGAAATATATGCTTTTTTTTATTGATACTTTTATATTTAGTAGAATGGTCCTGGGCTTTTTTAAATTGTTTAGAATTTTGCCACCTGTTGAAGGCATCTTCATTTTGCCAAACAGTCATAACGATATAGGTGTCGCTGAGAAGAGGGCGTAAAACACGTAAGGCTATAAAGCCAGGAAACTGATCAATGAGGCGAACTCGATTTTTAAAGCGATATTCAAAAACAGGTCTACCCTCATCCGTGACAGGTATATGATTAAATACGAAAAAGCCTTGTTCTTCTAGGAAACCGGAAGATTCAACCACTTTATATTGCCTAGGCTCCTTAAATACAGTGTCTCCGTGTGTTTCATGAAATAAGAGGGAGGTTTCTGTATTTTGTATTAATACCATCGTCTCTTTGCTATATTTTTGTGATACGCTTTTTAAATATTCATGTGTACCTACAGTTATATATACCTTCAATTTCTCACCTCAATTTTATTTTGATGTCCTCTTTCATTATGAGAGAATCATGCGAGGTTCATTTTTTAATAATGGACGATTCCTTAATAACGTTAAAAATGATTTTCCTATTCTTTTAAGTATACGAACACTCTTTCCAAAATATCATTCTTATGGACATGCAAAAAGGACAAATTTATGACATTTCACAACAAAATCTATACATTTAGATGGAAAAGATTTATAGTGTAATTCGTGTATAGGTACGGACAAATTTATCTTTATTTTTTTCTTGAAGATTTTTAGTATAAAATGGGGTCAGAATGCTTGAAAGGTGGAAGACTAAGTTGAAGAAGCTAAACGATACGTTTTTAAAAGCAGCAAGAGGAGAGAAAACAGATTATGTACCTGTTTGGTACATGAGGCAAGCAGGACGCTCGCAACCAGAATACCGAGCGATAAAAGAAAAATACTCCTTATTTGAAATTACTCACCAACCTGAGCTCTGCGCATATGTAACGAGACTTCCAGTAGAACAGTATGACGTAGATGCTGCAATTTTATATAAAGATATTATGTCTCCACTACCTGCAATAGGTGTAAATGTGGAAATTAAATCTGGAATTGGCCCTGTCATTGATAATCCTATTCGTTCGTTAGGAGATATTGAAAGACTAGGTGAAATTACACCAGAGGAAGATGTTCCTTATGTGTTGGAAACAATAAAATTATTAACGACTGAACAGTTGTCGGTACCGTTAATTGGCTTTGCAGGCGCGCCATTTACTTTAGCGAGTTATATGATCGAAGGTGGGCCTTCTAAAAATTATAATAAGACAAAAGCATTCATGTATGCACAACCAAAAGCGTGGTATGCCTTAATGGATAAATTAGCGGCAATGACCATTACTTATGTAAAATCTCAGATCAAAGCAGGTGCACGAGCGATACAAATTTTTGATTCTTGGGTCGGTGCGTTGAATGTTCAAGACTATCGTACTTTTATTAAACCAACAATGGAGAGAATCTTTACCGAACTTCGTGAAGAAAATGTACCTTTAATTATGTTTGGTGTTGGTGCAAGTCATTTAGCGTTAGAGTGGCATGACCTTCCTCTTGATGTCGTCGGACTTGATTGGAGATTTTCTATAAAAGAAGCTCGTGAAAAGGGAATTACCAAAACGGTTCAAGGGAATTTAGATCCAGCCATTTTACTCTCTCCATGGGAAGTCATTGAAGAGAAAGCTAAATTTATTCTTGACCAAGGAATGGAACAGCCTGGATATATTTTTAATCTTGGACATGGAGTATTCCCAGAAGTGAACCCGGATACTTTGAAAAAATTAACATCTTTTGTTCATGAATACAGCTATCAAAAGCTGAAATCATAGTTTGAACCCATTAAGAATGGGAAATTAACGATTGTATGAAAAGATCATGAGGTGATTAAAATGGAAAAGAAAACGATAGGTTTATTAGTGATGGCGTACGGTACACCTTATAAGGAAGAAGACCTTGAGCGATATTATACACATATACGTCATGGGCGTAGACCGTCAGAAGAAATGCTTGAGGATCTCCGAAGCCGTTATGAAGCGATTGGCGGGATCTCACCTCTTGCTAAAATTACACAGGATCAAGCAAATG
The DNA here is from genome assembly GCF_037120725.1 of Bacillus spongiae. Lineage (NCBI taxonomy): Bacteria > Bacillati > Bacillota > Bacilli > Caryophanales > Bacillaceae > Bacillus > Bacillus spongiae. The sequence continues at coordinate 212,336 of NZ_JBBAXC010000003.1, forward strand.
CACTTGAAACGTATTTAAATAGTATTCAAGATAATGTTGAATTCAAAGCTTTTTTAGGCTTAAAACATATTGAACCTTTCGTGGAAGATGCCGTAGAAGCAATGTACAATGAGGGAATTCAAGAAGCGGTCTCAATTGTACTGGCTCCTCATTTTTCAACGTTTAGTGTGAAATCTTACAACGGGCGTGCAAAGGAAACAGCAGAAAAATTAGGTGGTCCTCAAATTACGTCTGTTGAAAGCTGGTATGAAGAGCCAAAGTTTATTGATTATTGGGTAAGAGAAGTTCGAAAAACATATTCAGACATGACGGAAGCTGAGCGCAGTAATGCTGTTTTGATTGTATCAGCTCATAGCCTTCCTGAGAGAATTCTTAAACTAGGCGATCCTTATCCAGAGCAGTTAGAAGAAACTGCAAAGTTAATTGCAGAAGGTGCTGGAGTAAAGGATTACGCAGTCGGTTGGCAAAGTGAAGGCAATACACCTGATCCATGGTTAGGTCCTGACGTACAGGATTTAACGAGACAATTATTTGAAGAAAAGGGATATAAAGCATTTGTCTATGCACCGGTTGGGTTTGTCTCTGACCATTTAGAGGTTTTATATGATAATGATTATGAATGTAAGGTAGTGACGGATGAAATTGGGGCGAGCTACTATCGACCAAAAATGCCAAATACGAGACCTTTATTTATAGAGGCAATGGCCTCTGCTGTATTAAAGCAAATAGGAAAAAAATAAGATTAGAGAAGGCGATTACCGTGTTGGAAGAAAAACAGAAGGTTGTTATAATCGGAGGAGGAATTACCGGATTAACAGCAGCTTATTACTTGCAAAAGGAAGCAAGGGAAAAGCAAATTGCTATAGAAGTTGTACTTGTTGAAGCGAGTCATCGATTAGGTGGGAAAATTCAAACTGTCACTCAAGATGGATTTGTCATAGAACGTGGCCCAGATTCATTTCTAGAAAGAAAATCGAGTGCAGCAAAGTTAGCTACTGAGGTAGGAATGGAAAAGGAGCTTGTAAATAACTCAACAGGTCAGTCCTATGTCTTAGTCAATAATAAATTACATCCAATGCCTAGTGGGTCTGTGATGGGGATTCCAACCGAGATTGGTCCTTTTGTTACCACCGGTTTGTTTTCTCTAATGGGAAAAGCAAGAGCTGCAGGAGATTTTGTTCTTCCTCGCTCAAAAGTAGAGGGAGATCAATCTGTTGGAGAATTTTTCCGGCGTCGACTAGGTAATGAGGTGGTAGAGAACTTAATCGAGCCTCTTCTGTCAGGAATTTACGCTGGAGATATTGACCAACTAAGCTTAATGTCTACCTTTCCACAATTTATTCAAATGGAACAAAAGTACAGAAGTCTTGTTCTCGGTATGAAAAAAGGTATGCCTAAGAAGCCAAAAACTCCTAAAAAGGGAATGTTTCTCACCTTAAAGACTGGTTTACAGTCGTTTGTTGATGCAATTGAAGGTCATTTAGAAAACGAGACAGTTCTAAAAGGTGTCCGAGTTGAAAATATTCAATATCATCATAAAAAGTATGAATTGTATCTAAATAATGGGAATAAATTAGAGGCAAATAACATTATTGTGGCAACGCCACATCACGTTCTTCCGTCAATGTTTGCATCCTACCGTATGTTTGAACCGTTAAAAGATATGCCTTCTACTTCTGTTGCCACGGTAGCAATGGCTTTCCCTAAAGCAGCGCTTGAAAAAAATATCGATGGAACAGGATTCGTCGTATCAAGAAATAGCGATTATTCCATCACTGCCTGTACATGGACGCATAAAAAATGGCCGCATTCAACTCCAGAAGGTCAAGTTCTACTTCGTTGTTATGTAGGAAGAGCAGGAGATGAAGCGGTGGTAGATTTATCAGATGCTGAAATAGAGCAAATTGTGTTAGATGACTTACAGAAAACGATGAATATTTCAATGAAGCCTGATTTCACCATCGTATCTCGATGGAAAGATTCAATGCCTCAATATACTGTAGGACATAAAGAGCGAATGGATAAATTGAAAGCAGAAGTGTCAGAGAAACTACCTGGTGTATTTCTTGCTGGAAGCTCGTTTAATGGTCTAGGTATACCTGATTGTATTGATCAAGGAATAGACGTAGTAGAACAGGTTCTGCAAAGAATCCAATCATCATAATAAAAAGCGAGAACATCATTGTTCTCGCTTTTTATTATGAAGAGAAATGACCTTCAATCTTCCCTAATAAAGTGGTTTTAGTATAGTGAAATACATGAGGTGGTATTAAGTATAAATGAATAGATTTACAACATAAATAACTATTGAATAGTGAAAAACAATTTGTTATAGTAATCAATATACTAATTGACCAATTATCTCAAATGGTCATTTTTTGATTAACTTACGTCAATAATTAGTTAAGGAAGAGGATGAAAAATTAGGGATGAATCAATAATCCCTAACGTTTAAACATCTACACTAAATGTAAGAGATTGATAAATCGTTAAGACTGACATCGAACAGAAAGAAGGGTAGTCATAAAATTTCAGAAAACTCTCGTTGCACAAACTCTTCCCTTCCGTTTGTTCTTTACAATAGAGTGTGGGAATAACTTAGTTAATGGTTACAGTAATGCTTATGAGTTATCAGTTGGATAACTCAATTATTTTATTACGAATTGACCAAATGAACAATATGGTCAATTGATATTCAGGGGGAAACTTATATGAAAAAATCACTGCTTTACGCAGAATTACGAGATATTATTTTAAATCGAAAGGTATTCATCCCAATCATTGCGGTTCTTTTTATCCCTATTTTATATAGTGGAATGTTTTTATGGGCATTTTGGGATCCTTATACGGGATTAGACGATTTACCTGTAGCCGTTGTAAATAATGATGAGGGAGCTGATTTTGAGGGAGAAACACTTTATTTAGGTGAAGAGCTCGTTAAAGAATTACGAAATAGCCGTGACTTTGCTTATGAATTTGTAGAAGCAGGTAAAGGGTATGAAGGGCTGTCAAAACAAGATTACTACTTACTAGTCGAGATTCCAGAAGATTTCTCACAAAATGCCACTTCGTTATTAGAGAAAAAGCCGGAGAAGCTATCGCTGAATTATGTTCCAAATGAAGGCTATAATTTTTTATCGGCACAAATTGGAGAGTCAGCCATTAATGAAATTAAAGCCAGTCTTTCAACTTCTGTTTCGGAAATTTATGCGGAAACGATGTTTGATAAAATTAGTGAAATGGGAAGCGGCATTACAAAAGCGCATGAAGGGGCAGGAGAATTATTTGATGGTGCTAGTAAACTATCTGATGGAACGGAGGAATTAAAAAATCATCTTACATTAGTTGCAAGCAAGTCATTTGAATTAGATAGTGGAGTGAGTCAACTCCAAGTAGGTGCACAAGGCTTACAAAAAGGTGCCCTAGATTTATCAGTGGGGATTTCAGAATTAAACGAACAATTTGACCAAATAAGTGCGGGTGTTACGAGGTTAAAGGCTGGTACGGAGGAATTGCATGAAGGAGTCCTTCAATCCCAGTCAGGACTCTCAGAAGTTAAAAATGGGATGGGTGAAATTATCTCAAACACTTCTTTGTTAGAAGAAGGTACGACAAAATTAAGTTCGGGTGTTAATGAACTTAGTGTAGGCGTCGGTATGTTGGAAGCTCAATTAACACCACTATTAGAAAGTTTGCCGGAAGAACAGAAAGCTCAACTTCAAAGCGCGCTTCTTTCAATCAAAACTGGTAGTGCACAGCTTCAAGAAAATACTGAAAGTATATCAAGTAAGCTCGGATTGTTGAATGATGCTCAAAGAGCAGCTTTAGGGGGAGTGAATCAGTTAATAGAAGGATCACAAAAGCTATCAAGTGGTTCAAGTTTGCTGATAGATGGTCAAAATGAACTACTAAGTGGTTTACCAATATATAAAGAAGGCTTAATTGCTGCTGATGAAGGTGGGGAAAAGCTTGCTAACAGTTCCAAAATATTAACAAATGGAATCAATACACTATACTCAGGAAGTCAACAGTTATCAGATGCAACGGAAGAAATCGCTAAAGGTTCAGGAGATTTAGTTGACGGAAGTGTAAAGCTTTATGAAGGGAGCGAAGAGTTAACGTCTAAATTAGGTGAAGCAGCCGAAGAGGTGAATGCTGTAAACGCGGATGAAGAGACGTATAATCAAATTGGCGAACCAGTAAAAGTGGATAAAAATGTAGTGAATCATGTCCCTAACTACGGTACTGGATTTGCGCCATATTTTTTATCATTAGGGTTGTTCGTTGGAGCTTTATTGATTTCTATTGTCTATCCTTTGCGTGAACCTGCCTTGCGTCCTATCCATGCAACGTCTTGGTTCTTAAGTAAATTTACCGTGCTAATGGGAGTAGGAATTTTACAATCCTTAATCGCTGATGCCATTTTATTAATCGGATTGGATATTCAGGTTGAAAATGTCGGCTTGTTTATTATCACAACGATTGCGACGAGTTTAACCTATATAGCCCTGATTCAAGTCCTCGTTACTGTTTTGGGTGACCCTGGTCGATTTATTGCCATTGTGATTTTAATTTTGCAATTAACAACGAGTGCTGGGACATTTCCTATAGAGTTAATTCCATCGGTACTTCAGCCGATAGGCTCATATTTGCCAATGACCTATTCTGTCTCTGCATTTAAAGCTGTTATTTCAAGTGGTGATTTTGATTTTATGTGGTGGAATATTGGGATAATGTTAATATTTATGTTAGGCTCAATGCTTTTAACAGCTGGTTTCTTTAAAAAGCTTCATAAAAAGCAGTACTTTAAACAGGTTGCAGAATAGGTAGTTAGAAAGGGGTGACACTGAATAGTGTCGTCCTTTTTAATTTTTTCAAACATTAAAAAATAGGGAAAGGTAAGCCTAAGCTGATGGAACAATTGGTTCAATGCTTTGGAAATTGAAGTACTCACTATTCCAATTTATAAAATAATCAAGTGAAATTTCAACAAAACTTCACAGTTTTTCGCTAACATGGTACATAGAGAATTTGATGAGTACTGGTTGATAGGAGAACGGAATGAAAAAAATAGTATTAATGTTATTAATTTATATAATGATAACGGGATGTCAGGAGCAAAGCTACCCTACCATTAAGAATGATGAAAGTTTTGTAGCTTCCTTAAATGTTCGAGACTCCTCACTGTCTTTTATTAGTGATGGAGCACAAAGTATGGCCACTTGGAATTTAAACGAGCTATACACAGGTGGAATTCTACTTAATAATAATCAAGATTTACTCTTATTCGGCTACCAATTAAATCATGTTTCTCTTTTTTCACTACAAAGAGGGGAGTTACTAGAGAAGTGGACTATCGGAGAAGGAATAACTGGAGCCATTGAAATTGGTGATGAAATTGCCCTTGCCAGCAGTAAAACAAATGAAGTGATTATTGTCAGCAAGCGTGGAGAGATTACAAAACGAATTAATGTGGGCTTATATCCAATGGATATGAAGATTTATAATGGAGATCTCTATGTTATTAATTATAAAGATACTTCTTTGTCTGTGATTGAGTTAACGTCAAAAACAGTGGTAAGAGAGTTCGAGGTCCCATCTTCATCGACAGGGTTATTTATTGATGAAAACGTTATTTGGGTGGGGGGACATGGGCAGGGCAGTAAACCAAGGACAGACTTGCGCTTTTATTCCTCGCAAAATGGAGCTGAACTTGGGTCTGTTGAAGTTGGAACAATGCCTGTTAATGTTGTTAAAGATAAAGAGGGTTATTTTGTTGCAAGTCATGGTAGCAATGAAATATATCAATTAGACCGGAATAAAAAAGTAGTAAATTCCAGAATCATTGGAGCGAATCCATTTACGCTAGTAACATTTTCTGAATGGGTTGTTGTGGCAGGGTATGATAGTAATGAATTATATTTTTTAAACAAAGATACACTGGAGCCTGAAAGGACTGTTGGAGTCGAAAAGGGCCCGTTTGTATTGCTGTCAAGAGAGAAGGTGATGGAATGAACTCAATTTTAATCGTGGATGATGAAGAAGATATGAGACACTTAATTGATTTGTATGTTTCCAATGCAGGGTACAGCACATTACAAGCAGAGAATGGCAAGGAAGCTCTTCAATTAATAGAACAATTTTCGATAAAGCTAGTTTTACTGGATATTATGATGCCAGTTATGGACGGGTTTCAAACATGTGAAAAGCTCAGGGAAAAAAGTGACATCCCAGTAATATTTCTCTCTGCAAAAGGGGAAGAATGGGATAAGGTAAAAGGTTTAAAAATTGGTGGAGACGATTACTTGCTAAAGCCTTTTTCTCCCGGAGAATTAATCGCAAGAATAGAAGCTGTTTTGCGAAGAGTATCAAAAGATAATCATATATCTGAATCGTATACGAAAGGCAAAATCAAGATCGAGCCTGCATCTAGGAAGGTTTTGGTGAATAATCAGACGGTATCATTAACATTTAAGGAATTTGAACTGCTATGGTTATTGTTCAATAATGAGGAACGTGGGTTTACAAGAGACCAGTTGTTAGAACACGTTTGGGGGTATGACTATAAAGGGAGCACGAGGACAGTCGATACACATATTAAAACGCTTCGAATGAAGCTAGGTACAAGTGCTGGTGAATATGTTCAAACCATTTGGGGGTTGGGATATAAATTTGGGGTTAAGGTATGAAGTCATTAGCGCAAAAGCTGTGGGTTTCCCTTTGTTTATTCCTACTTGTTACGATTATCTTTGCCTATTTTTTATCAGATTATTTATATGAACGTTTGTATGTAAATAATGTGGAAGCAGAACTGATTACTTTAGGAGAACAGATTCGAAAGGATTATGAAGGAGGAGTGGTGCCGGATTCATTTATTAAAAATGTTGAGTGGCTGAATAGTAAAACACCTTACGAAGTATTTGCAGTTAGAAATCCTCGAGAGTTGAGTGCTTGTGTACCCTTTGATATTGATTATGAAGCGTTAATTGGTCCGAATGAACGGACGGAGCTGCTCGCTAATGTAACGGTTACAAAAGTTGGATTTGAAGAGCGATTTGGAAGAACGTTAGTATCCGTAGTAGTTCCCTTGTTAGATGGTGATCGCTTACAGGGAATTATTTATCTGTATTTCCCGTTAGTAAATATAACAGAATTAACATCCAATATTACTTGGTATTGGCTGTTTGGATCATTTATTTTTATATTTTTCGTTTTATTTATAGGAATGAAGGCGGTTCAAGTTATTTCAAGGCCCATTGAGGAAATGAAGAAGGCGGCTGAAAAAGTTTCCGAAGGGAACCTTTCTGCACGTGTAACAGTATCTTCAAATGATGAAATTGGTCAGCTAGCCCAAAGTTTTAATGAAATGGCTGAAGCACTTCAGAAGGAAGATCAACGAAATAAGAATTTTTTAGCTACTGTGTCCCATGAGCTTCGTACTCCAATTAGCTACATAAAAGGGTATATTGAGGCACTTCAATTAAATATCATCTCGGAAGAAAAAAGAGATGATTACATGATGATAGTACAGAGAGAATCACAACGAATGGAAAAGATTGTAGGTGATTTACTGGAGCTAATGAAAATGGAAACCGCACAATTTTCTATAGAAAAATTACCATTAGTATTAGCAGAAATCATAAGGCAGAGTCTTGATAATGTAAAGCCGGCTGCGGAAGAGAAAGGGTTGTTTGTATCAGTATCTTTAGATGAAGAGCTGATTATTTTTGGGGATGAAGGGCGAATTGAACAGATCTTTTATAATGTGTTTTCTAATAGTCTTCGTCATACAGTGAATGGTGGAATATCGATTTCCTTGTTTGCAGAGGGAGAGTTTGCCTATTTAGTGATAGAAGACACTGGGAGTGGAATTCCCGAGCAAGACCTTCCTAAAGTGACAGAGCGCTTCTTCCGAGTCAATAAGGCTAGATCTCGTAAAGATGGTGGGTCTGGGTTAGGCCTTTCAATTGTTAAAAATCTTGTCATGCTTCATGAAGGTGAATTAAAGATACAAAGCCGAGTTGGGGAAGGAACGAAAGTAACGATAATATTTCCTTTATTTGTGGACAAATCGTCATAATATGGCTATAAAAGTTCACTTTGATTTCACAATTCTATTATAAGATTACAATGAATGAACAGTTCAGGAGGAAGATATATGAAAAGATTAAAAGGGTTTTGGATGCTCGTCTCATCCATCATCTTGATTTTAGCAGCGTGTGGAAATAATGATGAAAAAGATCAGAAAGATCAGAATGAAGAGACAGTTGGTCCTATTCAAGCTGAACTATCAGTTCCAAAAACGGCTGATTTAGGAGAAGCAGTGCTCATTGAAACAAAAGTTACGCAAGCTGAAGAGCTTGTCGACGATGCAGATGAAGTAAAATACGAAATTTGGATGGATGGACAAAAATCTGAGAGTGAAATGCTTGAAGCAACAAAGTTGGAAAATGGCCATTATACATTAGAAAAAGCGTTTGAAAAGGACGGAAAGTATATTATTCAAGTTCATGTAACTGCTCGTGGACTTCATACAATGCCTAAAAAAGAGATTGTTATTGGTGATGATGAAATGGCCATGGCAGATTACGACGATCATGCGAACCACGATGAAGAACATAGTGAACTATCGATTAATTTTATGAAGCCTGATAATACGAAAGCAGGCTCAGAAGTGATGCTTATGTCTCATGTGGAGTTAAATTCACAGGCATTAGAGAATGCAAGGGTAAAATTTGAAATTACACAAGATGGTGAATCTGAGCCGACTTGGGTCGAAACAGAAAGTGAAACTGCTGGTGAGTATAAAGCAATGTATATATTTGACCAAGCTGGCCATTACATGATTAATGTGCACGTTGAAAAAGGCCAAGAGATTCATGATCATATTGAAGAGATGTTAATGGTTACAGAATAATGGTAGAAAGGCCCAGTTGTATTGGGTCTTTTTTTAGAAGATGGAATAATGAGTAATTTATTCTCTTTAAAAAATGGTCTTAACAGTTTACGAGTTTCTAACTGTTAAGACCTTCATTTTTACCCTTTGTACGTATTTAAACAATTTTCACAATGATTACCGTAGCATTCATGCTGTTCTTCTATCTTTTCTCCACATTTGGAACATTTCTTTGCAGGCAGGTTTTTAAAAAAATCGACTACATTTGTTAACAAGTTAATCGCCCTCCCTTATATTAGTTCTCTTGTTATATAACTATCTTATATATTAAATATTGTATTATAACAGATGTGAAAACGTCAATAATTTTTTACGAGTTCAATAAGAATGAAAAAAAGATGAATGTAGAGTATAGTAATAATTATATTGAAAATCATTTTCAATTAAGGAGTGATAAAAAGTGAAGTTAACCATAATAGGGCATTGGGGCGGATATCCAGCGAAGAATGAGGCTAGTTCGGGTTATTTAATACAGAATAAGGGCTTCAATTTATTGATAGACTGTGGAAGCGGTGTATTATCTGCATTACAAAATATTTTGTTACCCGAAGAGTTGGATGCTGTCGTTATTTCTCATTATCATCCTGATCATGTTGCCGACATTGGTGTACTACAACACGCATTGTTAATTGGAAAGCACTCCGGTAAACATAATAAAACATTACCAATTTATGGACATATGGAATCAGCAAATGGGTTTCGTTCATTATCGTATAAAGATATTACCAAGGGGCATGCATACTTTGAGCAGCAACCCTTTAACATTGGTCCTTTTACAATAAATACCTTAAGGACAAATCACCCCGTTCCATGTTTTGCTATGAGAATTCAAACAGGACAGCAGAGTCTTGTATTTACAGCAGATTCTGCCTTTCAGGATTCTTTTGTTTCATTTAGTGAGAGTACAGATCTTTTACTATGTGAAGCTAACTTTTTTAAGGGAATGAATGGAAAGGCTGCTGGCCACATGACCAGTGAAGAGGCAGGAGTATTAGCCCAAAAAGCAAATGTAAAGAAGCTTGTATTAACACATCTACCTCATTTTGGTAATATTAGTCAATTACAATTAGAAGCAGAACAATACTTTAGCGGTCCTGTTGTATTGGCCCGTCAAAACCTTACATTAACTATATAGGAGAGATAGTATGATATTTATTAATAATGAAGGGATAACGGATCCACATATTAATTTAGCAATTGAAGAATTTGCATTAAAGAATCTAGATGTTAATGAAACATATTTATTATTTTACATAAATGAGCCATCCATTATTATCGGAAAAAATCAAAATACGATGGAAGAAATTAATACTAATTATGTCGAGGATAAAAAGATCCATGTTGTTCGTCGCCTATCAGGGGGTGGAGCGGTCTATCATGATTTAGGAAATTTGAATTTTAGTTTTATCACGAAGGATGATGGGAAAAGCTTTCATAACTTTAAAAAATTCACTACACCTGTTATTGAAGCTTTGAACAAGTTAGGAGTAAACGCAGAGTTAAGTGGAAGAAATGATCTATTGGCAAATGGACGGAAAATCTCTGGAAATGCACAGTTTTCAACGAAAGGTCGTATGTTTAGCCATGGAACTTTATTATTTGATTCTGAAATCGAAAATGTCGTATCTGCTTTAAAGGTGAGGAAAGATAAAATAGAATCAAAAGGAATTAAATCAATTCGTTCGAGGGTAGCCAACATATCTGAGTTCCTTGAAGCAAAGCTAACGATTGAAGAATTTCGTAGTTTATTACTTAAATATATATTCGGTGGAGAAAAAGACATTCAGGAATACAAAATAACAAGCGAAGATTGGGAAAAAATTCACCAAATATCAAGAGAACGATATCAAAACTGGGATTGGAACTACGGAAAATCTCCTAAGTTTAACATTCAGCACTCACACCGTTTTCCTGTAGGCCAAATCGACATCCGATTAGACGTGAAGAATGGAAGGATTGTTCAGTGTAAAATATATGGAGATTTCTTTGGTGTTGGAGAAGTGGAAGAAATTGAAGCATGCTTAAACGATATTCGATATGAAAGAGCTGAAATTGAAAAAGCCCTTAGCGATATAAATATTCAACATTATTTTGGCAATGTAACAAAAGCTGAAATTATTGATTTGATTTATTAAGAAGTAGTGAAACAACAATGATCGGTGGTTTGGCAGCGGAAATTATAGAAGATGAACTAGAATAGAGATAAATTAGTGCAATAATCATTGGGGGTTGTCCAATCAGTCGATTTTTCGACGACAGGACGCCCCTTTGTATGTTCAAAGTATTTAATATACAACAGTTGTTATAGAGACAACAAATGGTTATTTGGACAGGTTAGTAGAGAAAAAAATTAAAGCACGAAAGTATTAGATATCTTTTTCTCTATGTAATGCTTGCTCGTTTGTGTGTAGGAAAGGGAATAGGGATAAGATTTGAACTCCGTTAAAAATAAAGCATTGAAATAGGATGAAGGAAGTTTCATGTCTTTTTAGTAGAGCTGAAGATGCTATATATTTTTTGCTAATCTTGAGTGCTGTATTCTCATTTCTTCCATGACTTTTGTGAGGAAATATAAGACATTATACTTTATTAGTAAAATAAAGTCATATCTTTTTCCAAATATAAGTTAGAATGTGTATTGAATTAATACTTTTCTTTATATAAAATATATTTAGAAAACTTTTATTGTTATAATAAAAGTGAATGATGATTCATTCAGAAAGGGGAGGGGTATATGAATTTATCTTCACGTTTAGAACAAACATCACAGGATCACTTTACTAAGCCGGCATATTATTTTCTAGATCAAGCGACAACATATGGAGAATTAAATGCATCTGTGAACAAATTTGCAAATGGATTAGAACAGCTTGGGGTACAAAAAGGGGACCATATTGCACTTGTACTAGGAAATTCACCACATTTTATTATTAGTATGTATGCTGCAATGCGAATTGGAGCAACAGTCATTCCAGTTAATCCGATATACACACCAGATGAGATTGGATATATTTTAAACAATGGTGATGTTAAAGTGGTCATTATGTTAGATTTATTATTACCACTTGCAGAGAAAATGCACCACTTATTACCGAAGGTTGAGCATTTCGTTGTGTGCTCAAGTGGGCAAAAGGAAGACGAAGATTTATCTAAACTTTCTGTATCAGGAAAATTGAAAGCGTTTACTAACTTAATTCAGACTGGTCATCCTGCTTATGAAGGCCCGGATTTAAGGGAAGAGGATGTCGCTGTTATTTTGTATACATCAGGAACAACAGGAAAGCCAAAAGGTGCTATGCTTACGCATAAAAACCTTTATACGAATGCAAGGGATGTCGGAGAGTACTTGAAAATGACTCAGGAGGATCGAGTGGTCACTACGCTTCCTATGTTTCATGTTTTTTGTTTAACAGTTGTATTAAATGCTCCACTCACAAGGGGTGCAACCTTACTGATTGTTCCAAAATTTAGTCCAGCAGAAGTGTTCCGTATGGCGAAGAAATATGATGCAACGGTGTTTGCTGGTGTACCGACAATGTATAATTTCTTATTCCAATATGAAGATGGGAACCCGGATGATTTATCATCATTACGCCTTTGTATTTCTGGTGGCTCATCGATGCCAGTCGCACTCTTAAAGAATTTTGAGAAAAAGTTTAACGTAGCAGTTTCTGAAGGGTATGGATTATCCGAAGCCTCTCCAGTAACATGTTTTAATCCATTAGATCGTCCGCGAAAACCAGGGTCAATTGGTACAAACGTTCTAAATATTGAAAATAAAATAGTCAATGAACTAGGGGAAGAATTACCGGTGGGAGAAGTCGGTGAGCTTATCTGTAGGGGACCTAATATTATGAAAGGCTATTATAAAATGCCTGAGGAGACAGCTGCTACGATTAAGGATGGTTGGCTCTACACTGGGGATATAGCGACGATGGATGATGAAGGGTATTTTTATATTGTTGATCGTAAAAAAGACATGATCATTGTAGGTGGATATAATGTGTATCCCCGTGAAATCGAAGAAATTTTGTATGCACATGAAGGCATTATAGAAGCGGCTGTTTTTGGCGTACCGGATCCAGACTTTGGTGAAGCGATTCGTTGTTTTGTTGTTAAAAAGAATCATGATTTGACGGAAGCTGATGTTATGAATTATTGTAAGGAACATTTGGCTAAGTACAAGCTGCCGAGCTCCATTGACTTCATTGATGAACTGCCAAAAAACACGACGGGAAAAATTTTACGACGTGCTTTAAAGCAGCAAGTACTACAGGCATAAATTATAGATGCATTTATAAGGTATTGGCTAGATTGAGTGGGTAAGAAAAGTTATTTTATGGCATTATGTGAAAGGCTTGAGTTGGATATTATTGCGAACTCAAGCCTTTTATGTTTGTCTTTATGTTTTCCCCATTTTAGGGAATGGAAATTTATGTTAAGGATAGGAAGAAGGTCGGCTAGAGAAAAAGGAATTTAATTTTTTATGTAGAAAAGGTACAAAGGAATAAAGGGGGAGGAAGAAAGATGGAAAGGAACATTCAAATAGAGCAAAAAGGGAATCTGGCTGTTGTGACCCTAAATCGAATAGAGGCGATGAATGCGTTTAATTATGAAACGTTACGTGAATTAGGAGAGGTTGTTGAAAGTTTAAGAATTAATCCTGATATTAGAGTCGTTGTTTTTCGAGGGGCAGGGGAAAAAGCGTTTAGTGTTGGCGCTGATTTAAAAGAACGTAAAACATTAACGGAGCTACAAGTGAAGCGGAATGTTAATAAAATTGGTGAAGTTTTCTCTGCTGTTGAAGGGTTACCACAGCCAACGATCGCTGCGATAAATGGCTATGCGTTTGGTGGTGGAATGGAGCTAGCTCTTTCCTGTGATTTTCGCATTGCTGTAGAGGATACAAAAATGGGTTTAACTGAAACGAGTTTGGCCATTATTCCAGGAGCAGGAGGTACACAAAGGTTACCTCGCTTAATTGGTGAATCAAAGGCAATGGAATTGATTTTGACGGCAAAGCGTCTTTCATCAGAAGAAGCGTATGAATACGGACTATTAACTAAAATTGTTAGCCGTTCAAATTTTCAATCGGAAGTAGAGGAATTTGCTAAACAATTAATGAAAAATGGGCCGATAGCGGTAAGGCAAGCAAAATTCGCGATCAAAAATGGTATGAATGTAGATCTACATACAGGTTTACAAATTGAGCGTAAAGCTTATGAATTAACGATACCTACAGAGGATCGTTTGGAAGCATTGCTTGCTTTTAGTGAAAAAAGAAAACCAGAATTTAAAGGGAAATAATATTTAAGAAGACAGTGTAAAAAAGCATATAAAAAATTTAAAAAATTTTCAAATAAACACATGAAATAAGGGGAGAGAGTTATAACTACAGTAATAGCTCTCTCCTTTATTAAACTTTAGTGAATACATAATATGTTATTTATTCTACAACTTTTAATTTCAGAGCCTTAGAGCCGTAAACATCTTCTTCTATTATCTTTATCGCAATAATCTCGTAATTTCCCTCTTTTTTTCAGTGTTCTAAATGATAGGGGCTGGAACTACATATAGTAATGGGGACGAGAAGGGGGTATGTTTAGTGTTAAGAAAATGGTCCTTTCGTGCATTAATGTTATATTTTGTTTTCGGTTTGTTAATGTATATTTATTTATTCTTTTTAGGAGACAGTACGATACCTGAAGAAATGATGGGAACAAGTGCGGACCCTGCAACGTTTATGAATAGTCGTGAACTTATGCTGAGTGAAGAGTATAGTAAAATACGAAATCTACTCTTTTTTATGTCCACACCGTATGAATGGTTGCTTTATTTTCTAATTCTTATTTTCGGCGTTTCGAGAGCATTTGCCAATTGGGCAGAAAAAACAACAAAGTTTGCTTTTTTACAAAAGGCTGTATACCTTTTTTGGTTAAATATTCTAGCCTTTGTCATTGTCTATCCTTTTCAATATTTATCTTTTTATTTTTCTACAACGTATAATATTTCAACGCAAAATTTCTCTCAGTGGATGGGGGACGAATTGCTTGATTTTTGGATCAACTATATTTTGATGCTCGTTATTGTCATTGTACTATATGCATTAATGAAGAAGTTTAAGAAGAGGTGGTGGCTGGCGGCTTGGGCATTATCTGTTCCTTTTACGTTATTTATCATGTTTGTCCAACCTGTCATGATTGATCCGCTTTATAATGATTTTTACCCTTTACAAAATAAAGAGTTGGAAGCTGAAATTCTTACCTTAGCTAATGAAGCAAATATTCCAGCAGAGCACGTATTTGAAGTAAACAAGTCAGAAGAAACGAATGCTCTCAATGCATATGTTATAGGAATCGGATCAAATTCTCGTATTGTCCTTTGGGATACCACATTAGAAAAACTATCAAAAGATGAAATCCTTTTTGTGATGGCCCATGAAATGGCGCATTATGTGGAAAAACATATTTACTTTGGAATAGGAGGATATTTAATCCTTTCTCTATTCGGCCTATGGATTATAGCAAAGTGGATGGAATACCTTATACAAAAGCATGGGAATGATCTTAAAATAAAAGAAGTTTCTCATATAAGTTCTTTTCCACTATTTTTATTGTTGTCCTCGTTTTTATTATTTATGGCTAGCCCACTCACGAATTTATCATCACGATATACGGAGACTCGTGCGGATCGATATGCTATTGAACTAACTGAGGATAAAGAAGCGGCTATTTCTTCTTTTCAAGAGCTTTCTCGAGTAGGGTTAAGTCAAGTAAATCCTCCTTATTTAGTAAAGTTATTTAGGTATAGCCATCCTACGATGATGGAACGATTATCAAGATTAGAACAGTTTAAAGAAGAAGAGTGAATAATCTAATCTGAAAAAGGAGATAGGTTTATCTCCTTTTTTTGTCTAAAAAAATTCCCCCTTGAATTTAGGGGGAATTCGTTACATATCGTTTTGCAGCTTCAATTCGTTTAAAAGGGTAGAATAATGAATGAAATTTCCGTGATTCCTTTGATCAAGTGCTAAATCAACTTTTCTTTGTAATATTTCCCTCTTGTGATGAAATAAAACTTCTTGTAGCACCATGTCAATATAAATTTGAGTCATCGTTAATTCAGGGGACTGTTTACGGGTCATTGCACAAGCCTTCATTAACTCAGCATAGGATTTTTTGTTTTCCATTTACAATCACCTCTGAAGTCTTTTTCTTATTATATGGAACGATTACAGAATTATCAACTAGTTTTTTAAATTTTTAGAAAATAAAGAAAATAAAAATAGGTATATTTCGTCAGAATAAAATGTAATATTGGAAAAATATGTTATACTTAAACGAGTAAATAAAAAGGTGGCGAATAAATGATTGAAAATGTTGAAATGATCGAGGAATATGAAATGAATCCACAAACAATGATTTTACTTCCTTTTCAATGTGGGACAAAACTATATACCCGTATTATCGAGTTTTATGATGAATATGTATCTCCTCATCCTCCAATAGACATTGTGCGGAAAAGTTGTGAATATTTCGGTTCTTCCTATGAAGGAAGAAGAGAAGGTACGAAACGCTTAACTGGAATTGTCTATAAAGCACCTATTATCATCGATAGTCATACATCCATTTTTTCTTTCCCTACAACGTCACCTTCTCATTCTAATTGCATTTGGGTTTGTGAAAAATACGTTCATCTCCATGAGCGAGTGAATGCAAAAATGACGAATGTTATTTTTAAGAATGGACAATCCTTCCACATTCCGATTTCTGCTAGCTCATTTGGGACACAACGTGCAAGAACTCTCACCTTAACAGGCCGCTTCATGTATGCAATTGACGAAATGAAAAAGAAAGAAAAACACCTTTTAGAACGTCAAACAAACGAGCTTGAAAAGAAAACTAATTATTGGGTAGATGGACGGAAAAGAAAGAATCGAGTGTGACGCAGGCAGAATTAGTAGCTTGTGAAGGACTAATGTAGAAGCTAAAGAAGCTGACAGCCATCATAAGGTGAGCCGTTAGCTCATCCTTTTCTGACAAACAGCTTCATTCCCCAATTGTCATCTTGTTTCCTTTTTTGTATTGAAAGGGTTGCTGAGACTGAAACGTTTGTATAAATAATGGTGCATTAAGCTCTCAACACCGTTTCGAAGCCGGGGATTAAAATAATTGTGGTGTTCTTCATATCCCTTATATAAAAATAAGTACATCGTAAATGTATCATCTGACTCCAAACGTTTTACCTTCATGCCTTGTTTTTTCATCGCTTTTTTGACTGCACTTAAATCCTTTTGGATTACTTTCATTGTCTCTTCAATCCATTCTGTATAAGGTCCTTTTAATTTAAAGGGGCTTTTTTGTATAAGGCTTAAATCTTGGTTCAATACTGTTAATACCATTGGTAAATAAATCGCTTGTTCTAAAAGGTTACGGTCACCTTCAGGAATTCTAGTCATAAGAGAAAACTCCTTTTCACATTAAAGAACGTATGTTCTTATCTATATTGTACTTAGTTCATTATTATTATTCAATAGGTAAGTGGAAAAGAATTTTATAAGGAATAAAAAATGTTTTAACGGTTCCAACATTTAAAAGTTAAAAGGTTTTAATAGGGAAATAGAACAGGCTATGATATACTTCGAATTAAGCAGATTAAAGAATCGTTGATGTTGACTTTCATTAAGGGGAAAAATTTTTATGGACATGCAACTAGTAAAAGAGTGGCTGACATTAGACAATATTATGCAATTAATACAGCACTATCGATCGTTTGGACCAATTGCGGGTATCTTACTTCCAATGATTGAGGCGTTCTTTCCATTTTTACCATTATTTCTCTTTGTTCTAGCAAATGCAAATGCATTCGGCTTATGGTGGGGCTTTTTATTTTCATGGATAGGTGCAAGTTTAGGTGCGTTTATTGTGTTTTTAATTGTGAGAAAATACGGGCAAAAAAAAATACTCCGTTTTTTGCAACGTCATCAAAAAGTACAGCGATTGATGAATTGGATTGAAGATCACGGATTTGGGCCACTCTTTTTGCTACTCTGTTTTCCGTTTACACCATCAGCCGTTGTGAATATTGTAGCAGGATTGTCACGAATGAATATTTATCAATACATGCTAGCTGTATTAACAGGGAAGATGGTTATGATCTTTATAATTAGTTATATTGGTTATGATTTAAGAGCATTGATTACTCAGCCAACTAAGACAGGCCTTGCGCTAGGTATTATTTTTATTCTCTGGTTAGTTGGAAAGCGACTTGAAGTGCGATTAAATCAAAAAATAAAAGAGCACCAAAGAAGGTAGACTTGCTGGAGGGACTGTAATTGAAGGATACCATAAAGAGAGAAGTTAAAGAGTGGATTAAAGCACTAGGGATAGGGTTCATTCTTTTTATCCTCATCCGCTTATTTTTATTCGATAATTATTCTGTGATTGGTCAATCAATGGTACCTACCATTCGTGATGGGAATAAGCTGATCGTGAATAAAATTGGCTATTTTATTGGAGATATTGACCGGTTTGATATTGTTGTATTTCATGCAAATGGAGAAGAGGATTATGTTAAAAGAGTCATCGGAGTTCCAGGCGATACAATCCAGTACCAAAATGATGTATTATACGTGAACGGTGAACCGCAAGATGAGCCTTATTTAGACCAGTCTAAAAAGCAATTATTGTTCGATAGACTAACCGGGGATTTAACAGTTGAAGTTCCTGAAGGGAAGCTTTTTGTTCTTGGAGATAATAGAAGGGGCAGTACAGATAGTCGCCATTTTGGGTTTGTAGATATTGACGATGTGGTAGGGGAAGTAGGTTTACGGTATTGGCCAATTGACGATTGGGAATTTAGTATAAAGTAGGAGGACTCGAGATTTGAGTTCTTTTTTCATTGAAAAAGCTAACTAGACGCTATATTACTTATACTTTCGTAGGCATTTATTAAAGCTGATCCTTGATATGTATTGCCCAAAGGGATGTAAAGTAGGTCCTGTTCGAAGTTCGAAAAGCTAACGGGACATAGATACAGTAATTCTTTGGAGGAGAAGAGTGGTGAATAAGATGAAGCTGACACTTGAAGCCGAAAGATGGATAAAGAGAGAAGTAGAAAATGTTAAGGCAATACCAACCGCTACAATGGAAGAGATAAAGGCAACCGATTTAACAGTCATCCAAAAAATATCCACGAATAAAGGAACTTTCTATTATAAAGACAGTGGAACAATAGCTAAATTTGAAGGGAAATTAGCGCACCATTTGCATTCGTTTTATTCAGATAAATCAGTTGAAGTAACAGCATTCCATCCGGCTAAACCGTGGTTGTTGATGAAGGAACTACAAGGGCAGCCATTACGAGAAGTGAAGGATAAGAAGGTATGGAAGCAAGCACTTCAAGAATATGCTGAGCTGCAGGTGAATGAAACGAAACATGTGGAACAGCTGATTCAACTAGGAGTTCCAGACCGCCGGTTACCAATACTTAAAAGAGAGATTCAATCAAATCTAAACGAGATGTGTCAAACCGGACTAAGTCATGAGAAAACGGTGACCATTATGAACATTCAAGAAGAGCTATTAGAGATGTGTGACAAGATAGAAGGAATTGTCCCCTGTTCTTTGGATCATGGAGATTTACATTCAGGGAATATTCAATTAGTGGAGGGAAAACCCATCTTTTTTGACTGGGGAGATGCAGCAGTAACACATCCATTTTTTAGTACAAGGGTATTTTGGAATGTTCTTCATGAGTGGGCTCAGTATGATTCAGAATGGCTAACGATTATAAATGAATTTAGACCGAGCTATTTAGAACCATGGACGAAATTTGCGCCGATGAAGGAGCTAGAAGAAATATTGAAGATTTCAGATCAACTAGCTTGTGTATACAGAGGATTAGGGTGGCTTCTATATATTAATCGATATAGAGCAAACATTGAAGAATCGGAGCAAAGGCCTGCACAGTGGCTAGAAGTTTTGTTAGAACATCGTGAATTAGTTAATAGTTAAAGAAGTCAATGTTCACGAAGTTTATATATGTAAGAGATAATAAGCGAAACTACCATTTATTTTGTCTCATTTAAATTGAATATGACTTCAAATGAGATTCCTTGTAGTGTAAAATCAAGGGATTAACTAGTATTGCATGTCATCTTTACTATGAACTTTGAAGTTATAGAACCTGCTGGTTGTATTCGTTTTTCAATGTACTAAAAGAAGCGGACGCAGAGTAGTAAGATGTGAAGCAGTATGGAAAATAAAATGAGCAATGATATTAGTAGAATCTTATAGAACGGTAGGAGCGTCCTTTTTATAGGGCGCCTTTGTTTCATATTTTATCGATTACACTATACATATGAAAGAAGAAGGAGTGAGAGGATGGCGGTTCAGTTTATTGTTGGCCGTTCCGGTAGTGGGAAAACATTTAAGATACTGGAAGAAGTTCGTCATAGTCTTAGAACAAACCCGAATGGAAAACCAATTATCTATTTGGTTCCTGATCAAATGACGTTTTTATCTGAGTATGCACTCGTAACATCCCCTGAGTTAAAAGGAATGATTCGGGCACAAGTGTATAGCTTTACTCGTCTAGCTTGGCGTATTCTACAAGAGACAGGTGGTATGGGGCGATATCATCTTACCAATGTAGGTTTAAATATGCTGATTCGAAAAATTATCGATGAAAAAAAGGATGAACTCACGCTATTTAAGAAGGCCTCAGATAAAATAGGCTTTGTTGGGCATGTTGAACAAATGGTAACCGAATTTCGTCGATATTGTATCTCACCTGAAGAGTTAGTTCAGAAAACCTCTACTGAATCAAGTAAAGCGTTACAGGATAAATTACATGATTTAGAGTTGATTTACAAAGCTTTTGAGGAGTCTGTTGTTGGTAAATATATTGATACAGAGGATTATTTTCAATTACTGTCTGAAGCCATCGATCAATCATCCTATATTCAATCAGCAGATGTTTACATAGATGGTTTCCATAGCTTTACTCCTCAAGAGTATATGGTCATACAGAAGCTAATGAAAAATTGTGAGAATGTAACGGTGGCGTTAACGATAGATCGGGCTACTCATCGAGCGGGTGGTCAAACGAAATCCCTTTTCCGAATGACAGAAGAGACATACGATGTACTTGACAATATAACGAAAGAATTAGGTATTACAAGACAAGATGATATCGTGTTAAAGGAATCTGAGCGATACAACCATCACAGTATTGAACATATTGAAGAGTATTGGGAAGACCGTCCAGCTGTTCCATTTATCGGAGAAACGGCCATCAAGTTAATTGAGGCCTCCAATCGACGTGCAGAAGTGGAGGGGGTCGCTAGAGAAATTCGCCGGCTAACTCGTGAGGAAGGTTATCGTTATAAAGAAATAACGGTCTTAGTCCGAAACAGTGCTGAATATCAAAGCATAATGGAAACAATATTCTATGATAATGAAATCCCATATTTCATTGATCAGAAACGAACAATGCTGAATCATCCATTAATTGAACTGATTCGTTCCACTCTAGATATTATGAATACGCATTGGCGTTATGAACCTGTATTTCGTGCTGTCAAAACAGACCTTCTATTTCCGCTTGACCGCAATGCCTCACAGCTTCGTGAGCAGATGGATCGCTTGGAGAATTATGTACTTGCCTATGGCATAAAAGGAGATGCGTGGTTAAAGAAGGATCGCTGGAAATACCGTCGCTTTCGTGGATTAGAGCTCACGTCGGTCGCTCAAACAGATGAAGAAAAACAAATTGAGCATGAAATTAATGAATTACGACTATTCATCGCTGCTCCAATTCTTCGCTTTTTCCGTCGCTTAAAGAAGAAGGCAACAGTGAGAGAATTGTGTGAGGTGCTCTATTTATACTTAGACGAGCTCGATATCCCTGATAAGTTGGAGCGACTTGCACAAAGGGCTGAAGAAAAAGGAAATCTTGTAGTCGCTCGTGAGCATAACCAGGCATGGAATGGGGTAATGGACTTGCTCGATCAGTATGTAGAAATTCTCGGGGAAGAAGAAGTCACGCTCAAAAAATTCACTTCCATTCTTGAAGCTGGAATTGAATCAATGAAATTCTCCCTCGTTCCACCAGCCATTGATCAAGTAATCGTTGCAAATTTAGAGCTTTCTCGTTTAGCGGATATTCGTACAGCTTTTGTGTTAGGTGTTAATGACGGTGTCCTTCCAGCAAAAATTCCAGAGGAAGGCGTGTTGTCTGACGAAGATCGTGAAGTGTTAATCTCTTCTGGAATGAACATCGCACCGAGTAGCAAAACGAAGCTTGAGGATGAGGAATTTATTGCTTACAAAGCGTTCACATCACCATCAGAACGATTATATGTATCTTATCCAATTGCAAACGAAGAAGGGAAAGCATTGTTACCGTCCCCATATATAAAAAAGTTTCAAGACATGTTCCCAGAGGTGAACAAAGAATTTCTCGTTCAAGAACCATCTGAGCTTACTGCAGAAGAGCAAATGCAATACATTTCTCACCCGAACGTCACCATTTCGTATTTGACTGCACAGTTGCAACTGAAGCTACGAGCGTACCCTGTTTCAGATATGTGGTGGGAAGTATACAATTATTACATGAAAGATAAGACTAGAAAGGTGAGTGCAAAGCATATTTTATCTAGTCTGTTTTATCAAAATCGTGTAAAACGATTAACGAAAGAAACGAGCGAAGCGCTATACGGTGAAACAATTTTAGCGTCTGTTTCACGCATGGAATTATTCCATAGCTGTCCATTTTCTCATTATGCTTCACACGGCTTAAAACTTCGTGAAAGAGAAGTTTTTCGTCTGGAAGCACCAGATATTGGTGAGATGTTTCATGGGGCTCTTAAATGGATTGCTGATGTCATTAACACGGAGAGAAAAGCATGGTCTGACTTATCAAAGGATGAATGTTTAAAGCTTGCAAAAGCAGCGGTCGAGTTTATTGCACCTAAGCTACAAAATCAAATATTATTAAGCTCGAATCGTCATCATTATATTAAAAGAAAATTAGAAAATATTATTGGACGAGCATCGATGATATTAAGTGAGCATGCTAGGGTAAGTGGTTTTTCACCTGTTGGACTTGAGCTTGGATTCGGTCCCAATGCAGAACTCCCTCCATTTGCTCTAACATTAACTAATGGAACCAAGATGCAGCTTCAAGGGAGAATCGATCGAGTTGATAAAGCAGTTGATGATTCAGGAACATATTTACGTATTATTGATTACAAGTCCAGCATCAAAGAGCTTGATTTCACCGAAATGTATTATGGATTGTCCCTACAAATGCTCACTTATTTAGATGTCCTTCTAGAGCATTCTAAAACGTTGGTTGGAACTGAGGCCAACCCAGCAGGGGTTTTATACTTCCATGTACATAACCCACTTGTAAGCAGCAAAAAACGGCTAACACAAGGTCAGATTGAAGAAGAGATATTTAAGAAATTTAAGATGAATGGCTTGGTTCTCAGTAATCCAGAAATTGTGAAGTTGATGGACGGTACACTTGAGAACGGAAACTCGAATATTATCTCTGCAGGGTTAAAAAAGGATGGTTCATTAACGTCAAGGTCAAAAGTTGCATCTTCACAGGATTTTGATGTAATGAGAAAATATGTCCGAAATAAATATCGAGAGTCTGGTCAACAAATTATTACTGGAAATGTGGAAATTACACCTTATAAACTGAATGATCGAACTCCATGTCAATTTTGTTCTTATCGGTCGGTTTGTCAATTTGACCAATCGCTTAAGGATAACGATTACAAAGTTTTAACACCACAAAAAAATGATGAAATTATTGCGTGTATGAAAGAGGAGGTCTTGGCTGATGAGTAAAGCCGCGGTTCCAACAAAGCCAGATAATGTTATTTGGACAGAAGACCAATGGAAAGCCATTTGGTCAAAAAATCAAGATGTGCTAGTTGCTGCTGCTGCTGGATCGGGAAAAACGGCTGTACTTGTTGAACGTATTATTCAGAGGCTACTCTCTGAGGAAGACCGAATGAATGTCGATGAATTACTCGTTGTCACGTTTACGAATGCAGCAGCAGCTGAAATGAGGCACCGAATTGGGGAGGCATTAGAAAGGGAGATTGAACAAAACCCGTCATCGGATCGAATTCGAAAGCAGCTGCATTTATTAAATAAAGCGTCTATCTCAACGCTCCATTCCTTTTGCTTAGAGGTCATTCGTAAGTATTATTATTTAATTGATATTGATCCGAGCTTCAGGATTGCTGATGATATAGAAGGAGAGTTGCTTCGTGACGAAGTGATGGATGAGCTATTTGAAGATGAGTATGGAAAAGAGGAAAATGGGGCGTTTTATACGTTAGTTGATACGTTTACAAACGACCGAAGCGATATCACACTTCAAGAAATGGTAAGGGAGCTCTATTTATTCTCGCGTTCTCACCCTACACCAGAGAAATGGTTAGATGATATCGTAACATTATATGACGTTAATGAACATGTCGATCAAGTTCAACAGTTACCTTTTTTTAATGTGATAAAAAGAGAAATTCGTTTAAGTTTAGAAGGGGCAAGAGCAGCTTATGAGCGCGGAATGGAATTAACAAGGGAATCAGATGGCCCTGCTCCGTACGGAGAGAATTTTCAACAAGACATGGATATTGTGGAGGGGTTAAGCCAGTCATTAAATACTTCGTGGGAGGAGCTGTACGTCCGTTTTCAAGAGCTGAAATTTTCTCGGTTAAAGCCTTGTAGAGGAGAGGAGTATTCCACGAAGAAAATAGATGAAGCGAAAGCGTTGCGTGCACAAGGGAAAAAGTTAATTGAAAAAATAGCTGAGGAATTCTTTTCTAGACAACCTGAAAGTCTTTTGAAAGACTTAAGAGAAATGAAGCCTATTATTCTTTCATTAGCGAATCTTGTAAAAGAGTTTTCTTTGCGTTTTCAAAATGTAAAATTGGAGCGAGGATTAGTTGATTTTTCAGATCTCGAGCATTTCACCCTTGAGATTTTACTTAATGAAGGAGCACCGTCTGATGCTGCCATATCTTATCGGCGTCAGTTCAAGGAGGTGCTTGTTGACGAGTATCAAGATACGAATATGGTACAAGAAACTATTATTTCTTTAATAACGAAAGATGGTGAAGAACAAGGAAACCTTTTCATGGTAGGAGATGTAAAGCAGTCTATTTATCGCTTTCGTTTAGCAGAGCCGAATTTATTCTTAAGTAAATATAATCGGTTTTCCTCCAACGAGGCACGTACAGGTCTCAAAATCGATTTATCTCAAAATTTTCGTAGTCGCAAAGAAGTATTATCGGGGACAAATTTTTTATTTAAACAGATTATGGGAGTGGAAGTGGGAGAAATCCATTATGATGAGGAAGCAGAATTAAAAATAGGAGCGGACTATCCTAAGGAGGAAGAATATCCGGTAGAGCTCGCGTTGATCGATCTTGATGAAAAAAACGAGGAAAATGTAAATGAAGGGGTCGAATTTAATAAGCTAGAGCTTGAAAAATCACAACTTGAGGCTCGATATATGGCAAGGAAAGTGAAGGAACTCATTGATAGTCAATCCGTTATTTATGATAGCAAGAAGAAAAATTATCGACCAATTCAATATCGTGATATTGTCATTCTTCTACGCTCCATGCCGTGGGCACCAGAAATTATGGAAGAATTTAAAGCTGAGAATATTCCGATATATGCAAACCTCTCCACTGGTTATTTTGATGCAGTAGAAGTATCGATGATGGTTTCATTGTTAAAAGTAATCGACAATCCGTATCAAGATATTCCGCTTGCTTCAGTACTTCGTTCACCAATCGTTGGAATGGACGAGGAGGAACTAGCAGCCATTCGGATTTATTCCCGGTCAGGCTCCTTTTATGAAGCTGCCCAACAGTTTTTGAATAAAGCATCGAAAGAAGAAAGTGCTTTTGGAAAACTTCAACTATTTTTTGAGTGTTTGACTAAATGGAGAACGAGCGCGAGACAGGGTGCCTTATCCGATTTAATTTGGCAGTTGTATCGTGATACAAAATTTTATGATTTCGTCGGTGGAATGCCAGGTGGAAAACAACGTCAAGCTAACTTACGAGCTTTATACGATCGTGCCCGATCATATGAAGAGACATCTTTCCGTGGGCTATTCCGATTTCTTAGGTTTGTGGAAAAAATGCGTGAACGAGGAGACGATTTAGGGACTGCTAGGGCATTGAGCGAACAAGAGGATGTAGTCCGCTTAATGACCATCCATTCTAGTAAAGGCTTAGAATTTCCAGTTGTGTTTATAGCGGGCTTGTCAAAGCAATTTAACTTAATGGATTTGAATCGGCCTTACCTCTTAGATAAAGAATATGGATTTGGAACGAAGTACGTAAATGCTGAAAAACGCATTTCCTATCCATCTATTGCTCAATTGGCATTAAAGCGTAAAAAACGGATGGAAACGATAGCCGAAGAAATGCGTGTTTTGTATGTTGCTTTAACCAGGGCAAAGGAAAAGCTATATTTAGTTGCCACAATGAAAGATTTGGAAAAGAGTATACTAAAATGGAAAACGGCTCTTCAGCAAACGGATTGGCTACTTAGTGATTTTGAACGAGCAAATGCAATTAGTTATATTGACTGGTTAGGCCCCTCCCTTGTCCGACACAGAACATGTGAATTTATGCATGAGGGTCAACTTGAACAAAGTAAGGTCTCTCCGAACATTATTAACCACCCATCTTGCTGGAAGGTAACTTTTTTTCCGAAGGGTGATTTTAGTGACGGATCAAGCTTGTTAGATGAGGGTGAGCAAGAATGGAAGGAAATTGTTCAAAAAGGACAACCTGTAGAATTTGAATCGAGTACTAAAGAGGAAATTGAGCATCGATTAAACTGGCTTTATCCTTATAAAGAGGCTGTGACAACAAAATCGAAGCAGTCTGTATCTGAAATCAAAAAAATGTTCCAAATGTCAGACGAAGCATCTGGTGGGGATCTCTTAAATCAAATTCAAAGGCCAATCATGCAACGACCTAAATTTTTACAGGAAAAAGCGCTTTCGCCTGCAGAAAGAGGGACAGTAATGCATACTGTAATGCAGCATATATCACTATCGATGGAGCCGACTGAGCAAAGTATTACGGCATTGTTAGAAAGGCTAAATCAAAAAGAAATTTTATCATTGGAGCAGGTAGAAGTAGTAGAAATAGAGAAAATCGTTGCCTTCTTCGCTACACCAATTGGTCAAAGATTACTTCGAGCAAAGCGCGTTCAGCGTGAAGTACCATTTAGCTTAGGGGTGCGCGCGCAAGAAATATACCCTCATTCAACAGATGAAGAAGAAGTTATTCTTGTCCAAGGAATCATGGACTGTTTGTTTGAAGAGGAGGATGGACTTATACTGATAGATTATAAAACAGATAATATTACGGAACGTTATCAAGGAGATTTTTTAAAGGCTTTGCCGACCCTAAAAGAGCGCTATGATACTCAACTAAAGTTGTATGAAAAAGCGGTTGAGGAAATTATGGGAGTGGAGCTTAAAGCAAAATATTTATATTTCTTTGATGGGGGTCATGAACTTAAAATGTAGTGAATTCTTTTTAAGTTGTTTATAGAGTGATTATTGCTTTTTTGTTGTATGTCTTATCGAACTAGGATAATATTTAGTTTAGTTATCCTTACAGTAAAATGAAGGTTACTAAGATTTTGTAGGAGGGAATAGTATGTATCAGGGAGATGAACAAAGTCAACTTGATTTAAAGCTTTTCCTAGTTTTGAGAAAAGCATCTCAAGCGGTATTTGCGAATGCGGGAAGGGATATGATAAACAAGGGAATTACTCATGAGCAATTTATGATTCTCGAGCTTATTTACAATAAAGGACCACATCCTATCCAAAAAATTAGTGAAAAGTTTTCTATTCCTAGCGGGAGTATTACTTACGTTGTGGATAAGTTAGAGAAAAAAGGATTCATTAAACGAGAGCAAAGTCCTCGTGATCGCAGAGCTTCAAATGTAGTTCTTACCCAAAAAGGACAAGAGTTATTTGATGAAATTTTCCCTAGTCACGTAGAAGCAATATCTAAAAATTTTGCTTCTATTGCTAATGAAGAAAAGCAGTTTTTAATTGATAAGTTAAAAGAAATAGGACATACTGCTAAATATCTCCAAATAGAAGATTGAACTGATTAGGAGCTAGAAATTATTTTCTAGCTCCTAATTTGTGTAATCAATAAAAATAACTTGGATTCCCACTTCGAAAACTGTCCTCTCAGTTGTTTAATTATTTCCAACAATCGGCTGATCAACTCCGTCAGCATCAAGGGTAGAAGTGATACTAAATCCATTAAAGGTCACGATAAATGGTCCAGTATTAAAGGCTCCAGAACCAGCGAATGATTTACTACTAGTTTTAGGAGAAATGACAACAGCATCACCAAATTGTACACTTCCTCCACCTACGTTTAATATTTGAACAGGACCAACTATAGCAGGCATACGAAACATCCTTTATAAAAATAGATTCACTTTATCCTATGATTGAAGCAAAATTCTGTTCATTCTTCTTTATTTTCAAGTTGACGTATATGTTTTATTCTTGATTCAAGCCGAACGTCTCCTATGTTTCCTATATGAATAATTCCTACGGTAGATGCCCCAATTACGTCAATGACTCCGACCCGAATGGCAGGGGTTAAGTCAATTTTAGAAAACTCCGTCGGTATTGGTGCGGATAGAAAAGGAATCGGCTCATTAAAAACTCTAAATTGAGATAAATGGTCCCCTTCATTGCCAAAAAAACATTCTTTTTCTCGTTGAACAGCAAGAACCCTAGCGTTTCCGTTAAGGTATTGCGTGTCCCCAGCTTGCACGAGGGATGAAAAAACAATTGACCTTACTTTGACACCATCGACAAACGAGTATCTACTCATCATTAACCTTTTGGAGCAATTGGCACAAACGGACCAATAATTAAAGATTCAGGTGGAGTATCAAAAGTTGATGCTAGTTGGATTGTATTTGCATCCCCTACTAATATCATCGAAGAACTGGCAACACCTGATACTCTCATATTACGTACATTGAGGTCACGATTGATGACTTGGAGGTTCATTTCCATCATCCTTTCTGTTCATTCCGGAGGGCATTTGTGAAATAAAAGCGAATACAGCTTGATGAATATCATTTTTTAATTTATAGAAAATTTTATCGTACGCTCCTTGAGGATTTCCTTTTTCATAAGCAGAGGCAGGGAAGGTTTGTAAATAAAAATCAACTCGTTGAGGGAGTTGCTTTTCTAGATCTCCTCGGATTAAATCATAGTAGGAGGAATCTAACGTTCGCTGTAGTTGCGTTTCTGTGTCTTGAATCAATGCGATTAAACCATCTTGTAAATAGTGTTGGATGCTCTCAATTAACTGTTGGCGTAGTTCTTTATTTTCAATAACCTCTGCACTTGCATTTGCCTGGTTGACAGCAAGTTCCTCAATCCCACTTAAGTCATTTGGGTTCATTCCAATATTTAATGTCCCTTCAAGTGTATCCACTTTTAATTGGTCAAATTTGTATTCAATTTTTTCTACGTTCATCATTGGCTTTTCCTTCAATTCGTTTACTTCAACTTGTAGGTCGTTTAGCATGTCTTCAAGTTGTTTGATTTTTACATTTTGTGCTTCGATGTATTTCATCACTTGTTGCCAGTTCGATGGAGTTTGATACATGCTTTCACCTCTTTTTAGAATACTAGGAAATAGACAACGGCACGAATGTCCCTTCCTCTTGGAATTCTTGAATTCCATTTTTCTCAGCTAATGGGGCAGGTTTAATAAAACCACCAGTATTAAATAAGTTTGAAGCTGCCTGGATGGAACCAGATGTGCCAATTTGTAAAACGGACGAATTGGATACACTGCCAATTCTTAAAGTATGGATTTGAATGGTTTGTTGTACATAAATGTTCATAAAATATCACACTCACAATGTAAAAGTTATAGGTTGATCCACTCCATCTGTATCATTTACATTAGTATTAGAAAGTTCATTGTAAACTTGAAGACCATCTCCTGTAATAAAGGATCCAGCTCCAGAAAATGTCTTTGCTACTGCTTTCGGTTGAAGTTGGAAAACATCTCCTATGTGTACAATACCACTTGAGCTGACCGTGACTACTTGAATGATCCCAACAAATCCTGGCATCATTATTCACACCCTTTATGTTGCATATATGTTAGCCTATGAAATAGGTGAAAAAACGTGACTATAGCCTAATAGGTGAAAAATGTTAGAATAAAAGGGAAAATGGTTTTGAAGAAAAAGAGAAAGGTAGAGGAAGATTATTGACAAGTATGAGACCGATTGAAGAAACGGCCCGAATTGATTCCTTAGATATGATCAGGGGGATTTCTCTCTTGGGGATTTTTCTTATTAATATGATGTCATTTCATTCTCCATTTATGTATTACAATCCATACCAATGGTGGAGTGAATCAGGAGAGAGCTCTCTCTATATGTTTTTGGATATTTTTGTCCAAGCAAGTTTTTACCCCCTTTTTGCAATGGTCTTCGGTTACGGACTAGTGATTCAAAGAGAACGTTCACTTGAACGAGGAGTTTCTTTCCTTCCGTTAGGATTTAGAAGGTTATGCGTGTTACTCGGATTTGGGATTATTCACGCTTTTCTAATTTGGTCTGGGGATATTTTAATTAATTACGCTTTATTTGGCATGATTTTATTAGTCATGTTGAGATGGTCAGGGAAGATACTTTTGATTTTAGGAATAGTATTATTTTTCATTCCTCAGTTATTAATTAGTGGGTTATTTTTATTATCGTACTTTGTTGAACCTAATCAAATGCTTTATTTTACGGATATGAAAGCGGTCGAAAACGCTGTTACTGCTTATTCAACAGGCAGCTTTATGGATATTTTTTCGCAGCGCTACAAAGACTGGTTCTTAGTAAATGGACCGATGAACTTACCATTTTTATTGCTGTCTATATTGCCGATGATGATGATTGGAGCGGGCGCTTCTAAATTAAATATGCTCCAAAGAGCACGAGCAATGAAAAGAGTATGGGTGGCCATTTTGATTGTTACGTTAACAATCGGGATTGGAATTAAAGCACTGCCATTTTTAATCGAAGCAAATTATTCATTTGCCATTATTCAAGACTTACTTGGAGGTCCTTTTTTATCTGTTGCATACGCAGCTATTATTGTTTTATTAAGTATGAACAATGTAATGAATAAAATACTACGTCCTTTTGCAAAAGCTGGGAAAATGTCACTGACAATATATTTATCTCAATCTATTATCGGTACATTTATTTTTTATTCTTACGGTCTTGGTTTATACGGAGAGGTAACGCTAATTACAGGGGCATGGCTTGTAGTAGGGATATTCTTGATTCAAGTTATTTTAGCTGAAATATGGCTTTCACGTTTCCAGTATGGCCCAATGGAGAAGCTTTGGAGGACCTTAACGTATGGAAGTACTAAACGTAGGCTAAATAACGAACAAACAAAGTAAGGAGGGCTAGTGAAATGAAGTTCGTAACCTATCAAAAAGATAATGTGGAATCAATTGGTATTGTATATGAATCTAGAATGATAAGTTTGAAGTCCCTGGAGAAAATATATGCAAAAGAAGGTTTTTATCCTTCAGAGCTCATTGCGATGATTACTTCTTTCGATTATTTTCGACCATTTCTAGAACGTCATCTACATCAAGTGAAAGCAGATAGAAAGGAAGAAGAGGTTACATTATCAAGAGAGGAAGTAAGAGTATTAGCTCCTATTCCAACTCCTCGAAAAAATATTATGTGTGTTGGGAAAAATTATCGTGATCATGCGATTGAAATGGGTAGTGCTGCTGATATTCCGGCGGACTTAATTGTGTTTACAAAGTCTCCGTCTTCAGTGGTAGGGCATCTTCATCCCGTTAACTCTCATTCAACTATTACAAGTCAGCTTGATTATGAAGGAGAACTGGCGGTTATTATTGGCCGAAAAGGGAGCAATATATCACATAATCAAGCACTAGATTACGTGTTTGGGTACACAATTATGAATGATATTACTGCTCGGGACTTACAGAAAAAACATAAACAATTTTTTATAGGGAAAAGCTTAGACACATTTTGCCCGATGGGTCCTGTAGTTGTGACAAAGGATGAAATGAATCATCCAGAAGAACTGTTTATTAAAACCGAGGTAAATGGACATCTTCGTCAGCTTTCTAATACAAAGCATTTGATTTTTCCTATTCAAGAAATTATTTCGACATTATCTCAAGGAATGACTTTAGAGCCGGGTGATATTATTGCGACCGGTACCCCTGCTGGAGTGGGAAAAGGAATGAATCCACCTAGTTATTTAAAAAATGGTGATAAAGTGACGGTTACAATTGAAGGAATTGGCGAGTTAACAAATATTATAGAATAATAAGAGGCTTGTCCTTTTATCCAGTTGAAAATCTATGGTAAGATAAGATAGGAATTTTTTATGTGAAATGGAGGTCTTTAAATGGTAAATCAAACGCACGCACATATTACAACATGGGTAATAGCACTTATTTTGTTTTTTGTAGCCTTTGCCCTGCATCGAAGTGGTAAAGCACAGGGTATGAAAGTAGTTCATATGGTATTACGCTTGTTCTACTTACTCATTATTATAACTGGTGGAGTATTATTTATTAACCATCAAACTATTCAACCAGCAGTGTATGGCATGAAGATGCTCGTAGGGTTATTGGTGATTGGGATGATGGAAATGGTATTAGTACGTCTGACTAAAAACAAATCTACAAGAATAGCTTGGATTTTATTTGTAGTCTCCTTTATCGCTGCATTGTACCTTGGATATGTTGGGAAATTAGGATTTTAATGAATAAAAAGCTGCCATTTGGCAGCTTTTTTATTCAAACCTTTCAATAATGATTCGCTTTCCAGTACTTTTTGTAAATTCAAACCGGTCACGTTGTTTTTGATAATAACTGAAATGATGCTGAACACCACAGATTTCATCTCCATTATCGAAGGTAATAAAATTGACTCCCTGCCGAACTTTCCTTTCCTCTAAAAATGAGAGGTGGTTATGGCAGAAGATGCAGTCATAAATGGAGAATTGGAGAGAATTGAGAGTGGTGATAAACTGAAGGAAAGCATCATCATTTAATTCATCTAACAACATTTCTAAGGAAAGAGTTAAATTTTTTCGAATCCTTACAGAATCATTTTCACGGAGCGAAAATGATTCAGCTTGAAATTTGAGCTCTCCATTTTCTTGTAATATTCCCCGTTTCCAATGGCCGTGGTAATAGACTTCAATCTCATGACTCGTAAAAAAATCTAACATAGTGGCTTCGTCGCTCTCATCATCAAAAAAGACCCATTGGTTATTCATATACTCTACAGTACCTGTTATATAGGCTCGAGACTGCCCTTCTAATAACAAAGTTCGGTGATGGTTCTCCAATAATTCCCCTCCTTCCTGTTTGTCACTTTCGTTATCTGTTTGCTCAATTTGATGGTCTTTCATACCAAAAAAGCTAAAACGGTGAAAATGTATCGTTCTTTTATTTGAACGTATTGCCTCATTGTGATTATGTGCCACAGTTTTGTGAAAGCATAAGAAGAACTTTCAACTCGTTTGTATATGAAAAAACTTCTCCTTATTAAATTAGCTAAAACCACTATAAAGTTTCGCCTATTGTGAGTTAACTATTTTTCTTCCTAAGCATAAAATAATCATGTATTTGAAAAAGCCCACTTTCTAATAAGAAAGGATGATAACTCATGTGTGGCATAGCAGGCTGGATTGATTATAAACAAAATGTGATTGCCGAAAGCAGATGGTTAAAAATAATGACAGAAACATTAAATAAACGGGGACCTGACGATTCAAACATATGGTTGGACCGACATGTTGGCTTCGGCCATAAGCGTTTAATTGTTGTAGATCCAATTGGTGGGGTTCAGCCTATGACAAAAATCAAAGGAGAAAATTCATTTACCATATGTTACAATGGAGAACTTTATAATACAGAAGACTTACGCAAAGTTCTCCATACTAAAGGATATTCGTTTAACGGTCATTCTGATACAGAAGTCCTGTTAACAGCTTACATTGAGTGGCGTGAGCGATGTGTAGAGCATCTTAATGGGATTTTCGCTTTTGCTGTGTGGGATAGTGAGAAGGAGGAAGTGTTTATCGGTCGAGATAGAATGGGGGTAAAACCGCTGTTCTTTATCGAAAAAAGCGGAAGCCTCCTCTTTGCATCTGAGATTAAAGCCTTATTAGCCCATAAAGATGTGAAAACGGAAATTGATCGAGAAGGTTTAGCTGAAATATTAGGGTTAGGTCCTTCCAGGTCTCCGGGAAATGGCGTGTTTAAAGGAATAGAAGAATTACGTCCCGCACACGCATTAATATTTTCAAAAAACGGAAAAAAAATATGGAGGTATTGGAATGTAAAAAGCGCAAATCATCAACATTCTTTTCAAGAGACCGTCGATCAAGTACGTTTTTTAGTGACGGATAGTATCACAAGGCAGCTTGTGTCAGATGTACCCCTTTGTACCTTTTTATCGGGAGGGGTAGATTCTAGTGCAATAACTGCCATTGCAGCGAATAGCTACAAAGAGAACGGGAAAGGGCCGTTAACCACGTATTCAATTGATTATGAGGGGAATGATCAATTTTTTAAAGCAAACAGCTTTCAACCGAATGCAGATGGGGCATGGATAAAGCTGATGAGTGAGACGGTGGGAACTTCTCACCATAATTGTGTTATCACACAACAACAGTTAAGAGATAACCTTGTTGAGGCGGTTCATGTTCGAGATTTACCGGGAATGGCGGATGTCGATTCTTCCCTATTGTGGTTTTGTAGAGAAATTAAAAAGGATTTTGTCGTAGGATTATCCGGAGAATGTGCAGATGAAATTTTTGGAGGCTACCCGTGGTTCCATAGACAAGATGATTTTAATAGAGCTGGTTTTCCGTGGATGAGGTCAACAGAAGAAAGGCAAAAGCTCTTAAAGGATAACTGGAGCAAAAGGTTGAATTTACAAGAGTACGTTCAATTAAAATACCAAGAAACTGTGAATGAAACACCTCGCTTAGAAGGAGAAACTCCTTTGGAAGCTAGGCGGCGCGAGCTTTTCTATTTAAACATGCTATGGTTTATGACAACGTTATTAGATCGTAAAGATCGAATGAGTATGGGAGCAAGCCTGGAGGTACGTGTTCCATTTGCTGATCATCGGCTTGTTGAATATGTGTGGAATGTTCCATGGGAGATGAAGATGCATGATGGGCGGGAAAAAGGAATTTTACGCAAAGCGTTAGAAGGTACCTTACCAAATGAAGTATTGTATCGAAAGAAAAGCCCATACCCGAAAACACATCATCCTGAATACACTCAATTAGTGACGGCGTGGCTTAAAGATATTTTGAGTGATCGAAACAGTGTTCTGCATGAGCTATTTGATAAACAGAGATTGGGGCATATTGTAGAGTCAGAAGGGAATTCTTTTCAAGTTCCTTGGTTTGGTCAATTAATGACAGGACCGCAGCTTTTAGCACATTTAGCACAAATTCACGTATGGTTTCATGATTATAATATCAATATTATTGAAAGCTAACGAGGGCTAAAGTGCATCCATTAACTAAATGGAAACAAAAAAGGGGGAATGTACATAATCCCCCCTTTTTTTACAAATCGTATCATGAATGAATGGATAAATGAAAAATAGATGAAGGTAAAACACTAGTCATCGCAAGTTACTATCTTCTATCATTCCATTAAATCGTTTAATAATTCCGGTTTAAAGCGTTTGGCTAGTAGCCGAGTGGCTTTTTCTGTGTCAATATCATATACGAGTAGCTCTTCGACATTGCTCTTCCCTTCGATTAGTCGTTCACCTGAGGGAGAGATTAAAGAAGTGCAGCTTCCTTGATTTTCAATTGCATAATTAACGCTAGCAAAAAATATATTATTTTCTAAGCTTCTGCACACCATCGCATTGTTAAAGAAGTGAGGGTTAGTGACATTTCCTGTGAATTGAGGATGGAAGACGATACTCGCTCCTTGAATGGCTGCCCATCTAACCGTCTCTGGATATCTTATCCCTTCGTGGCAAATGACGATACCGAATGTGACATTATTGATTTCAAATAAACGTCGCCCATCCCCAGGTACATAGCCGAAGGAATCTTCATCAGGATCGATCTGATTTTTTGTTTGATACCCTAAAATTTCTCCAAATTGATTAATAACAAAAGCTACTAGGTGATATCCTAGATCATCCTTCCATTCCATTGGTAAAATGACAGCAATCTTTGCTTGCTTTGCTAATGCACAAATTTCATTTATGGCTCCAGCTTGAAAATGATGGTCATATTTATCAACTTTATACCCTACCCCTCGAAGGCCAGGGATGATCGATTCTGGGAAGCAAATAAGCTCACAATGTTGCTTATGAGCCTGAATAATCATCTCTCTCACCGTATTTACTCCCATTGTTGCTGTTTTGGGGAACTTAGTTTGCGCTAATCCGATTCTCATTGTATCTCCTCCTACAACATATTTAAATATGTATTTATTCGTGTTCTAGAAAATAACACTTCTAACAAATGGCTATTCCTAGCAGCTAGATTTGGAAGACGGATATTGTTTAATTGTAAATGGTCTGTCTTTAAAGCCAACACAATTTAAAAGCGTTATTTTCTTAGAATTTCTTAGCTTTTCTTCAAGTGTAAGGGGGAAGCCTGTATGTATTAAGTGTCATAGATGATAAATATATAGGTTGCTGTTTCCATAGATAGTTCATAAATAATATTGATACATACCTAAACCATAAATATTCGCTCAATCTCTTCTATATCCTTCTTTGTCATTAGAGAAATAAGGGCTTATTTGTTTTCGATGAATTTGTAGAAGGGGTGTTAGGGGGAGATTGAAAAAAACACTCACGTCGATCGTGAGTGCTTTTTCAATCTTTTAATGCAATGTCTTATTGACAGTCTCAGAGCTTCCTAAGCCGTTTAATCGTTCAACTAAATCCTTTCCAAAAGGTGCAGTTGGTGTTGACTTTGAATCGAATATTGTTTCATTCAACTCATAGGCACTTGAACCATGTTCAGCAAAATCAAGACCAGCTATTTCTTCCTCATGTGAAACGCGGATTCCGAAGGCTTTTTTGAGAATATACACTAAACCACCAGATGTTAGGACGGTCCAGCCAATGACAGAGAGTACGCCTGTCAGTTGAACTAAAAGGAGTGATGCGCCTCCTCCATAAAACAATCCACTTGAAACATCAAATAATCCAACTGCAAGAGTTCCCCAAATTCCACAAATTCCATGTACAGCAATGGCTCCCACGGGATCATCTATTTTTGCTTTTACATCGATAAAACGAACGGCTTCAACTAAAATGATTCCAGCCACTAACCCAATAATGATCGAACCAAAAATCGAGACGTTAGCACATCCAGCTGTAATCCCAACTAAACCACCTAATGCACCGTTCAATGTTAGAGATGCGTCGATACGATTAAATCGTATTTGAGTATAAAACGCAGAGGAGATTATCGCTCCCGAAGCAGCTAGAAGAGTAGTGGTAATGACGTGTGGGACAAGTGATGGATCCGCTACTAAGGAGCTTCCTCCATTAAAGCCAAACCATCCGAACCATAAGATGAAAACACCTAATGCGCCAATAGGGATATTATGTCCAGGAATGGCATTGACTCCCTTTTCGGAATATTTTCCAATTCGCGCTCCTAGAAAGAAAACAGTAGTCAACGCTGCAGCTGCCCCTGTTAAGTGAACGACGGAAGAGCCAGCAAAATCAACAAAACCAAGTTTTGATAGCCATCCGCCTCCCCAAATCCAATGGCCAACAACGGGATATATGATACCTGTCATAATAATAGTTAGCAATAAATAGCTTTGTAGTTTCATCCGTTCAGCTACAGCACCGGAAATAATCGTTGCACAAGTGGCTGCAAATACTGCTTGAAATAAGAAGAATCCAATGTTTTCAACATTAGCTAAAATGAAACCGTCTGTGCCAATTACACCATTGAATGAAGTTCCAAACATAATGCCATAACCAATTAAAAAATATAAAACAGATGCAATGGCGACAGTTAAAAAGTTTTTCATTAAGATGTTTAGCGTATTTTTGCTTCGGGTAAACCCTGCTTCAACCATTGCAAACCCTGCATGCATGAAGAAAACTAAAATAGCAGCGATCATCACCCATATCGTATCCACAGATGCTTGGACCGTTTCGATAGTAGGGGATGCAGCAAAAGTAGGAGCAGAAATTAGCATAAAAATGGAAAATAAAAATATCATTTTTCTTTTCATTGTATATTCCTCCTTATAATACGGCTTCTCGTCCACGTTCACCAGAACGAATACGAATTACATCTTCAACAGGGTAGATAAAGATTTTTCCATCTCCAACCGTATTGGTTGAACAGTGAGACATAATTACATCAATAATTTCATCAAGCTTTTCTTCTTCAACAATCATTTCAACTTTTACCTTTGGGACCAATTGTATTTCAAAGGTCGTTCCGCGAAAAATTCCTTGTTTTCCTTTTTGTTTCCCACATCCTGCCGCTTCTGAAACGGTCAACCCACTAATTCCAACTGCAGATAACCCTTCCCTCAAATGTTGAAAGGCTTCTGGACGAATAATTGCTTCAATCTTTTTCACAGGATACCCTCCTTATGTTAGTTTTATTAACATTAACTTGTTATAATTATTATCATATTCAGAAATTACTAAAAGTTCAAGTGTTTTTTATTATAAAAACGCTTTCATGTTAGAAAAAGTGACATTTATTTATTTTTTTATAATTTAAACAGGTAATTGACTTGTTATTTAGAAAGGATATAGTAATTATTAAGATTGATGAACGATGTAAAAGTTGTAAAGGAGAATTAGAATTGAATAGATTAAAACCAACAGAAGCAGCAGCAAAGATTATTAATAAATACTTTTTTCAATGTGATGGGGCGATTCTCGCCGGAAGCGTTGTAAGGAATGAGGCAACATCAACTTCAGATCTAGATATCGTTGTTTTTGATGCAAATGTTCCTAACGCTTATCGGGAATCTCTAATCGATTTTAATTGGCCAATAGAAGTGTTTGTACATAACTTCACTTCATATAAAAAATTTTTTCAAAGTGATGTTGAGAGAGCGAGACCTTCTTTACCGAGGATGGTTTCGGAAGGGGTTATTATAAAGGGAGAGGGAACGGTTAAAGAAATCAAAAGAGAGGCAGAAGAAATCCTTACACTTGGCCCAGAGGCATGGACTGAAGAAATGATCGATTTAAAGCGGTATTTTATAACAGATGAGTTGGATAATTTTATTGGTACATCTAACAGGAAAGAAGCTCTTTTTATTGCAAATTCCTTAGCTGAAAAACTTCATGAGTTTATGTTGAGAGTAAATGGACAGTGGGTTGGGTCTTCTAAGTGGATTGTTAAATCTTTAACTCAATACGACCCCAAAATAGCGGATGATTTTATTGAAGCATTCGACAGCTTTTATCGAAATGATCAGAAGGAGAAGGTGATTAAGTTAGTAGACGACTTCTTGACTCCTTACGGTGGTCGCTTATTTGATGGCTTTTCAATAGGGAAAGACTCATAAGCATTCCGTAAAAAGCAGGGAATGAATAAGAAAAGAGGACGTTTGGAAACCTCCTCTTTTTAAATGGTTATTGCATGTTCTAGCTTATTTAATTTAAGGTCAAAGAAAAGACATACATGTTTTATTTCAATCTTTTTTCTGCTTTATTTACTGAGGGGGTGGTTCAGCAATGATATGAAAAGGAAACAGAAACCATAAGGGTCTAAAGTAGCAACCAATGTATCAGAGTTAGCAGCATATTCTTTGTTATTCCAAATATCATGAATGACTTTTCCATGTAAGTTGAGTGGAATGGTATAGTTTGTTTTTGTTCCTCGTGTATTTAATAAAATTAATATAATATCATTATCCTTACTTCTCGTATAGGCTACGACATCTTTGTTTTCTTCCACTTGAATGAAACGGAAGGTTCCTTCGTTAGCAAGCAATGTATATTCTTTTCTAAGGCCTAATAACTTTTGGATATGCTTGAACAAATCTTGATCTTGTTTTTCTTTCTCCCATATCATACATTTACGGCATTCTGGGTCTTGAGTGCCTGTAAGTCCTATTTCATCTCCATAAAAGATGCAAGGTGTGCCAGTAAAAGTCAGCAATAGGTTAAAAATTTGCTTTAAACGAGCTGTATCTTCACTACATTCTGTTAAAATACGAACAGTATCATGACTTCCTACAAGATTAAAGGAAACTTCATTTATAGGACTAGGATACATATGGGTTACATGGGTCATCTTTTCAATAAATTGATTGGCATCAATGGTTTGCTTTGCAAAAAGGCTTATAACATTATTAGTAAATGGATAATTCATGACTGCATCAAATTGATCTCCTCTTAGCCATGGCATCGAATCATGCCATATTTCTCCTAAAAGAAATAAATCGGACTTTATCGCTCGAACCTCTTTACGGAACTCTCTCCAAAAATGATGGTCTACTTCGTTTGCGACATCTAATCTCCAGCCATCAATGTTAAACTCCTTTACCCAATACCGTCCTACGTTTAATAAATATTCCTTTACTAAGGGGTTTGCCGTGTTTAATTTAGGCATGTCCGCAACAAAACCGAAAGTATCATAGTTTGGATGAGGTTGAGTTTGAATTGGGAATTCTTTTATATGGAACCAATCTTTATAAGGGGAGTTTTCTTGATGTTTTAACACATGCTGAAATTTTGAGAAATAAAACCCGCAGTGATTAAATACTGCATCAAGCATGACTTTTATTCCGTTCTCATGACATGCTTTCACCAGTTCTTTCATTTCTTCTTTTGTTCCAAGTTGTGGGTCAATTTCAAAATAATCAATAGTATCATATTTATGATTAGAGTGTGCTTTGAAAATCGGAGTTAAATATATCCCGCTAATTCCTAGTTCCTTTAAATAGGGTATATTTTTTGAAATACCATTTAAATCGCCACCGAAAAAATTTGTCGTTGTTGGATTTGTACTTCCCCACGGTAACGTACCTTCAGGATCGTTAAATCTGTTGCCATTAGCAAAACGTTCGGGGAAGATTTGATACCAAACAGTATCTTTTACCCATTTCGGTGCATTAAAAACACTTGAAGGATGAATAAAGGGAAAACAGAAATAATAGGCTACATCTGTCCAGCGATTATCACCAAATCCTTTATCACCTAGATATAACTTGCTTTGATTGTCTTCTAGAAGAAAGCCGTAACGTAAGCGGCGATATGGCGGTGTGACAACAGCTAACCAATAATCTGCTAATTCATCAGAGCCGGTTTTCGACATGGGCATCTCAGCGTGCACCCAGTTATTTTCTTTGACTTCAAAAGGATCACCGTATAGTAAAGTTATGTTTTTTAAATCATTCTTTTTGGTACGAATTCTTATATGTAGCTTATCAATACTGTAAGCGTATGCATAATTATCTGTAGGGCGGTGGTAAATGGACGCTCTATCCATAGAAGAAACCTCCTTTTAAAAGTCAATGATTTATTATGATTATGGCGAAAATGTTAAATTGATAAGCATCAATTGTAGATAAACCTAGAAAACCTCTTGTGAAAAGGAAGAATGGAAGTATAATAAAAGTATTGTTTATATACTATCGTCTCGTTGGTCATCAAAATATTATATTCTTTTTGTAATAATTTCTAATAAGTTGAGACGCTCAACTCACTTTTAGTTGTTCCCATTATGATATGATTCTAGAAGTGCTTTGTATCTAGATTGACGGCTGGCGATACAAAAGGTTAATCTATAACAAAATAGTCGAATAAGGAGGAGCGGAGATGAAAAGAATATATTGCATTCTTTTAATCCCGTTTCTTCTTTTTTATGCTCTCCCAACTGGAGCAGCTGAAAAAGAAGAACGAAAATGGCAAGATGAAACAATGTATTATGTTATGGTAGATCGCTTTTTAAACGGAGACAATACGAACGATTATGAAGTAAACATTAAAGATTTGAACGCATACCAAGGCGGAGATTTTAAAGGTGTTTTGAGTCAACTTGACTATATAAAAGACATGGGGTTTACTTCAATTGGCATTTCACCTGTTTTTGACAATGATGAGGGTGGATATCACGGTTACTGGGTGACAGACTTTTATAATACAGAAGAACATTTTGGAACATTAGATGACTTTAAACAATTAGTCGAGGAAGCCCATAAAAGAGATTTAAAGGTTGTTTTAGATTTTGTTGTTAATAGTGTTGGTCCAAATCATTCATGGTTTTCTGCCCCTGAAAAGAGCGATTGGATTCGTGGTGAAGAGTTGGTCGCTAACGAAAAAGATAATCTAAATAACTTAAATACTGAAAATCCAGAAGTGCAAGCGTATATATTGGATGCTGCGAAATGGTGGATTGAACAAACGGATATTGATGGATATCGCCTGGACGCAATACAGCAGGTCACTCCGGCTTTTTGGGAAGAGTTTTCGCGAGAAGTAAAGTCAGTTAAAGATAATTTTTATTTACTAGGAGAGATTGACAATACTGACCCTAGTAGTATTGGAAAATATACCGATATGGGAATCGATGGTTTTCTTGATTATCC
Organism: Bacillus spongiae; assembly: GCF_037120725.1. Taxonomy (NCBI): domain Bacteria; kingdom Bacillati; phylum Bacillota; class Bacilli; order Caryophanales; family Bacillaceae; genus Bacillus; species Bacillus spongiae. The sequence continues at coordinate 255,000 of NZ_JBBAXC010000003.1, forward strand.
TCAAAGCGAAGAACTTCGAAATGTATTTAAAACATACGATATTTCTACGGATGAATTACCTAATTTTTGGGAAGTGAATCAGGAAAATTATCGTGATCCATACGTAATGGGGACGTTTATTGATAATAAAGATATGTCTCGGTTTACAATGTTTGCAGCAGATGAAAATCAATTTCCACCAACTCGATGGAAACAGGCGTTTACTTATATGTACACCGTCCCTGGGATTCCTATCAGCTATTATGGGTCTGAAATAGCCCTTAATGGTGGAGAATCACCTGAAAATCGTAAAATAATGAATTTTAAAACCGAAAAAGAACTTATCGATCATATTTCCCTATTAGGAGAGTTACGACAGAAACTTCCAGCACTTACTAGAGGAAGTATTGAAACCATTTCTAGTAATGAGGGTATGCTTGTTTATAAGCGTCAATACCAAGATGAAACGATTATTGTTGCAATCAATGATAGTAGTGAAACGAAATCGGTAAAAGTTGATGCCAATCTCTTTGAAGAAGGCAAAGAGTTACGAGGGTTACTTGCTGGTGATATCGTAAAAAATGATAAAGGTGAATTTGACATCGTTTTAGATAGAGAAACGTCTGAAATTTATGCTGTTGCCGATGAAAGAGGATTAAATATGGGTTTAATTTTGTCCTTAGTAACGGTATATGTTTTATTTATACTTTTTATTTACTTTGTCCGCAAGAAAAGTAAAGAAAATAAACAGCGGGATAAGGAATAACCTATCCCACTCATTGTTCCAACAGGGGTAATTTATAAGAATGAAAAGACTGTAAACTGAATAGAATTTTAGTTGTAAAGAACATCAAATGTGAAATACATCCAATACGTATGGAGTATATATCATGTTTGGTGTTTTTTATATTAATTAACTTAGAAATGACTGTTTATATAGAGAAAAGGAGCTTTTAATAAAGTAGTAATTCAATCTAGTTTATTTCTTCTATATGAAATAAAAAATGAGAGGGGAATGGATAATGATAATGTTTCCTAAGCCTGATCCAGAATCATTTTTTTTAACGGTTAGAATTGGTGATTTTGCTGTAAGCCACGATGAAGATCAACTAATCTATTCAACTAACTTAAATGGAAAATTCAACATTTGGGGAATGGATTTACCTAATCACTCTCCCTATCAAATGACAAGTATTAATCAATATTGTCATCACCTATCTTTTGAAAAAGAAGGAAGGTTTATATTAACAAGTTTTGATCAAGACGGTGATGAAAATAGTCAAATTTATGCTTTATCCAGAAATGGGGGGGCGTTAGTACCACTTTGTAGTGAGAAAAGCGCACGCCATTTAGCACCAATTTTATCAAATGATGGAGAAAGAGTTTACTATACTTCAAATAAGAAAAATAAATCTTACTTATCAAGTTTTGTTTATCATATTTCTACGAAAGAAGATCAATTATTGCTAGATGGAGAGCATACTACGACTTATTTAACAGCAGTAAGTCCAGATGAATCTCATTTTGTTTATTTAAAACAGTTTTCAAGTACAAATATTAATTTTTTTCTCCATTCCAATGATGAAAAATTCACAATCCTACCAAAAACAGAGCAGGAATATACAGTTGGAGATGTGATATTTACTAGCAATCAGACAATGTATTTTACAACTAATTTTGATGCGGATGTATCATACTTGATGAAATACAATCTGAAGCGAAAGCAATATTCTAAAATCGCCCATATAGAAGGCTATGAAATGAAGCATCTGCAATGGGAAGAAAAGTCTAATCGCTTGTATGTTTATGGTTCAAGTGGAGTCAGAAGTCGTGTCTTCCAGTTAGATCTCGATGAGGAAGAGATAAATGAAGTCGTTATTCCAGTCACTTCTATTACTAAGTTTTTAGTAGGAAATAGAGGTAATTGTTATATTTTAGGAAGTACAGACACTCGTCCAGATAATATATATATGCTCCCAAAAGAAGGAACTGAATGGAAAGAGATTACGAATCATCAAGTGATAGGAGCATCAAGAAAAATTTTTGTTGAATCTGAGGTCGTACATTATCCATCTTTTGATGGTTTAATGATTGAAGGGTTGTATTATCGTTCGAAAAGTGAGGTTGAGAATGGTTATACGATAGTTTGGCCTCATGGTGGTCCGCAATTTCATGAGCAACAGCAGTTTAAATCATTTATTCAATTGGCCACCTCAAAAGGATACAATTTTTTTCAGCCTAACTTTCGAGGGTCAACAGGGTATGGTCTCTCCTTTTCGAAAATGGTCGAAAAGGATTGGGGGTACGGCCCCCGTTTGGATATCGTACACGGAATTGAATGGTTAGCTGCATCGGGGAGATCCGATTTAAATAAAATATTTTTATTAGGTGCAAGTTACGGAGGGTATATGTCTTTATTGTTACACGGACGTCATCCTGAATATTTTCAAGCAATTGTGGATATATGCGGACCGAGCAATTTATTTTCATTTATCAATAGTGTTCCAGACTTTTGGAAACCTTTCTTGGAATCAATGATTGGGCACCCTGAAAAAGACAAAGAAAAGTTGATTGAAGATTCACCCATTACTTATTTAAAGTCGATGAAAAAGCCTATGTTAATTATACAAGGTGCAAACGATCCAAGTGTTGTGAAAGAAGAGTCAGATCAAATTGTGGAAAGATTGTGGGAGTATGGGAGAGAAGTTGAATACATCATTCTAGAAGATGAAGGCCATGGTATCAATAAAAAAGCGAATGAAATCAAAGTATTTAAGAGAATCTTTGATTTTTTTCAAGAGAATCAGAAATGATAATAAAAATGTGGGTGGCAGTTGATTCCAATAGCCATTTATTGAGAATAAGGTTAAACGGAAAATAATATCCAAGATTTAATAAATTGTTTTATAGGAGCCCCTTCTTGAGGCTCCTTTTATTTTATGTTTATTTGATCAGATATTTTGGTCATGTATTTAAAAAGGCACCGCCATTTACGTGTATCATTTGTCCGCTTACATAACTCGAATCTTCACTAGCAAGATACACAAAAGCTGGAGCTAATTCATACGGTTGACCTGCGCGTCCCATTGGCGTGTTTGAACCAAAGGTTCTTACCTCCTCAGCAGTAAAAGTAGAAGGGATTAGTGGCGTCCATATTGGACCTGGAGCAACTCCATTAACGCGTATTCCTTGACTAGCTAAAGATTCAGAAAGTGAACGAGTGTAGCTAACAATGGCCCCTTTCGTTGAAGCATAATCAATCAATGTTTTATGTCCTTTGTAAGCGGTGATGGATGCTGAATTGATTATTGTAGAACCTTGCGTTAGATGGGGAAGAGCGGCTTTAGATAAATAAAACATGGAAAAAATATTCGTTCGAAATGTACGTTCAAGCTGCTCACTTGTGATATCTAATAGACTATTTTGAGGATGCTGTTCTGCGGCATTATTCACTAATATATTAAGCTGCCCTAATTCATTAATCGTTTTATTAATGACATCTTTACAAAATGTTTCGCTCCCAATATCTCCGCTAAGAAGGACACATTTCCGTCCTTCTTTCTCTACAAGTATTTTTGTTTCATGAGCATCTTCGTGTTCTTCTAAATAGACGATGGCCACATCTGCGCCTTCTTTTGCAAAATAAATAGCAACAGATTTTCCAATACCGCTATCACCACCTGATATCAGCGCAACTTTATTTTGTAATTTTCCACTGCCTTTATAATTTGGGTCAACATACTTTGGTTGTGGATTCATTTCTTTTTCCGTTCCAGGCTGATGGTTTTGATGTTGTGGAGGAAAGGTTTGGTGCTGGCTTTGATTATTAGCCAAATGAATCACTCCTTAATCTTGGATTTCGAAGTACATCACTTCATAATAAATAGTCTTTACCTATTAGTTCTGAACTATTAAGAAGAAAACCAGAGTGTTTGATCCCTTAAGGAAATGAAAAAGAACTAGTCAACATACCTAGTTCTTCTTAGTGTATAAATGGTCCTTTACTTTTATTAGCCTTGATTAGAGGTGATCCGTTTTTTTAGAATACTGTCGTTTCCCTGCTTTTTGATTTTTATCTTTTTGCATGTTCTGTTCATGTCTAAAAGCTTGTTTATCTTGAGCTTTTTTATCGTTGTCTGAAGTATGAGGCATTTCGTTTTACTCCTTTCACTTTTAATAGTAGTTTTCCGTAGAAGGCAGATAGTATGTATTAGCGTTTATTTAAGAAAAAAATAGCGAGTGTTCCAGGGCCGGCGTGTGCACCAACAGCACTTCCAATCAAATTGATATAAAAATCCTTCGTGCCAAATTTTTCTTGAATGAGTTGTTTCATCTCCATAGCTAGTTCAAGATCATCTCCGTGGCTAATACCAACAACCTGATTTTCAAGCGTATCGCCACGTTCTCCCATTAGTGTTAAAAGTCGATGGAGTAATTTCTTTCTCCCGCGTAGCTTCTCAATAGGGACAAGCTTCCCATCTTCTACGTGAAGCAAGGGCTTGATATTAAGTAGACCTCCAACAAAAGCGGAGGCTTTACTAACACGACCTCCTTTTGCCATATAATCTAAGTCTTCTACAGTAAATAAGTGTTCCATATGACTAACTCGGTCATTTATTATGGAAAGGATTTCGTTCTTTGATGCCCCTTTTGCGATCAACTCTGCTGCTTCTTTGACAACTAATCCATATCCTAGTGATGCGCATTTTGAATCGACAATGGTTAAGTCAAGGTGTGGGTAGTTTTCTTTTACTTGTTCCTTTACCATTACAGCTGTTTGGTAAGTTCCAGATAATTCTGATGAAAAGGCTATATAAATACCGCTTTCCTTTTTCTCGGCAATTGTAGTGAACAGTTTTTCTAGCATAGCTGGAGATGCTTGAGAGGTTATGGGCCTTTTTCCATTTCGAATGGCTTCATAAACCTTCTGTGGGTTAATCGTAATGAGATCTTCATATTCTGTATCATCAATATGTACACGAAGTGGTATTAACTCGGTGAATTCTTTTTCAAAAAAATGTAACGGTAAGTCAGAGCCACTGTCGGCTAATAATTTGATTGTCATAATGACACCTTCTTTATTCTTATTTGTATATCTATAGAAAAGCGAATAACTTTTGATACTAGTGTAGCGATTTTGAACGAAAATAACAAAGTTTTTTTCGTTCAAATTACGGTAGTACTCTAGATATTACAACGATTATAGAGAGAAAAAAACGATATAGCTCCATATAGACTAAGATAAGGAAACAAGCCAATACTAAAAGAGGATATATTTAATTAGGAGTGAATCCCCTTGAAGAATAAATGGCTCTGTTTCTTTTTTTGTATAAGCTTCATTTTGGTTAACAGTATAAATGTCAGGGCAGTTAGTGGTCAAAAAGTGGTGTGGAAAGTCGAGCCGACTGTAGTGGGAGATGAAGTCAAAATTAACCTTTCCTTGCATAACAATAGTAGTCGTGAAGTATTGTTTCAATTTGCAACAAACAAAATGTATGATTATGTGATCTTGCATGATGGAAAGCGTGAGGTATATCGATATAGTTTAAATAAGAAGTTTTCTAAGTCGGATCATACATTAAAAATTATGCCAGGTCAAACAAAAGTATGGACAAGCATTTGGAAGAATGAAACACCGGTACATTCAGGCTTGTACAAAATTAAAGCTCGGTTTCTTCCTACGAAAACAGATCCGAACATTGTGTTTGAAAAAATAGCTGATAATCAGTTTATTTTAAGCAATGGCAATGAAGTTTTTCGAAATATTAAAATTAAACAGTTGGAAAAAGGAAAGTATAGAGTAAAAGGTGAAGCAAGGACGAGAGAAGGGAGTTTTTATTACTCCGTAGACGATGGTCACCATGAATTGATGGGTGAAACGTTAGTTAAAGTTAATAAAAAGGAGCCTAATTGGTCAAAATTCTCCTTTAATTTGACAGTTAAAAATTTAAAACATACGAACAAACATATATTAACGTTATATGAACGAAATCAAAACGATGGAACTTTTCTTCATCAATATTCCATCTTGTTAAAAAAGGATCAATAAAAATAGAAGCCCCTTTTGAAGGGGCTTCTATTTTTATTGAAGCTGTTGAAGTTCTGTCTGCATTTGACGTAGTTGTGCCTGTTCATGCACATTGCTATTTGCAAAAGCACTTGATAGAGCATTTTTAGCCTTTGCGATATAAGCTTGTTTTTCCTCAGCATTGCCTGATTCACACGCTTGTACAGCTTGTTGGACAAAGTCACGTGCTTGTACAAACAATGGGTTTGTCATACTAAATCCCCCCTAAAGAGGAATCTTTTACGTTTTGCAATTTTTGTGCTTCTGCTTCTGCTAAGGTTAGATGATAGGGAATACGGTCATCATGTTTGGAAACCGTATTTTTTCCTTGTTGAATAAATCGCTTTGACTTATTGCTTTTTCCCAATACAAACACCCCTTCTTGGCTTCTAGGTGAAGAAAACTCACCCATTCATAGTATTTGCGAAAAGAAAAGAATTAACGGACATAATAATTGGAAGTTTTAATTGAGTAAAAAACGTTTTTCCAAATAAACACCGATTCCATCTTCTTCATTAGATAAAGTTACTTCATTAGCCAAGTCTTTTAATGGGGGAATTGCATTTCCCATCGCAACCCCTGTTCCAGCATATTCAATCATTTCTATATCATTGTCTTCATCTCCAAAAGCAATGATGTTTTCTCGAGGTATGCCAAGCCTTTTGGCTACAATTTCAATTCCTATTGCTTTGTTTAATCCTTTTTTGACAATTTCAATGACATGCCAAGGAGCTGCCCAGCGTCGATGGTCAATAACTTCAGCATGAACCTTACTTAAATGTTTACGTATCATCGGTACAATGCTCTCTTCTGCGTGTATGAGGAGGGAGGTGGGATGGTCCGTTAATATCTTTTTTAAATCTCCCGTTGCAATCGTAGGATTACCAAAGCTAAAAATGTCAATTAGACGTTCATCATGATAATGAAAATACACTTCGTCCATTATCTCAGCAATAATGTTATGAAAAGAGAATTCCTTGCAAGCTTCCACAATTTCTAATGCTACGTCAAGGTCCATCGGTTCATGAAACATTCCCCAGCTATTATCTAACGGGTGGTGAACAAATGCACCGTTGAAATTAACAATGGGTGAAGTTAAACCCAATTCATTATAATACGTTTCACTAGCACGATATGGTCTCCCTGTCGCAATCATGACTTCGTGACCTTGTTTCATTAATGTATGTAAAACATTCTTCGTCTTGGTAGATATTTTTTTATCATCAGTAAGTAATGTTCCGTCTAAATCGAGGACAATTAAGTGTTTTTCTGTCATTATTTTCGCTCCTTATGTATATTTGTTTTCTATAGTGTATATGTTTGATTGAAAAAATGTCTACCTGTTAGTCTTAACTTGCAAAAAAATAAGGTGTTTTTTTACTTAGTGAACCTGTAAGTAGGAACAGAGGGAAATATATTTTCTGTCTTAAGGAAACATCTACTTAAACTATAGAAAATACGATTCGTTAGTTAATTTCAATAAAAAATACAAGTCATGTAATTTTGATAGGCGCCACTAATTTGATATGATAAAGAAGAAAGGGAGTGATTATAATGGATCAAGAAATGAAAGATAGTATGATGGGTGCATTAGAACAAGTGGTGGATCCTGAATTAGGTATAGATATAGTGAACTTAGGGTTAGTTTATGATGTTTCACTTGACGAATCAGGACAAGCGAAAGTGACGATGACATTAACATCAATGGGATGTCCACTTGCAGGTACGATTGTAGATCAAGTAAAAGTAGCACTAAGTGAATTACCTGAGGTAAAAGAATCGGAAGTAGATATCGTTTGGAGTCCACCTTGGAGTCGTGATATGATGTCACGTTACGCGAAAATCGCTTTAGGTATACGATAAAAACAAAGGGGCAAACCAATAAGTCGATTTTTTGACGATTGGTCAGCCCCTTTTTGGACTTTTAATAAGTAGTGTGTTTTGTTTTCGCAAAGAGATTAATCGATTCGACATATCTCAATGGGGCAATCTTCACAGTCAATTTCATTTTTTAAATGAGACAGCTGGTGAATGGTTATGATTCCTTTTTCAAAGGATATAACCTTGTCTCTTTTTAAATCATTGAGCATCCGATTTACTACTTCCCTTGAAGTACCACAGAAATTAGCCAATTCTTGATTAGTTAACGAAAGTTCAATGACAATACCTTTTGGAGTTAAGGTACCGTAGCTATTGGAAAGTCGTATTAATGTAGAATAAAGGGCCCCTTTTTTACCATGTAATATTAGGTCCCGAAATTTCGTTTGATTTTTTTGGTTTTGTAGTTGCACATATTTTAGCCATTCCAAAGTTAGATGAGGTGTGGAGCTCAATTTATCTTCAAAAATTACTTTATTTATGGCCAGGACTTCTACATTCTCAATACATTTTGCATTCAGCATATAAGAAGAGGAAGAACAAAATAGCGATAAATCTCCAATTACATCACCAGGAGCTGCAATTTTAATTGACAACTCTTTGCCATCAGGAATGACTTTGCTTATTTGGACTTTACCTTTAAGAATATAATATAACTCAGATGCAACCATTCCCTCTTGATAAAGGTAGGTTCCTTTATCGAGTATCTTTTTATTATTTGTAGCTTCAAATAATTGCTTTAATTCTGCAGAAATTTTCATAGGCGTTTGCATAGTGTTCACACCCTTACGATTTAATCAACTCTATTTAATTATAGCATAGATAAGAATAAAATTTTTAAGTTAAAGTTAGTACGAGTGTTCCTACAATGAAACAATAAATAGCAAAGTATTTTAAGTTCCCTTTCGCCATGATATTCATAAACCATTTCAAGGAAAAGTAGGAGGCGATGAGTGAACCGAAAAAGGCTAGAGAATAGGGAATCGCTAAGCTCAAGATGGATTCGTCCGCTACTAAATCACCGATGGATTTCAACGTTACCCCTAAACTAATAGGGATGTACAATAGGAATGAATAACGAAGTGCCGTTTCTTGCTTCATTCCTCGTCCCATTGCTGCAACAATCGTTGCTCCTGAACGGCTTATTCCAGGTATTAACGCAACGGCTTGGGCTAATCCGACAATGATAGCATCCTTCATTGATAATTCTCCGTCGCTTTTTTTTCCTTTCAAATTGCGAATCAACCATAGAGCAATCCCAGTGACAAGTAAGGCAATGGCTACAACTTTAATATTGTTTGCAAGTTGCCCTTCGATAAAATCACCAAAAACAACTCCAATTACTCCGGCAGGAATGGTTCCAATGATTAAGTAAATAATAAAGTTAAAATCAGCCTTTGCAGCATTGTCTCGGGTTGAGAGATAGCTGACACCGTTTTTGATGAGGCGAAGTAAATCTTCACGATATATAATTAAAACAGCGAGAAGGGATGCTGTATTAACGAGAATATCGAAGGTTAACCCATTATACTCAATGCTGAAATATTCCTTTGCGATTTGAAGATGCCCACTAGATGAAATGGGAATGGGTTCTGTAAATCCTTGAAAAATACCTAATAGTAAATATTTGAGTAATTCACCTAAATTATCTGTAATCATGAATATCCTCCGTCATTTTTGTTCACATCTTATAATTTAACATGATGAAGCAATGATGTGTAAAGTAGTTTTTCTAGGCTTTAAAGTAAGAGTAGTAAATTTCATCCGTATGAAACAACCGTTTACGACGAATAGTAATAGTAAATCTAGGTACAAAGGAAGGAGGAAGTAAAATGGGGCAACCGCGACATTTTCGTGGAGGAGACAAAGCACCGAATAATGGTATTTACATTGAGATTGGTGAAACTGGAAGTAATGTGAAGAATCCCAAAAAAATAAAGTTGAAGTCTGGTGATCGTTTCCCGGAAAATTCAAATCATAATCGCCATTGGACTTATTTACCAAAATTTTAATGGAAGGGTGATCATCGAACAATCCTTTCGGCAATCCCTTTTATTCGTCCATTTAAGACGTGAAAAATATTTTCGTCGCTTACTTAATTATGTATGTGGAGTTAAAATAGCCCATTTAGTAATTCTAACTAAATCTCTTTTATATGAAGTAAATTATAAAAAGCTCATCACTTGGATGAGCTTTTTATGGTTATATCAAAGAGATTAATGTTCCTCCACGGAGTCATTAGGGATGACAGCGGATACAACAAATAGTAACAATGTCGTTATAACGGCTAGAATTGCTGCTGCTTCCGGATTGAACTCTATACCATTCATTGAACTAACGACATATGAGAGCATCTCAACTAATAATAGTGTCCAAAAGAAAGTCCAAAAATATCTCACTACTCTCACCTCACCTTTTATGTAAACATAACATATCTCGTATTTACATGTTTCATCATACCATAGCTTTATGTAATAATAAATATTTTTCCGTATCTAATCACGAAACATATAGGAGCTTTTTACTCTATTTTGGGCGAATGACATTTCCTCGTTCTAACAATTACATACAATAATATGACTTAGTACGTAAAAGGAGAATTATAAATGAGGGAGCGGAGATTTCAAATCGAAAACGAATGGTGCATGGTGCATTACCCTGAAAAACCGAACGGATTTGCTGTGATGATTTTAGGGGACTTTAATCACTATGTTGATGAGATCAGTAGCTTTTGGATGCAACATGAAACAAGAAAAAAAATAATCGAGGAATTAAATGCAAATGGTTATTTAGTATGCTATTCAAATCTTTATGGATGTCATTGGGGACATGAAAAGGCGGTTCGTTTAGCCAAAAGAGTATATCACTACATTATCAGAAATGAAATTCTCAATGATCGAATTCACATTTTAGCGGACGGGATGGGAGCTTTAGTGGCCGAGAAGCTCGTTCCATTGCTAAATGAAAAAATACGGTCGATGGTTCTTTATTCTCCATGTATCTCCATACCGATGCATTTAGAACATGAACATGAGCAGAAGTTTTTTTATAAAAAAATCCTTCATGAACTTGCTAAAGTATATGAAAAAAGTGTGGAAGAATGTGAAAGGGAGTTTAATATTGCTGATACAGAGGCCTACTTTATTGCAAAAACGGATATTCCCATTTGTATAATTCAGTGGATTGGTTCCAACCGTTATAAATCTCAATTTCATCTCATAAAAGATATATATGTAGAAAGAATGGGGAATTCAAGACGAGTGGAACTTAATTACTTAGTTCCTGAGAAAAATAGAACCGTTAGCAATAAACTTATTTTATTTTATCGAAAAGAAGAAAAAATTCTTTAGTTTTTATGAAATGGAAAGGGAGATGCTTTTATTGAATAGAGTCATTGTGTTTGCTGCCCAGCAATTTTTAGGGTTTGAGCTTTGCAAAAGTTTATTAGAGTATGGATATGAAGTAGAAGGGTTTGATGAGGGAGAGCAAGGGGAGAAATGGCTTGAAATTGGTCGTAATGCTAATGTAAATTACGCTGCTTATCCCTTTCAACAAAAAGAAGAGAAAATAACTCATATGGTATTTCCATATTTTGATTATGAGGAAGGTCATCACGAAAGTTTAACAAAAGAAATCAAAGGCATTGAGCCTATGGAAGACATCCATTTTCACTTCCTGTTTTCTACTCATATGCTAAGCAAACGTTATAAGGAGGAACACATTGATTTAACTAAAGTGATTGAAAAATTAAACATAAAGAATAAAACTTCAATTATATATTTACCTACTGTTTATGGCCCTAGTCAACCAGCAAACTACCTGTATGCCTCAATATTAAATAATAATCACGAAGAAATAAGCATCGAAGGTTTACGGGATGATCCAGAGGATGTGTTATTTGTAAGGGATGTGGCTAATACATTCGTCCATCAATTGGATAAGGAAGGGGTATATCTGTATGTGTCAAATAAAGAAAAGGAGTGGGAACGGGGAATTAGCGAACTAACTGACATTGATGTTCAATTATCTCCTCTTAACTTTATTCGGTCATACGTTCAGCAAAAGGAGGTAATTCCGTCATCTATTTCAATAAAAGAAGGACTTAGGCTACAGGAAAAATCATATCAGGATTGATAGTAGCTTTTTTATAAAAAAGACATTTCAATCCTGATTTTACATACTGTTTAAAACGAATGTTCAAAAAGCACCTGTTATAATGATAGAATTTAATGGTATCTTCAGTAAAGGGTGAGAAAGTAGCTTCTTTTGTGTAAAAGTATCGGTTAAGTATTCAATAAGTAGAGTGGTGATTCTTCTTTTCTTAAACCAATGAATAGGCTATAATATTGACATAATTAGTTAATATAGCTTTAAATGTTCTAGTTAGACTAAACATTCAAATAGCGAGTAGGGATTGGAGGAATTGAGTAATAATGAATGATGATAAAACCATGCAGTTTATGCAAATTGCAATGAAGCATTTTCCTGAAGCGAAAACGAAAATGGATGAAGCAGGAATAGAGTTTTCAATGGATATGCTTCAACCTTTTATGACGCTTTTCAATCAAATAATGTCAGAAGCGTATGAACTCGGAAAGCAAGAGGCAAAAAAAGAAATGAATTAAGCTAAACCGCTCTGATTTGGGCGGTTTTTTTGTGAAAAAATAAGTTAGTAGAGCTAGAAAGCAACCATCAGCAAATGGATGCAACATACACCAAGGAATATAGATAGACTTTTAGCCTAAACATAATCAATGAGGAGAAAGCAGTTGCCAAATTGATTTTTTTTCGATAAAATTAGTACCAAGTCATAATAATAAATAATATAAATAGATAATAGGTTTTGCAATAAAGGTAATGATAAAATGGAAGGGGTATTGATATGAACGCAGGTATAATAGGTATTGGGAAATATGTCCCTGAAAAAGTTGTCACTAACCACGATCTTGAGAAAATAATGGATACGACAGATGAGTGGATTAGAACAAGGACGGGAATTGAAGAACGAAGAATAGCGCCTGATCATATGGATACGTCAGACTTGGCTTATGAAGCTGCAAAAGTAGCAATTGAAAACGCATCGATTCATCCAGAGGAGATTGATCTCATTCTTGTTGCTACGGTAACACCAGATCAACCTTTTCCTTCAGTTGGGTGCATGCTACAAGAGAAGTTAGGTGCGAAAAATGCAGCAGCGATGGACATAAGCGCAGCCTGTGCAGGTTTTATGTACGGAATGATTACAGCGAAACAATTTATTGAAAATAATGCTTATAAACATATCCTAATAGTAGGAGTAGAAAAACTTTCAAAAATTATGAATTGGGAAGACCGAAATACAGCAGTCTTATTTGGAGATGGTGCTGGGGCAGCAGTGATGGGACCTGTTTCAAAAGATAGGGGAATTCTTTCATTTGAATTAGGGTCAGACGGTTCAGGTGGAAAGCATCTTTATCAGGAGAAGGACATCATTCAAATGAATGGACGCGAAGTTTTCAAATTTGCTGTTCGCCAAATGGGAGAATCAAGTATAGCGGTGTTAGATAAAGCTGGATTAACAAAGGAAGATGTAGACTTTTTAATTCCTCATCAAGCAAATATACGAATTATGGAATCAGCACGACAACGGTTAGAGTTACCTGAAGAAAAAATGTCTAAAACCGTTCATAAATATGGAAACACATCTGCTGCTTCGATTCCAATCTCAATTGTGGATGAAGTAGAAGCTGGAAAAATTAATGATGATGATGTTATTGTTATGGTTGGATTTGGTGGTGGCCTTACATGGGGAGCTATCGTGATGAAATGGGGAAAATAATCACATAATTTTTAATAAACAAGTTTTCTTAAAGTAAAAAAAGGAGATGGACATAACATGATGAAAAAAAGACGAGTGGTCGTAACGGGTGTCGGTGCCGTGACACCTTTAGGGAATGATGCGGAAACTACATGGGAAAATATTAAGGAAGGAAAATCAGGACTTGATGTTATGACAAGATTAAATCCTGATGATTTTCCAGCAAAGGTAGTCGGTGAGGTAAAAGAATTTAATCCAGAAAAATGGCTAGAGCGAAAAGAAGCAAGAAAGATGGATCGTTTTACGCAATACGCTGTAGCAGCTTCCTTAATGGCTGTAAAGAATGCACAATTGACTATTAATGATGAAAATGCTCATCGAGTAGGTGTGTGGATAGGCTCCGGTATTGGCGGTATGGAAACCTTCGAAAAACAATATGAAGTTTTCCAGAAACGAGGATATCGACGTGTAAGTCCGTTCTTTGTCCCAATGATGATTCCGGATATGGCAGCTGGACAGGTGTCTATTACTCTTGGAGCAAAAGGAATGAACTCCTGTACAGTAACCGCTTGTGCAACAGGAACCAATTCCATTGGGGACGCATTTAAAGTTATAGAGCGTGGAGATGCTGACGTAATGGTTGCAGGTGGAACGGAAGCGCCAATCACGTCAATGTCTATGGCTGGTTTTAGCTCAAACACGGCTTTATCGACTAACCCAGACCCAAAAACAGCTAGTCGACCATTTGATGCGAATCGAGATGGCTTCGTGATGGGTGAAGGAGCGGGTGTGCTCGTTCTAGAAGATTTAGAACATGCCCTTAATCGAGGAGCAAATATTTTGGCTGAGATTGTAGGGTATGGCTCAACGGCTGATGCCTATCATATCACTTCACCATCTCCAGAAGGAGAAGGCGGAGCGAGAGCTATGAAGCTTGCGATAGAAGATGGTAACCTTTCACCAACTGATATTGATTATATTAATGCTCATGGTACAAGCACAGACTATAATGATAAATTTGAAACGATGGCAATAAAATCTGTTTTTGGAGAGCATGCCAATAAGTTAGCGATTAGCTCTACTAAATCGATGACTGGTCATTTATTAGGGGCAGCTGGTGGAGTGGAAGCAATATTCACCGTTCTAGCATTAAAGGAAGGAATCTTGCCACCAACTATAAATTATGAAACGCCAGATCCAGAATGTGACCTTGACTATGTTACAAATAAGGCGCGAAAACAGGAAATAAACGCGGCCATGAGTAATTCATTAGGTTTTGGTGGACACAATGCAACAATCGTATTTACTAAATATGATAATGAATAAATGCTGAAGGAGCTCTGATGTGAGCTCCTTTTTTGTATTGTTTTCAGTTCAAAGTAGGAATACAAGATAACGGACCTTTTAACTCTTTCGTTCATATGATGAGGAGAGGGAAGGAGGGTTACGACCTTGTCGGTTATTCCTACAAACAAACTGTTAAAAAAACATGGAGAATCCCCTGAGAAATTACTAGCCTCATGTGGAGTTAATAAAGATGAAGCGAGAAGTTTATATACGTACTTAAAGGGATTTGGAATGTATAGTCGAACGACAGGAATTTTAGATACTGTTGATGAATTAATTGAAAAAGAATATTGGACACACCTCGAAAAGATTGAAAAGAAATATAAGAAGAAATGGAGAGGTCCAAATGTGCCCATAATGATCTTTCCTTTGGATCAAAGAAGAGAGGGGAAGATGTCTGGAGTATCATTTAAGGATAAAATATTTTTATTTTTAACTCCGTCCGTGTCGAGAAAAAAGCTGGAAGCTTTATTTATTCATGAATATCATCATTGTGTCAGAATGAATAAGCTCTTGAAAGTGAACAAAGAATTCACATTGCTGGATTCGATTGTATTTGAGGGTTTAGCAGAATCAGCAGTTAAGGAGTATTGTGGTGAAGAATACATTGCTGATTGGTGCAAAAAATATAAACAGCCACATTTACAAAGAATGTGGAACACGTCAATTAAACCTAACCTTGATGCCAAAAAAGGAGAGAGAGTCCATGAGAGCTTATTATTTGGAAAAGGGTTTGCGCCAAGAATGATGGGATATGCGGTGGGCTATTACCTTATACAACAATGGTTGGCAGACCATCCAGCTTCCACGGTTAAAATGCTTTCCTTACCTTCAGAAACGTTTATACTAAAAGAAGAAGAAAAGAGTTAAAGGGGTTAAAAAAGACGAGGGAAGGAACCGAATATCCTTCCTCGTTTGTGTAAAGAAGCTCTAAACGTATACGTAATTTTATCATAATTTTTTTTTCTATACATATGATGAACTAGAGCATGGACATGCTCATTTCTTTATGGAAGGGAGAACGAGATGGTATTTAGGCTGTTTTTGCTTCTCCTTGGATTTGGACTAGCTGTTTCTGGGGGCGTAAGTTTAATTGTCTATTTAAATTTATTAACAACGGGTCTATCTGTGCAACAATTTATCGATATGATGAAAATGCGAATGGAAGGCTATTTATTTATTATTGGAACGCTCTTTATTACTTTAGCGATCTACCTACCCACTAGCAAGGACAAACATAAATAGAAAAAAATTTATAATGAAATATTGACGAATATTTTTACCAATCGCTGCCTATACTGAATGACAAATAGGTCTGAAGCGAGGGGTCGAAATGTTATATCTTCACGACGTATGGGTGAATTGGTTCGAAGGCGAAGAAAATGGATACAATGTATGTCATTTTCATGAATGGAGAAAAGAGGACGTTATCGAGCTGTTAGATCAAGTCCCACTTATTAAAGTATCGGAACCTTTATTTCATTACATCGAAAACAATCTATCAGAGATTCCAGCAGAATTGTTAAAAGAAATTTATCAAAAAGCTTATTTACGAAAAAATCATGAAAGAGTTCAACTAGATTATTGCTTCGTCGTGACAGATGGAATTGGGATTATTGCGATCGATACGATTGGTTATACTGTACCAATTCGAAAAAGTCGTTTAATTCCTAGGCAAGAGCAATTGGTCTATGAAATGATTGAATGTCATGAACCGAAAGACTTTTGTTTTCAATTGGAGAATAAGGATTACCACATCCTATCACCTGAACCAAAGGTGATGAGTGGCTTAACAAGGAAGGAAAGACAGCTGAAACAATTGTTATTTATGGCACTAGACCAATTAAACTCATCAAATAATACAGCAGAAGTACGTTATTGGTACACAGAGTGGGCACCTGAAAACTATAGAATCATTCAAGGAATGACATTTGATGAGGTGTGGAAGAGTTTGTATGAAGAAACAAAATGGGGATGGAGTAGGAAACATGCGAGCCTATGTGAACGAATTATTAAAGGTCAACCATTTTTTGAAAAGCTATGGGACATGGAGCATGGGTCTAAAGTGAATTAAAAAAGAAGCCTTAGTGGCTTCTTTTTTTGTATATTGCTCTCTTCACCCCATAAAGAAAGGGGAATGTCTATAATTTTTGGGAAGGCTTTATCGTTTTCTTTTTCTGCCTAGTCCCATTGCATTTTCCATTTTCTTAATCATTTTACTAGCGACCTTGTTGGCTCTATCTGCTCCGTCATCTAAAATTTGATCAAGTTCATCTGAGTCTATTAGTTCATAATATCGTTCCTGAATAGGTTTAATAGCATTGACAACAACAGCGGCTAAATCGGTTTTAAACTGGCCGTATCCTACCCCTTCATACTTTTCTTCTAATTCCTTAATTGAGATATTCCCTAAAATAGAGTAAATCGAAAGTAAATTGGCAACACCAGGTTTGTTCTCTTTATCGTATTTCACAATTCCTTCTGAATCTGTTACTGCTGATTTGATTTTCTTTTCAATCTGCTTAGGATCATCAAGTAAAGTAATGGTTGCCTTTTTATTTGGATCAGATTTACTCATCTTCTTCGTCGGTTCTTGCAGAGACATGATTCGTGCGCCAACTTCTGAAATTCGAATTTCTGGAATAGTCAAAATGTCGTTATACTTTTTATTAAATCGCTCTGCTATATCACGAGTTAACTCAATATGTTGCTTCTGATCATCTCCAACTGGTACTAGGTCAGTGTTGTATAATAAGATATCCCCTGCCATGAGTGGTGGGTAGGTTAATAAACCAGCTGTAACGGCATCTTTACCTTGAGACTTGTCTTTAAATTGGGTCATTCTTTCTAGTTCACCGATATAGGTTACGCATTGTAGCATCCAGCCTGCTTGTGCATGAGCAGGAACTTCAGATTGGATAAAAATTGTTGATTTCGTAGGGTCAATCCCAATAGCAATGTGCATGGCAGCAAGTGATTTGATACTTTTTCTTAATTCAAGACGGTCTTGTGATACCGTTATCGCATGTTGATCGACCACACTGAAATAACAGTGATAGTCATGTTGTAGCTCAATAAACTGCATCATTGCTCCAATATAATTTCCAAGGGTAATGGTTCCACTCGGTTGGATACCTGAAAAAATCGTTTTCATCTTTGTTCCTCCTAATACTAATTATTTATAAAAACATAAAAAACCATTCATCTCTATTACAAAATAGGGACGAATGGTTAATTCCGCGGTGCCACCCTAAGTGCTCAAAAAAGCCATCTTAGTATCTATGCGAGCATAGACTCCTATTAACGCTAGGTTACGCCACAAACTACTTACTTTCGCTTTTGCAGGTGGAGCTCAAAAGTCCATTCCATTTAGGATAGTGTTTGTTTTCACCAGCCACAAACTCTCTAAGAGCTATCACTTAAATGTACTACTCTTCATCAACGCAATTTTTATAAAGTTAAAAGAATTATACATAATATATTGAAAACAATCAAGCTAGATAATAAGCTGCAACGATTGAAATGAAGGTCAATAGTCCTCCGACAATTAAGAAAGGTTGGGTAATGGACACGGTTCTTTTGACGAGATACTCTTCATGAATCGGCTTTGTGCTATCTAGGTTATCATATTTTGAAAAAAACTTTCCTGCTTGGGTGCTTTTTCGAAACCGTTTAATACTGTATATGATGCCATTAAAAAAGCCTTTTTCTACAACAAACGTAAATGATCCAATCATTAATAATAAAAGCCCCATGACAAAGAAAGAATTAACAAAAGCAATAAGGAAAGGAAGGTTGGAAAAAAAAGAATAAAGGAAAGAAATGATAAAAATTCCAATAATTAACCATAAAATTCGAGGTAAAATATTTTTCACGTAAGATCACCGTCACTATAAAATAAGATGTAAGTAGTATACAGGATATGATGGGTAAAAGAAATAGGAAAGGCATAACTTCCATATATAGAAGATGTTGGTTTGTGTTGCATAAGTGTACATATATCTTTTTCTGGTGGACAAATTATCATTGAAGTGATTGTATCTATTTTATAAGGGTTGTGAGGATATGAAATAAAGAAGCAAAAAGAATGTTTATACCTTCAAATGGATAAAAAAACAAAAAATAAGGTATGATTATAGCGAATAGATTAATAAATAGTTTACCAAAAATAAAAAAAAAAAAAATATATTGCCCTAAAATAGGCAGGAGAAAATCTACATTTTAACGTCCTTTATGTCATTTACACAAAAAAACTGTTAAATATATATTGCAAAAAAAATCAGATGCGATATAATAGGTAACGAATCTTCTGACAAATTAGAAGGTTAATATTAATACGAGGAGGTCGATTTCGGGATGAAGAAAAAACTATCATTCCTATTAGTTCTTCTTCTTGCTCTTTCCACATTTTTAGCAGCTTGTGGTGGAGATACTGATGAAGACACACAGAAAGACACAGGCAACGACACAGATAAAGAGAGACCACAGGTACTTAATTTAAGATCGGGTGAAGAAATTCCTAAAATGAGCCCAACTAAAGCAAGTGACTCCGTTTCATTTGAAGTAATGAACAGTGTATATGAAGGTTTATACCGTTTAGGTGAAGGTGATGAGCCAGTTCTAGGTATGGCAGAATCAGAGCCAGAAATCAGTGAAGACGGTAAGACATATACGTTCACTATTCGTGATGCGAAATGGTCTGATGGTTCACCAGTAACAGCGCATGATTTTGAGTACGCTTGGAAAAAAGTGTTAGACCCAGAAACTGAAGGTGTACAATATGCGTACATTATGTATGATATTAAAGGCGCATACGAGGCTCATGAAAAAGGTGGAAGCCTTGATGACGTTGGGGTAAAAGCAACTGACGAAAAAACATTAGTAGTAGAGCTTAATAGTGTAGCTCCATACTTCAAAGGTTTACTTTCTTTTGCAACATTCTACCCGCAAAAACAAGAATATGTTGAAGCACAAGGTGAAGAATATGCTTTAGAAGCAGATAAATCACTTTACAATGGTCCTTTCGTTTTATCAGAATGGAAACATGAGCAAAGCTACCAATTAAAGAAAAACCCAGATTATTGGGATGCAGATACTGTTAAACTAGAAGAAATTAACTACAATATCGTTAAAGATACTTCTACTGTAGTAAGTTTATATGAAACTAATCGAGTTGATATTGCTGGATTAAACTCAGAGTACGTAGACAAATGGAAAGATGATCCAAACTTCTACACTCGTGAAACATCAACTTTATTCTACCTACGCTTTAACCATACAAACGATATTCTTAAAAACGTAAATGCTCGTAAAGCAATTTCAATGGCTATAGATAAAGAATCTGTAGTTGACGTATTACTAAATAACGGATCTGTCCCTGCAGATTACTTTGTACCAGCTAACTTCGTAACTGGTCCAGATGGCAAAGACTTCCGTGAAGTTAATGGTGATATGAACGTAATGAATCTTGAAGAAGCTAAGAAGCTTTGGAAAACAGCGAAGGAAGAAGAAGGAATTGATTCTTTCGAGCTTGAATTATTGAACTATGATGGTGAGAATGCTAGAAAATTTGGTGAGTATATTAAAGAACAGTTAGAGGGTAACCTTGAAGGTTTAACTGTATCAATTTCTCAACAGCCGTTTAAACAAAAACTTAAGCGTGAAGAAGAGTTAGATTATGACTTCGCATATTCTGGTTGGGGACCAGACTATCCAGATCCAATGACATATATGGATATGTTTATTACAGATGGTCCAAACAACCAAACTGGTTGGTCAAATGCTGAATTTGATAGCCTAATTGAGCAATCAAAAGGTGAATTAACAAATGATTTACCAGCACGTTGGCAAGCAATGGCTGACGCAGAGAAACTATTATTTGATGAAGCGGTTATTTCTCCTATGTACCAACGAGGATCCTCTTACTTAGAGCGTGAATTTGTTAAAGGTGTTATTCGTCACTCCTTTGGAGCAGATGTTTCCTTTAAATGGGCATATATCGAGTAACATTTGAGTAACAGCACATCAAAAGGGAGAGTGTACGCAAAATTGCGTATACTCTCCCTTTTCCACGAAACAACAATTATCTAAATTTAGCGAATATATTTAAAAAAACCACACTATTAGAAATATGATATAATAAACGAAAAATCTTTTAAAAGGGGGGCTTGGCATGGTCAAATATACTATTCAACGAATTGCCTACATGATCATCACTTTGCTCATAATAGCTACTGCAACATTCTTTCTAATGAAGCTCCTTCCTGGATCACCACTAACAAACGTAGAGAAACTCTCTCCAGAGCAACAGGAACTCATTCTGGATAGATATGGTTTGAATGATCCGATTCCAGTCCAATATGTGAGATATATGACAAACTTAGCCCAAGGAGACTTAGGGGTTTCATTTATTTATGATGGTCGTTCTGTAACGAAAATTATTTCTGAACGAATTGGACCTTCTGCACAACTGGGCTTTCAAGCGTTAGTCATTGGAACAATTATAGGACTAGCCATGGGGATTATCGCAGCACTTAAGCACAATACAATTTTCGACTACGGTTCAACCTTTATAGCCGTTATTGGTATTTCGGTTCCAGGTTTCGTATTCGCTGCCTTACTTCAGTATTATGTTGGGGTTGAGCTTCAATGGCTGCCAGTTGCCTTATGGGAAGGCTGGGAATATAGTATCCTTCCGACAATCTCTTTGACGGTTATCGTTATAGCTAATATTGCTCGTTTTATGCGCTCAGAAATGCTTGAAGTATTGGGTTCTGATTACATTCTGTTAGCGAGAGCGAAAGGGATAAGCTCGGCTGCCATAGTTATTAAACATGGAATTCGAAACGCATTAATCCCAGTTATTACGATTCTTGGTCCGATGACCGTTGGATTAATGACAGGTACTCTCGTTATTGAGCAAATCTTTGCTGTTCCTGGATTAGGGCCTCAATTTGTTCAATCCATAAACACGAATGATTATCCAATTATTATGGGAATAACTATATTCTTTAGTTTCCTATTTATTGCCGTTATTTTCATAGTGGATATTCTGTATGGAATAGTTGATCCGCGTATTCGCTTAGCAGGGGGGAAAAAATAATGAAGAACAATAAAGACCAACAAGACCTTAAGCAAAACTTATCGCCCACCCTGTTTGAACAAACGAAGGTTAGTGACGCTGAGACTGAGGTGATAGCAAGACCAAGCTTGAATTTTTGGCAAGACGCTTGGATTCGTCTTCGCAAAAACAAGGGCGCCATCATTGGAATGATCTTAGTTATGATCACGCTTTTATTTGCTTTAGTTGGACCTTACATGAACGAATATTCTTATAAAGACCAGAATCTTCGTCATGCCAAATTGCCTCCTAAAATACCAGTATTAGAAAACATAGGATTCCTTCCTTTTGACGGTAAAGACCGTGAAGGAGACGATATGTATGAGCTAAAAGGTGTCGATGAGTATTATTGGTTTGGAACAGACGATTTAGGGCGCGATATTTGGACAAGAACTTGGGAAGGAACACGTATTTCCATATACATTGGTGTATTAGCTGCCATAATCGATTTATTTATCGGTATTGCCTATGGTGGTGCGTCGGGTTATTACGGTGGCCGAGTCGACAATATCATGCAAAGATTTATTGAAATCCTAATTGGTATTCCGAATTTAATTGTTGTAATCTTGTTCATCATCATTTTTGAGCCAGGACTTTTCACGATAACAATGGCGATGGTTATTACTGGTTGGACAGGAATGGCCAGGATTGTACGTGGACAAATCTTACAATTGAAAAACCAAGAATTTGTATTGGCTTCTAGAACGCTGGGGGCATCGAATAATCGCTTAATTTGGAAGCATTTACTTCCTAACGTTTTGGGCCCGATTATCATTACGACGATGTTTACTGTACCAGCAGCAATCTTTACCGAAGCATTTTTAAGTTTCATCGGTTTAGGAATTCAACCACCTTTAGCTTCATTAGGATCATTAGTAAATGATGGGTTCCGTTCTTTACAAACGTATCCACATATGATGGCATTCCCAGCAATTGTTATTTCAGTTATTATTTTAGGTTTCAACCTAATGGCTGATGGACTTCGAGATGCACTTGATCCGAAGATGCGTAAGTAATTAAGGAAGGGGAAATAAAAATGACAAGGTTATTAGATGTGAAAGACTTGCACGTCTCCTTCACAACGCATGGAGGAGAAGTTCAAGCTGTTCGTGGAGTAGATTTTCACTTAGATAAAGGGGAAACATTAGCGATTGTTGGAGAGTCTGGGTCAGGAAAATCTGTCACAACGAAAGCAATCATGCGTTTAATTCCCAACCCTCCAGGTTTCATCAAGCATGGTGAAATGAAATTTGAAGGGCAAGACTTAGTCCAACTAACTGAAAAAGAGATGCAGAAAATTCGTGGAAAAGACATCTCAATGATTTTCCAGGATCCAATGACGTCCTTAAACCCAACAATGACGATTGGGAAACAAATTATGGAGCCATTGTTAAAGCATCAAAAACTGAGTAAAGCAGACGCTCGTAAAAGAACGGTTGAATTGTTAAAGCTCGTGGGTCTTCCAAATCCAGAGGCTAGAATTAAGCAATATCCTCACCAATTTTCTGGTGGACAACGACAGCGTGTGGTTATTGCCATCGCTTTAGCTTGTAATCCAAAGATTCTTATTGCAGATGAACCGACAACGGCTCTTGATGTAACGATTCAAGCACAAATTTTAGAACTAATGAAAGATTTACAGAAAAAAATAGATACTTCTATTATTTTTATTACCCATGATTTAGGCGTGGTGGCGAATGTTGCTGATCGCGTTGCGGTAATGTATGGTGGACAGATTGTCGAATCAGGAACAGTAGATGAAATCTTTTATGACCCGAGACACCCTTACACTTGGGGCTTATTATCGTCGATGCCAACATTGGATACAGAAGTAAAGGCGAAGCTTAAGGCGATTCCAGGTACACCACCTGATCTTTTAAACCCTCCTAAAGGAGATGCTTTTGCTCTACGAAGCGACTATGCGTTAAAAATTGACTTAGAAAAAGAACCGCCGATGTATAAAGTTTCTGATACCCACTTTGTTAAGTCGTGGTTGTTACATCCGGATGCTCCTCAGGTTGAGCCTCCTGAAGCGGTGAAAATTAGACAACGCACAATGCCTTCTAACTATGAAAAGCCAGTGCTATTCGAGGAGGTTAATGCAAAATGACACAAACGAAGGAAAAGCTATTAGAAATTAAAAATTTAAAACAATACTTTAATCCAGGAAAACCTAATATGGTTAAAGCGGTGGATGATGTATCATTTGACATATATAGAGGAGAAACGTTAGGGCTTGTTGGCGAATCTGGTTGTGGGAAATCCACGACTGGTCGTACGATCATTCGCCTTTACGATGCAACAGACGGTAA
Source organism: Bacillus spongiae (assembly GCF_037120725.1). Taxonomy (NCBI): domain Bacteria; kingdom Bacillati; phylum Bacillota; class Bacilli; order Caryophanales; family Bacillaceae; genus Bacillus; species Bacillus spongiae. The sequence continues at coordinate 279,500 of NZ_JBBAXC010000003.1, forward strand.
TGTGTTATTTGATGGTGAAGATGTGCATGGGAAGAAGTCCCGAAGCAAGCTAAAAAAATTCAATCAAAAAATGCAAATGATTTTCCAAGGTCCATACGCATCATTAAATCCACGGATGAAGGTTTCAGATATTATTGCTGAAGGCATCGATATTCATGGTTTAGCTAAGAATAAAGAGGAACGTTTGAACAAGGTTTATGAGCTCCTTGAAACAGTTGGTCTTAATCGTGAGCACGCTAATCGTTTTCCTCACGAATTCTCAGGTGGACAACGTCAACGTCTTGGTATTGCGCGTGCATTAGCTGTTGACCCTGAATTTATTATTGCAGATGAACCAATTTCTGCTTTGGATGTATCGATTCAAGCTCAAGTGGTGAACTTACTGAAGGATTTACAAAAAGAGAAAGGGCTAACCTATTTGTTCATTGCCCATGATCTATCTATGGTAAAGTACATTAGTGATCGTATTGGTGTAATGTATTTTGGTAAACTTGTAGAACTTGCTCCAAGTGATGTCCTTTACAAGAACCCTTTACACCCTTATACGCAATCGTTATTATCTGCTATACCTTTACCAGACCCTGATTATGAGCGTACACGTTCAAGAAAATCGTATGACCCAAATGTTCATAATTATTCAAACAACGATAAGCTTGAAATGCGTGAAGTTGCTCCGGATCATTTTGTATATTGTTCAGAGAAGGAATTTGAACAGTACAAAGCTCAATATAAACATTAAAAAAAACGATCTCTTTGAGATCGTTTTTTTAATGTTACTATTGAATGAATGACTTACATATAATATATAACTATCTATTTTCACATGAATTTTTGCAGAATCTACTAAGATTGTTTTCTAAATAGCGGAATACTGCTAGAATAATAGAAAAAAGCTTTTCTTCATTTTTCCACAAATTTTTTGGATGAATGGCTTATATTCAGTGAACATTACAATTGAGGAGAGATTAATGTGAAAATAAAACAAATAGTTAAAGTATTAAGTGTAAGTATGCTCCTCCTCCTCCCTACACAAAATGAGACCATGGCAAAAGAGAATGATACGCTAGAAGTTGAATATCATGTCAAAAGAGAAGCATTTGCTTCCTTAAAAAAAGAATTGCCAGCAAGAATCCCGCGTTTTATTTATGATTCTGGTCTCGTATTTGAATACCCAGATGCTATTAGAGGAATTTACGTAACTGGACATTCTGCAGGTGGAGGCCGTTTTAATGATTTAGTCTCTTTGGTAAATAAAACAGATTTAAATGCGATGGTGATTGACATCAAAGACGATTGGGGAAATGTCACCTTTAAACCGGAAGAGTCTTCTCCTTACGCAAAAATTGGGAAGGACTATATTAAGGACCCTATGAAGACCCTTAAAACACTTGAAGCTGAAAACATCTATCCAATTGCACGAGTTGTTGTATTTAAAGACTCTGTATTAGCAAAAGAACATCCAGACTGGTCCTTTAAAGAAGGAGATACTGTGTGGAAAAATGGTCGGAATGAATCATTTGTTAACCCGTTTTTGAAAGAGGTGTGGGATTATAACGTTGGAATTGCAATTGAGGCCGCAAAAATGGGTTTCCAAGAAATTCAGTTTGACTATGTACGCTTTCCAGAAGGATTTGAGCTAAGAGATGATGAGCTTATATATAGTCAAGGTGACTTTCAAAATTCCTCTGAGGATAATATTCAAAAACGAGTAGAAGCAGTCACAAGTTTTGTAAAGTATGCGAAAGAGCAGTTGGAGCCATATGGTGTTAAAGTGTCTGTCGACATTTTTGGTTATACAGCAACACTGCCTGAAGCACCTGGAATTGGACAAAACTTTTCAAAAATTTCAAAGCATGTAGATGTTATTTCATCAATGATCTATCCTAGTCATTGGACTTCCTATTTCGGAATAAGTAAACCTGATCTTGAGCCTTATAAATTGGTGACAGAATATGCTAAAGTTGAAAATAATACGTTAGCTCAATTGGAGAACCCACCAATCTCAAGACCTTGGATTCAGGATTTTACGGCTACTTGGCTCGGCTCAGGAAACTACAAAGTGTACGGTAAGAAGGAAGTTGAAGACCAAATTAAAGCACTGAATGACCAAGGGATTGAGGAATTTCTAATATGGAACGCAGGAAATAAGTATACAAATGGGGTAGACTATACTCCGTAATAAACAACCTAATACAAATGTAGAAAAACTCGGTGTTCCGAGTTTTTTGTTTATGCTCTAAGAAACGGGGCACAATAATAGTTGTCTAATATAATGAAAAGAAAAATTTTGTTTGAATAGGATAATTGAATTAAAAGGAGCACAAATATGCATTGGTATGATAAATTAAATCAGTATTTTCCAGTTGAAGAGATGAAATCACAGGCACATATGGAGTCATTATTAAAGGAGAAGGGGGACATATATCATAAAGATGAAGGACCTTATCATGTCCTAATGTATGTGGAATTTGAAGAGTTTACGTTCATTGATTATTTATTTGTGTCAAAGGATGCAAGAGGACAAGGGCTTGGCCATAAACTTATTCAAAAATTAAAAGAAAAAGGAAAGCCGATTATATTAGAAGTGGAACCAATTGATTATGAAGATACGGATAGCGAGAAACGGCTTCGTTTTTATAAACGCGAGGGCTTTGAACATGCTAAAAGTATTGGTTATCGTAGAAGGTCACTTGCAACGAATGAAATTAATCAGTTAGAGATTTTATACTGGTCACCAAAGGGCGAATCGGAGGAATTAATTTTTGAGTCAATGAGAAAAACGTATCGACTGATCCACACATACAATGATAAAAAATTTTACGGTACTTCTTATCAACCTGTTGAAGAGGTCTTATCAATTGAGGAAAATCGAGAGCAAGACGTATTACAGGATATCGAGTAATAATTGTACTTTTTAGTTAAGGGCAATGTTTCATACGATAGGAGATAAATGTACACAAGTTGTACATATTATCGAACAATTTAAAGAAAACTATATTCATAGTGGATTAAATAAGGTATAATACATAATAGATATTTCTTCTTTAAATTAATTATAAAGTAGTTAACGAAGGAAATCTAATATAAATTCCATTAAGGGAGTGTGAATGGTTCATGGTAACATTGTTCACGTCACCTAGTTGTACGTCATGTCGTAAAGCGAAAGCATGGCTTGAAGAGCATGAAATTGCGTATACAGAGAGAAATATTTTTTCCGAACCTTTAAGTATAGAGGAAATTAAAGAAATTTTACGAATGACTGAAGATGGTACAGATGAAATCATCTCAACTCGTTCAAAAATATTCCAAAAGCTTAATGTAGATCTTGAAACATTACCTTTACAAAATCTATTCGAGCTTATTCAGCAAAATCCTGGTTTATTGAGAAGGCCGATTATTATGGATGAAAAGCGTTTGCAAGTCGGATATAATGAAGATGAAATTAGACGCTTTCTCCCTAGAAAGGTTCGTACTTTCCAACTATTAGAAGCACAAAAAATGGTGAACTAATTAAAAACCTTCTTCATATGAAGAAGGTTTTTAAATTGGAGAATTACTTAGACTTGCAGTTTTTTCGTCCTTCCGTTAAAATTCACACAATAGCTATGTCTTCCTGTTGAATATGGGCAAATAAGGATTTTTCAAAAAATAGGCAAATATATTTCCCTTTCTTATACTTTTATCATAAAATAGAAGTACAAGAGTAAAGAGATTTAAATTTTTTATATTAATTAGACATAGCTATGCTTGAGGGTATAGCCCCTTCAACCATAATTTAAAATGAGAAGGGAGAGGTGAATAATGGAAATTGAACGTATTAATGAAAATACAGTTAAATTTTATATTTCTTATATTGATATAGAAGACCGTGGCTTTGACCGTGAAGAAATATGGTATAATCGGGAAAGAAGTGAAGAACTCTTTTGGGAAATGATGGATGAGGTGCATCAAGAAGAAGACTTTGCTGTAGAAGGACCGCTATGGATTCAAGTACAGGCCTTAGATAAAGGTTTAGAAATTCTCGTAACAAAAGCACAAGTCTCTAAAGATGGACAGAAATTTGAGTTACCTATTCCGGATGAAAAGCTTAAAGAACTCCCAGTAGATGAGAGAATTGAAGAATTTTTGGATGAACATTTTCAAATAAAGCAAAATGAAGAGGTTGAGAATTCCTTACACTTTATGTTGAAATTTGATGAATTTGACGATGTAATTGCATTATCTAATCGAATTCAAGAAGATCTTTTCTCTACCTCATTATACTCGTTCGAGGATAATTATTACTTATTTGTTGAATTTGACGATCAGGAATTTAGTGAGGAGCAAATTGAGAATACTATCAGTATTTTATTGGAGTATGCATCAGAGACCTCTTTAACTGTCCACCGTCTTGAGGAATATGGGAAAATAATTATTAACGAAAATGTATTTTCTACTATTCAACAGTATTTCTCGTAAGATTGACTGATGTTTTCAACCGATTTCTTATTATAGAAATCGGTCTTTTTTAAAGGAACAGAATTCAACTACCTTAGGGTCCGTTTATAGCCCTCATTAGACGATCAATTCTTCTGAGGTTAATTATTCGGCCTATGAGTTTAGTTTTCTTATTTCAAGTATAAAAAAAACTTGCTAATGAAGGTGTAATTATGAAAAATACGGTAAAAGTCATTATCTTTATAAGTATTTTAATTAGTGTCTATTATTTCTTTATTAACCCTTACGTTAGCGGGGTGCTGAAATATGGTAGTATGCTTTTTTCGCTTTCGGTGGTGTTTATTGCTTTTATCATTTTCTTTGAAAATCGACACCCTACTCAAACCTTAACGTGGTTAGTAGTGCTAGGAAGCTTCCCTTTAGTTGGCTTTATATTTTATTTGCTTTTCGGCCGTAATATTCGAAAAGAAAAAATGTTCCAGAAAAAATACATATTAGACAAGCAAACATTTCAAGAATTTGAACCTTCTATTCCGAATATTAAAGAGCGGTTAAAAAATATAAAAGCACTACATCATGAGAAGCACCTTCTACTTGCTCAAAGACTGGGAAATGGATCTATTTCGTTTAATACTTCTACGAAAGTATTAACGAATGGGGAGGAAACGTATCATTCAATTCTCCAATTGTTGAAGACAGCTACTCATCATATTCATATGGAATATTATATCGTTCGTCACGATCACATTGGACAGGAGATTAAAGACATCTTAATTCAGAAAGCTAAAGACGGGGTAAAAGTTCGTTTCCTTTATGATGCTGTGGGATCATGGCAGCTTTCGAAGGATTATATTGAGGAATTAAGACAAGTTGGAGTTGAGATGGTTCCATTTGGACCTGTAAAATTAGCTTTTTTAAATAATAAATTCAACTTTCGAAACCACCGTAAAATTATAGTAATTGATGGGCGAGTAGGTTTTATGGGAGGGTTGAATATTGGTGATGAATATTTGGGGAGAGATAAACATTTTGGTTTTTGGCGAGATACTCATTTAATGGTTAAGGGAGAAGCTGTTCGAACCCTTCAACTAATTTTTTTGCAAGACTGGTATTACATGACAAACGATAGTTTTTTTACTCCAGGCTACTTAAATCCAAGCACTCCAGATAAAGAAATTCAAGATGGAGGAGTTCAAATGATTGCTGGTGGGCCTGATAATGAATTTAGTATTATAAAAAATATCTTCTTTTCCATGATCACATCTGCTGAGAAGTGTGTTTGGATCGCATCTCCTTATTTTATCCCTGATGAGGATATTTTTTCAGCTCTAAAAATTGCGGCCTTAAGTGGGATTGACGTTCGTCTACTTGTACCGAAACGGCCTGATAAACGAATCGTCTTTCATGCATCACGTTCTTATTTTCCAGAATTATTAGATGCAGGAGCTAGGATATTCGAATATGACAAAGGGTTTATGCATAGTAAAATCCTTATAGTCGATAAAGAGCTAGCCTCTATTGGCACGGCCAATATGGATATGAGGAGCTTCCATCTCAATTTTGAGGTAAACGCTTTTCTGTATGGAACTAATAGTACGGTTACATTGGTGAAAGAATATGAACGAGATTTATTGCATTCCTATGAACTGAAGAATGAACAGTTTTCAAAACGTCACTTAGGTTATCGAATATTAGAGTCAACTTCTCGATTGCTTTCTCCACTATTATAAAATGTAGTTGTGATAAAAAACGGTAGCCAAATTAAATTGAGCTACCGTTTTTTTATCCTCAATGTTTTATCATAGGAAGAGGGTAGAAAAGAAAGGACTAATCTGCACATAAACAATTCTTATAAAAAAACTGAAGAAATAAAGGACTTTGATAATCGTCCATTGAATTTAATAACAATCCAAATGAAAGGGTGTGTAAGATTGTTAACGGCAAATATGGACAATGGAAAAAGAATCTCATTAGCTCCTTATTCTAGGAAGGAACTGTTGTTGTTAAAAAAGCATTCTTTTACGTGTCCTGACTGTGGTGATTTTGTCATTCTTAAAATTGGTGAAACAGTTGTTCCCCATTTTGCGCATAAATCCTTATCCGCATGCTTCGGTTTTTCTGAACCAGAGTCAACTTTACATTTAAACGCAAAGAAAGAGCTTTTTCATTGGCTTATTCAACAGAACGAGTCTCCTCAAATGGAACAATACACCCCAGATAAACGCCAAAAAGCTGATATATTTGTAAAAAATGTACATGGTCGTTTTGCCATTGAATATCAGAGCTCTCCTATCGCGTTACAGAGCATGCTGAAAAGAACAATAGGATATAAATCAGTAAACATTATGCCTCAATGGATATTTGGATGCACAAGTAAAAATAGAAAGAAATTCACTACCCCAATTACTTCGTTAAAGGAAAGCCACCTTCTTTTTCTTCAATATAATAAACAATATGGTTTTTGGTTTCCTACCTTTACTCCGAACACTTCTTTTTTATTTGTTTTTAATCCCTTCCCTTTAAGTGCTACGAAATACATAATCCATTCTCAAGAATATCAAAAAAGTGACCTGAAGATTCCTTTATCACCACCTAAGTATTCACCAAAAATGGATAAGAACCTTTTTACAACAATCTGGTTAAAAGAAAAAAATGCTTGGCTAAGGCAAAAAGTAGTTAGTAGGAAGAAAAAAAGAGATTTGTTTTTAGACCTATTGTATAAAGATGGATATTATCCTTACCTATTGCCTGAATATATTGGTGTGCCAGTTGAGTTTATGATTACAATCAAAACCCATCCTATTATTTGGCAATATTTTGTTTGGAGAGATTCATTTATCCACAAAAAAGAAAAAGATCTAATAACGCTTGGAGATATATTAGTTAAGTTTGAACAGAGGGTAAAGAAACAGTTCATTCAAATACGTCAGCTACCATTGTGTGCTAACATTGATTATCGGCAGGCAGTATACCAATACATTCAAATTTTGAAAAGAGCGACCATCTTAATAGAAGTGAAAAATAATACATTTAAACTCTTACAAGGCTGGAGTCCATGCAAATCAGAGGAGGAGGCAAGGAAGAAGGAGAAGGGATTTTTTTTAAGACAAAAACATATATTAAAGTTATTCTCAGTGAAAGGTTAGTAAGCTGAATTATTGCAGGAATATTAAAAATAAGCGAGAATGTACTATGTATCTAATTTAGAAAGGATGATAATATGACGGGTCAGATGAGAGGACAAGAAATTCCTGCGCGTAAAGAAGTTCCTGAAGAACTTACATGGAGATTGGAGGATATTTTTCCATCAGATAATAAATGGGAAGAAGAATTTAAAGAAATTCAAGAACTTGTGAAACAAGCAGGGACTTATCAGGGAACTTTAGGAGAGAGTGCAGATTCTTTATACAATGCTATATCTTTTCAAGATCATGTAACAGAGCGAATGGGAAAATTATATACATATGCTCATATGAGATATGATCAAGATACAGCAGATTCAAAATACCAAAGCTTAGATGATCGTGCCAAAAATTTATATACTCAAATTGCTAGTAGCTTTGCTTATGTTATTCCAGAAATCTTAGCGATTGATGAGAGTAAAATTCAACAATTTATTGAAGAACATTCGGAGCTTCGTTTATACAGGCACCAATTAGATGAAATTAATAAACAACGACCACATGTATTATCTGCTGATCAGGAGGCATTACTTGCACAAGCAGCTGAGGTAATGGGTACAGCTAGTAATACATTTGGAATGCTTAATAATGCAGACTTAGAGTTTCCAACTATCAAGGACGAAAAAGGTAATGATGTTCAAATTACTCATGGACGATATATACGTTTCTTAGAAAGTGATGATAGAAGCGTAAGAAAATCAGCTTTTGAAGCCGTTTATGATACTTATGGAAAATATAAAAATACGTTTGCAAGTACGCTGAGTGGATCTGTTAAGAAGGATAATTTTAATGCAAAAGTTCGCCAGTATGATTCAGCGAGGCATTCGGCATTATCGGATAATCAAATTCCAGAAAGTGTATATGATCAATTAGTAAGTACGGTAACGGAGCATCTACCATTACTTCACAGATATGTGAAGCTACGAAAGAAAGTATTAGGCTTAGAGAAGCTACATATGTATGATTTATACACACCACTTGTTAAAGAAGGAAAAATGGATGTTTCTTATGAAGAAGCAAAAGAGTACATTTTAAAAGGTTTGGAACCATTAGGAGAAGAATATAATGCTGTTCTTTCTGAAGGGTTTGATAACCGCTGGGTAGATGTCGTTGAGAATAAAGGAAAAAGAAGCGGAGCCTATTCCTCTGGAACATATGGAACAAATCCATATATCTTAATGAATTGGCAAGATAATGTAAATAATCTGTTTACTCTTGCACATGAATTTGGGCATAGTGTTCACAGCTATTATACGAGAAAAACTCAGCCTTACCCTTATGGTAACTATTCTATATTTGTAGCAGAGGTTGCTTCTACATGTAATGAAGCGTTATTAAATGACTATATGTTAAAGACTTTAACTGATGAAAAACAAAGACTATTTTTATTAAACCATTACTTAGAGGCATTTAGGGGGACGGTTTTCCGTCAAACGATGTTTGCTGAATTTGAGCATATTATCCATCAGAAAGCTCAAGCAGGAGAAGCGTTAACGGCAGATTTCTTATCTAAAGAGTACTATGAATTAAATAAAAAATATTTTGGTGAAGAAGACATTGAAATAGATCGTCATATTGAACTAGAGTGGGCTCGTATACCACACTTCTATTATAATTATTATGTTTATCAATATGCAACGGGCTTCAGTGCCGCAACTGCGTTAAGTAAGCAAATTTTAGAGGAAGGAAAACCTGCTGTTGAGCGTTATTTAGAGTTTTTAAAAGCGGGTAGTTCTGATTATCCTATTAACGTGTTGAAGAAGGCAGGAGTGGATATGACAACAGCTGATCCAATTAGAGAAGCTTGTAAAGTGTTTGAAGAGAAACTAAATGAAATGGAAGAACTATTATTGAAATAATAGTATTCGAGGGAGTGGAGAACACTCCCTTTTTTAATTACCGACCATTAAATCGGTTGTGTTGGTTTATCATAGAAATGATCACGAGAATAATAAAAAAAAGTAGAGGAGATGTAATAAAAATAGGAATTAAATTCAACAAACCTAATGTATTTAATGTAAATCCTAATATTAATAAAAGAATAAGAAAGATGATTTTAAGCTTATTCAAATTATATTCACACTCCTTCACTAGTCATTTTATAGTGAAAACACTAAATACATGACTCTTTTTTGACAATCTCGTGAAAACATTAACATGTGCTTGTCAGACGTTTAAAGTCATGCTATATTATGAGTGTGAAGTTGATCACAAGCAAACATATACCCCTTTGTTTGACCGTGAAAAATTTCTCCCATCCCCTTTGTTCGTAATAAGAAAAGACCTTGTAATTTTAGTTACAAGGTCTTTTCTATCTTAATATTAGCTATATTAAGATAACTTTCCTTCGCCACGAACTTTCCAAAAATCACCGAATTTAGCCGGTATTCTTTCAACCTTTTGCTGTAATAGTAATTTTTTTAATTCACGTTCTGCCTCTTGTACAGTTAAATCATAAACAATGGCCACTTCAGTTGTAGCAACAAGCTTGTAGTAGTTCATAAACACTTCTAATGAAGGGGGATCTTGTTTAATAGGAGGGCCATTTAGCATTTCTTCTAAAATTTTCTCATAAATTTTAAAATTGTAGACACCTGATATTTTTATTCCCTCTTCATGAATATTTTCATTGAAAAATACAAGTGTAGGAATTTCATCTACTTCCATTTCAGATGTGATCTTTAAGTCACATTGAAATGCTTTAGAAGCAGTATGCGAATGGATATCTTGTAAAAATTCGTCTGTATCAATATTTACATCTTTAGCACAAGCAAGTAATACTTCTAAATCTGAAATGTTATGATTTTCTAAAAACAAAACTTCTTGAATTCTTCGTAAAAAACGGATCCCGGCTCGCTTTCCTTGAAGTTCAGCAGCTTTTATGGCAACTGATGCGAGAAAAGGAGATTGAATTGGATCTTTTAACCACAGGTCGCCATCACAGCTCATCCCTGAACGACTTGCAGTCTTTTCCCATTTTTCAGCTAAGTCTGTCGTATTCTTCCCATTAATATTTAGATTAGCTAATTGACCACTAAGAACATATCGAATTTTGAAATATTGTCCATACTCAATTTGTAGTTTCTTTAATAATGGCTCTAATGACCAGCATTCTGGACAAATTGGATCGACAAACATGTATATTTCTAAAGGCTTTTTCTCAGAGCTACAAATATTTTGGTGAAAATGATTTAATTCATAATTCAATGATCTTCACCTGATGTAGACTCTGGGCTATTGACCATATGATGTGCAGTTAATACGAGCCTTGAGAAAAAGTCTTCTCGAATTTTTTCATCGAGATCTACTTCATCCATTGCAGATGCCATGCACTCAACCCAAGCCTCGGCTCTTTTAGGTGTAATAACGTGGGGAAGATGTCTAGCACGTAACATAGGATGACCATGCTCATCACTGTATAAGGTAGGCCCTCCTAAATACTGTGTTAAGAATTGTTTCTGCTTTCTAGCTGTCTCAGTTAAGTCGTCAGGGAAAATGGGAGACAAATCAGGGTGTTTGCTTACTCGTTCATAAAACGTATCTACGAGTATCGAGAGTTTTTGTTCGCCAATAAGATCGAACGGCGAGGTAAATTTCTCGACCATATAACAAGCTCCTTTTCCTTAGAATGTATTTTTATTTTAGCAACAGTGTTAGCATATTACAAATATCTCGTCTTTTTCGATAGTATTCGTATAAATACAACAGTAATACAGAAATCTAAACATTTCTTATATGGATGAAAAAACGTGAACAAAAAATATGCTCACGCTCGTTAAAGGTATAGGTATACGTTATTAAGATAAATAGTTATTCATCACTTTGGTTACGTAATTCGTTGTTTCCGTAAATGGTGGAATTCCTTCAAATTTGTCGACGTTCCCAGGACCTGCGTTATAAGCAGCAAGAGCTAGTTCAAGATTTTGATCGTAGCGATCAAGCATTTGTCTAAGGTATTTACTACCACCCATGATATTTTGTTCTGGGTCTAATGGATTGGTTACGCCAAGTCCCTTTGCGGTAGATGGCATTAGTTGCATTAATCCGGAAGCCCCCGCCGAGCTACGGGCATTGGGGTTGAAATTTGATTCTTGTTTGATCACGGAAGAAATTAATTTTTCTGGTAAACGGTACAGTGTCGCAGCCTGCTGAATTTCCTTATGATATTGAGTAGAGCTTTGAATTTGTGAATTAGTTAAGGGTGTTACGGGAGCATTAATAGTTTTAATCGTCTGATAAACTGATCCAAGCCCTTGATTTTTTGGAAGCGGATCTGAATTTGTTAGCAATGATTTTGATAATATTTCTTGGAAGCTAGTTGTATTATTTTGTGCTTGATGGGTAATGGGATAACTTTTAATAGCTTGAAGCTCCATCATAACCTTTATTGTTTGTAAATTCATAATAACTCCTTCTAGTCGTTATTTTTCATTTTCGCTAAATAAAATCGTTTGATTTTATTATCGGATTTTCGTATAGGAATGTTTAATTCATCTAAAAGAGATAGGAAATTCTCACTCCCGGTTTCAGGGTTTTGCACTTCATACTCAAGCTCGAAATCTTGTGTGTTTAAATAGGTGCTATGATCTAAAACTAAGAGCCCTCCTTTGTAGTTGAATTCGGCACGATTCGTCTGCAAATCACCAAAATGAACTAGTTTCTTTATCGTGGAAGATAATAACAACAGAGCTTCTTTGACCTCGCCGTCCGGAAGATGACCTGATTGTATAAAATGCTCTCTATCTAGATTTGAGATTGGCTGATGTGTTTCAAGTAACCCTACCTGTAAAGGTTGCTTTAAGGTTAGTACTGTTTTTTGATTCTTCTTCCGAATGCGTAGGGCACAACCTAGTTGTTTCAGCGCAAATGTGGGCGTGTCAAAATAATCATTTACTTGTATTGAAAATTGATTTTCTTTAATGGAAAAGTGATGTTTTAGTCGGTTAAATTCATCTTTGGTTAGCATATTTTTAAATTCAATCTCGATTTCTTGACTCATATACCAGTCTTCCCTTCGTTGAAATGACAATAAATATATAACCTATTATGAGACATACTTTTTATCTTAAAGCAAGAAAAACTAGAAAAACGAAGGAAATCCAGATATGCATCAACAGCTCGGTTCTCGGGGTCACTTGTCAAATCACTACGAAAATCAGGATTTCCTGCGTGCTTCGTCAGGACGTCACGATCTTAGCCTTCGTTCCTTAATGCTGTCTAGCTCCGTCGGCTTGCGGCTCGGGGTCAACTGCCACCCCACTCCGAAGGTCAGGACCTTCTGTGTGTTGCGCCAGTTGCTTGTCGCCCCAGAACGAGCCGCCTCCGCAAGGCCTACAGGATGTAGGTCATGAAGGCGTTGTGACAGGACGTCACGTATTTAGCCTTCGTTCCTTAATGTTGTCCAGCTCCGTCGGCTTGCGGCTCGGGGTCAACTGCCACCCCACTCCGAAGGTCAGGACCTTCTGTGTGTTGCGCCAGTTGCCTGTCGCCCCAGAACGAGCCGCCTCCGCATTTCTTGTTGTCCAGCTCCAGCGCCTAACGTCTAGTAAATTTGGCCACTCCTCCTTACGATAAGTCAACATCGATTCGCTATCGCTCCACGTATTTCCTTTATCTCATACGGAGCGGGTCAAATTTATACGCCGTTGATCAGGCGCTTCCGCATTTCTTGTTGTCCAGCTCCAGCGCCTAACGTCTAGTAAATTTGGCCACTCCTCCTTACGATAAGTCAACATCGATTCGCTATCGCTCCACGTGTTTCCTTTATCTCATACGGAGTGGGTCAAATTTATACGCCGTTGATCAGGCGCTTCCGCATTTCTTGTTGTCCAGCTCCAGCGCCTAACGTCTAGTAAATTTGGCCACTCCTCCTTACGATAAGTCAACATCGATTCGCTATCGCTCCACGTGTTTCCTTTATCTCATACGGAGCGGGTCAAATTTATACGCCGTTGATCAGGCGCTTCCGCATTTCTTATTTTTTGTGGTAAAATAGGAAGGGATTGACGGTTTGAAAGGAGATATTTTGATGAGAAAAACAATAAATTTTACTGAAGCAAAACAAGAAAATAAGCAATTGCGTTTATATAGTAGTGAGGAAGTGGATTTACATACTTTGGAAGCAGCAGAACAGGTGATTGTGGATTCTGATAAGTTGTCTTTTGTGTATTTAGCGGAGGATAGTAAAGAATACGTATATCTCTACTTGCCACAAATTATTTGGAAAGAGTTAAAACTCGCTTTACAAAATAATCTAGAAGTTGTCGTAATTTCAGGACAAACGTCTTTAGTTCTTGAACAAATTCATAACGAACTTCAATATTTAATCGAGAATATTGAGGGGAACAGCAATTATGGAGATGAACTAGTTTCAAAAGTTGAAGAAATGTTTATTCGATAATGGTGTCTTTTTTGTAAAGAGGTGAGGAAACAGTGAATCACTGGGATCAATTTTTAACTCCGTATAAACAAGCAGTGGATGAATTGAAGATAAAGTTAAAGGGAATGAGATCACAATTTGAGTTTGAGGATACTCATTCTCCTATAGAGTTTGTGACAGGTCGTGTGAAACCTATCGCTAGTATTTTAGATAAAGCCAATCAAAAAAATATTGCACTTGAAAATCTAGAAACTGAAATGCAGGACATTGCTGGCGTACGAATGATGTGTCAGTTTGTTGAGGACATACATGCGGTAGTGTCGTTACTCAGAATTCGAAATGATTTTAAAATCATTGAGGAAAGAGACTATATTTCTCATAAAAAGCCTAGTGGCTATCGTTCTTATCATGTTGTGATTGAGTACCCAGTTCAAACAATATATGGAGAAAAACGAATATTAGCTGAGATTCAAATTCGAACATTATCCATGAATTTTTGGGCAACGATTGAGCATTCTTTGAATTATAAATATAAAGGGCGTTTTCCAAAGGAAATTGAATTAAGGCTACAAAGAGCTGCCGAGGCTGCCTTTCGATTAGATGAAGAAATGTCATTAATTCGTGAGGAAATTCAAGAAGCACAAGCATTTTTCTCGAAGAAAAAAGAACATTCGTCTGAAAAGAGAAAGAAAGAATAGTGTAACATGAATTTATGGAAAAGGGTGTCGGGAATGAAATTTGCAATTACGACTAAAGGAGACAAAAAATCAAATACTTTAATGCATAAAATGAAATCCTATTTGCTTGATTTTGATTTAGAATTTGATGAAGAGACGCCTGATATTGTGATTTCAGTTGGAGGAGATGGAACTTTACTTTATGCGTTTCACCGTTATAGCTCGAGGCTAGATCATACAGCTTTTGTAGGTGTTCATACTGGCCACCTTGGCTTTTATGCCGATTGGGTTCCAGAAGAAATCGAAAAATTAGTCATTGCAATAGCCAAAACACCATATCAAATTATAGAATATCCTTTACTTGAAACAATCATTCGATATCAACATGGTGGAAGAGAAACAAGGTATTTAGCTCTGAATGAAGCAACTGTGAAAAGTGTTGAAGGAACACTCGTGATGGATGTTGAAATTAGAGGGCAACATTTTGAACGGTTTAGAGGAGATGGCTTATGCTTGTCTACTCCCTCTGGTAGTACAGCATACAATAAAGCTTTAGGTGGAGCAATCATTCACCCGTCATTACCTGCTATTCAACTTGCAGAAATGGCCTCTATAAATAATAGGGTATTCAGGACAGTAGGTTCCCCACTGATTTTACCAGCTCACCATACTTGTATGTTAAAACCAGTTAATGAACCGGATTTTTTGATAACCATAGATCATTTAACGTTGTTACATAAAGATGTAAAATCGATTCAATATCGTGTAGCAGATGAAAAAATTCGTTTTGCGCGATTTAGACCTTTTCCATTTTGGAAAAGAGTGCATGACTCTTTTATCGCTGAGGAGTAAAAGAGAGGAAGTTATGAGTGAAAGAACAGTATACTTTATCATGGGTAATTTCAAAACAAGATGAAGGTAAATTGGTACGTGCATTTCTAAAAGAACAGCAAATTTCAAAAAGAGCTCTTACTGATATTAAGTTTACAGGTGGCAAGATTGAAGTAAATCAAATGGAAGTGAATGTTTTATATAGACTACAAACAGAGGACGTATTGCAACTGACGTTTCCTAATGAAAAAAGAAGTGATGGATTTGAACCAGAATCGATTCCGCTAAATATTTTGTATGAGGATCAACATATACTTGTCGTGAACAAACCTGCCTATATGAATACTATTCCATCAAGAGAACATCCAACAGGCAGCTTAGCCAATGGTCTTCTGTACTATTATGATACGCTTAAATTAGCCAGTACGATTCATATTGTGACAAGGCTTGACCGAAATACATCAGGGCTCATTCTCGTGGCAAAACATCGACATGTTCATTTTTTATTAAGTAAGCTTCAACAGGCAGGAAAGGTGAATAGGAGGTATGAAGCTCTTGTGAATGGAAACTTTACTGAAATGAAGGGGTGTATTGAAGCTCCCATAGGACGAAAAGAAACGAGTATCATTGAGAGGGAAGTCCGAGCAGATGGACAATATGCTAAAACATCCTACAAAGTCATTACACAGTACCCTAAATTCGCACACATTTCATTAAAGCTTCATACCGGGAGAACCCATCAAATTCGTGTTCATATGAAACATACAGGTCATTCGTTATTGGGAGATGACTTATATCATGGGAATATGGAAGTTATAAAACGCCAGGCTCTTCATTCAAAGGAGCTTTCCTTTTATCACCCTTTTTTAAAAAAGGTCGTATCTTTTTCGGCCCCTCTGCCAGCAGACATGGCTTCTATAATGTGAAAAAAGCCCGGTTTAATCGCGGCTTTTTTCATCATCTTTAAATTTTTCAGGAATAAATGGCATAGTAGATGGAATGCTGACGGTTTCTAATTCAGGATAACGAAAAGCAGTTAACATCCCTCCAAATACAGCTCCTGTATCAATATTAATCGTATTATTTACAATTCTAGGAGTTTTAACGGGAGTGTGCCCGTATACAATCCAAGCTTCTCCATGATAATGCTGAGCCCAGTCTTTTCTTACAGGTGTGCCGTCAGGGTTCTTTTCCCCTGTAATATCTCCATAAAGAACAAAGGTTTTAATGTTTTTTGTGTATTTTCCAATATATTCTTCCTTTATACCTGCATGTGCAATAACTAATTTTCCATTATCTAGTAGTTGATATAATGGATTCTGTTCATATAACTCCAAAAATATGGATTTATACTTATCTTGTTCTGATTGAGGTAGTGAAGAAAGTTCGGCTGCGGTAGTTTCTAGACCATGAATGATCTTCACTGGATTTCCGGAAAAATACCTATATAGCTTATTACAGTGATTTCCTGGTGTATAATAAGCTGCTCCATTTTTCCAAAGGTTATAAACAATATCAATTATTTTTAACGAAGAGGGGCCTCTGTCTGTTAAATCTCCGACAAAAGCCAATTTTCTTTCTGGGTGAAGAGGAATTCCTTCTTTCCAATCATAGCCTAATTTATTTGTGAGTAGTTCAAATTCTTTTTTACACCCATGGATATCACCAATAATGTCTAGTTTCACGGTATCACTACTTTCTACCCAAATTATCCATCTTTCTATATACATTACCCGTTATGAATAAGGAATAACAGGACAAAATGAAAAAGATTTGCTAGTATAATGGAGGTATTAACATTCAGCTGAGAAAGGAGTTATTTTATGGTAGACATGACAGAAGAATCAAGCAGTTCCTTTATCAATAAACAGCTCTTATCAAATGCGCTATTACGGGATGATATTGACACATTTAGAGCAGAATATATGGAGCTTCATCCATACGATCAAGCCCAATTTTATATGCTAGTAAAAAAGGAAATTCGCTTGAATTTGTATTACTACTTATCTCCTCAAGAAATGGCTGAAGTGTTTGAAAACCTCGAACTAGAACAGAATAAGTATGAGGAGCTATTGGCCGAAATGAGTCCTCAATATGCTGCTGATATGCTCTCACATATGTATGCTGATGATGCAGTAGATGTTTTAAACGAACTAAAAAAAGAACAAGTGGTTAGTTACTTAGCCATTATGGATGATGAATCAGCACAAGAAATAAAAGACCTTTTGCATTATGAAGAATACACGGCCGGTAGTATCATGACGACAGAATATATCGCTATAGCATCA
Source organism: Bacillus spongiae (assembly GCF_037120725.1). NCBI lineage: Bacteria > Bacillati > Bacillota > Bacilli > Caryophanales > Bacillaceae > Bacillus > Bacillus spongiae. The sequence continues at coordinate 297,294 of NZ_JBBAXC010000003.1, forward strand.
AACCAAACGATTCGGTCTGCTATGTATATTCTAAAAAATGAAGCCCCTAATGCGGAAACCATCTATTATGTGTATGTCGTTGATGATGATAAACATTTAGTAGGGGTTATATCATTGAGGGACTTAATTGTTAGTCATGATGACCTTATGGTTTCTGAAGTGATGAGTGAGCGGGTTATGTCTGTTTCAGTAGGAGACGACCAGGAGTCGGTTGCACGAACGATGCGCGATTATGACTTTTTAGCATTACCTGTCGTAGATTTCCAAGGTCATTTACTTGGAATTATTACAGTAGACGATATAATGGATGTTATGGAAGAAGAGGCATCGGATGACTATTCTAAATTAGCTGGGGTTACGGATATAGATGCTGGGGACCTAAATGCGATGAGTGCTGCAAAAAAAAGGTTACCGTGGCTGATTGTTTTGTTATTTCTTGGGCTAATTACTGCTAACCTAATTTATCGGTTTGAAGAAACATTAACAGAAGTTGCAATTTTGGCTGTTTTTATCCCCCTTATTTCAGGAATGGCCGGGAATACAGGTACACAGGCATTAGCTGTCGCTGTGCGTGGTATTGCTACAGGGGAGTCCGAAAAGGAAAGTAAATGGAAGCTTGTTGCAAGAGAGGCTGGAACAGGTTTAATAACAGGCTTAAGCTGTGGTCTACTTATTTTATTAGCCGTTACCATTTGGCAAAAAGATGTTTACTTAGGTGTATTAGTAGGCATCTCAGTATTCGTATCATTATTTGTCGCTACACTTGCAGGATCATTAGTTCCGCTTTTGATGCATAAACTAAAAGTTGATCCAGCTGTTGCATCAGGTCCATTTATTACAACGATTAATGACATTATTTCCATATTAATTTATTTTGGAATGGCATCATTATTTATGGGGTATTTAATATAAGAAAGAAAGGGGAGAAGGATAATGGAACAACATGCATCCCTTACATCCTTAGTTATTGTAATCATCATTGCTTTTTTAACGCCAATCCTACTACACCGGTTAAAACTTAATTTTATTCCAGTAGTGATTGCAGAAATCATAATGGGACTAATCATAGGAAAAAGTGGGTTGGACATCGTTCAGCCGGATATGTGGCTTGAAACACTATCTACCTTAGGATTTATCTTTTTAATGTTTTTAAGTGGGCTTGAAATTGATTTCACTGCCTTCTCAAAAGACAATTCTAAGAAAAAATTACCTAACGGAAAAGACGAACCAAATCGCCTTTTCGTTTCGATTATTGTCTTTATCGGTATTTTTATCGTTTCACTTGGACTAAGTTATTTATTTGTATTAGCAGGTTTAATAGACAATGCCTTCCTAATGACACTTATCATTTCGACCATATCACTAGGAATTGTGGTGCCAACACTTAAAGAGGCACATATTTCAAAAAGTCCGATTGGTCAAATGATTTTGTTAATAGCGGTTATTGCCGATTTAGTAACCATGATTTTACTCGCTGTTTTTGTATCTATTTATGGCGAGGGCCATGGGAACATGTGGCTATTACTCGTATTATTTGCTGTTGGAATTTTACTTTATTTTGTAGGTAAACGATTTAAGGATTTACCGCTTATCAAAAACCTTTCAACAGGAACAGTTCAGATTGGAACAAGAGCTATCTTCACTTTAATTATTGTTTTGGTTGCTTTATCTGAGAGTGTTGGTGCTGAAAATATTCTCGGAGCTTTCTTAGCAGGAGTACTTGTTGCATTGCTTGCACCTAATCAAGAGTTGATGCATAACTTAGATTCATTTGGTTACGGGTTTTTAATCCCTATCTTTTTTGTCATGATTGGTGTGGAGCTTGATTTATGGTCATTATTATCGGATGAAAAGATGCTAGTCTTAATTCCGTTATTATTAGCGGCATTCTTTATATCGAAATTAATTCCAGTCTACTTATTGAGGATTTGGTTTGATCATAAAACGGTATTATCTTCAGCCTTTTTATTAACGTCAACCTTATCATTAGTCATTGCATCAGCTAAAATCGCAGAAAGAATCGGAATGATTACACCAGAAATGAGTGGAACGTTAATTTTAGTAGCGGTTATCACTTGTGTAATAACACCGGTTATCTTTAAGAAATTATTTCCAAGAGAAAATATCCAAGAAAGGCAATTACGTGTTGCTTTTGTTGGGGCTAATCAACTAACAATGCCTGTTTCAATCGAACTTAAATCCTCTTTATATGATCCGGTATTGTATCATCGTCCATTAAATAAAGTGGACGGTAATGTGGCAGATTCAGTCTTCAAAATTCATGAAATAGAGGATTTTGATGTCCAAACTTTAGAATCTAACGGAGTTTTTGCTTCTGATATTATTGTGGTTTCAACGGGTGATGATGAAACAAACGCAAAAATAGCCGTTTCTGCAAAACAGAAAGGGATTGAAAGGGTCATCGTAAGAGTTGAAACTCCAGAATTAGAAGAAGGACTTAGAGAAGAAGGAATTGAAGTATTTTCAGTCTTTTTATCAACTAAAGCCCTATTACGAGCGTTAATTGAATCGCCTTCTGTAATGAACATTTTAACAAACCAAGAAACGTCACTATTTGAAATAAAAATGATGAATATCCAATTTGATGGAATGACGTTGCGAAAGTTTCCGTTTGCAGGAGATGTTATTTTTGTTCGTATCTTTAGAGGTAAAGATTCGATTGTCCCGCACGGAGATACTGAATTACGCATGAATGACCGTTTAATCGTAACGGGATCCAAAGAATATGTCGATCAATTGAAGCGTCAACTAGAGTTTTGTGAGTATTGTTAAAAAGGAAAAGATGGAGAAAGAGAATTACTTTCTCCATCTTTTTTTGTAACCTTGAAAAAAAATAGACAAATTCCTTGTGAAGGTATACATAAAGAGCTTAAAGAGAAGGATGGAGAAGGGGAAAAAGTCGTTAATTTTTTAATGAGAGACCTTAAGGCTTTAGGAGTCTATTGACCAGAAATAAAAATTGAAGTAAAATTAGTACTAGGTACTAATAACATGTTATATTAGGAGGATTTATATGACTCTTTCACTTAAAGGGAAGACGTATGTAGTAATGGGGGTTGCAAATAAGCGAAGTATTGCATGGGGAATTGCTCAATCACTTCATGAAGCCGGTGCGAACCTCATCTTTACATTTGCAGGAGAACGGTTAGAAAAGAATGTAAGAAGTCTAGTAGAGACATTAGATACTGATTCACTTATTCTTCCGTGTGATATTACAAATGATGATGAAATACGCGTTTGTTTTAATGAAATTAAAGAAAAAGTTGGAACCATTGATGGAATAGCTCATTGTATTGCGTTTGCAAAAAAAGAAGAATTAGAAGGCGATTTTGTAGATACTTCACGTGAAGGTTTTCTACTTTCCCATAATATTTCTGCTTATTCACTTACAGCTGTCGCAAAAGAAGCGAAAGAACTAATGCCTGACGGTGGAAGTATTGTAACTTTAACTTATTTAGGTGGAGAAAAAGTTGTGTCAAACTATAATGTTATGGGGGTTGCAAAGGCATCGTTAGAAGCTAGTGTAAAATATTTAGCAAACGACCTTGGTAAACATGGTATTCGCGTTAATGCCATTTCTGCAGGGCCTATACGTACTTTATCTGCAAAAGGTGTAAGTGATTTTAACTCAATTTTGAAAGAAATTGAGGAACGTGCACCATTAAGAAAAAATACAACTCAATCGGAAGTTGGAGATACGGCAACATTTTTATTCAGTTCTATGTCCAGAGGAATAACTGGTGAGAATATTCATGTAGATTCTGGCTACCATATATTAGCTTAACATAAAAACCCCCTTTGCTCTTGAGCAAAGGGGGTTTTTATATTAATGGAGGTTAAAATAGGATTTATATTTACTATAACCAAATAGGTACTATTATATTCCCTCTCTAGTTGTATTTAAGTTAATGAAACCCACTTTTTTGCATACACATATTAATGGATATCGTATATTAGGAGGGAGAATGATGAGAGAAAAAACAGAATGTAAAAGAGAACCTCTATTATATGTTCAGCAACCAGACTTTCACCCTAAAGAAATCAAAATGCAGAGTGTGTATTCTTCAAAACAACCACGAGTAAAATTAGAAAGAGCAGGGAAAAAGGAAAATCAACGAGATAAAAGGAAGTTACATGACGTTCATCGGTTAATAGGAAAGGATCTATTGAAAGGGACGAAAACCGATATAGAGCTACAGAAAACGCAAGAATCTTCCTCTCAGCCTACTAAGCCTTTTACGAAAATGAATATAGAAGAGAAATTACAGCATTTAAATCGTTTTAAGTATGGAAAGGCACCCTTTCCTTGTGAGTTTTTAATCAATAATAAGATTTATCGTGGAGTATTAGTTAAATATGATGGAGAAACCATTGAATTAAAGCCTTTTCAAGGTAAACAAGTGTTGTGTAAACGTAAGGAATTAAAGGAAATTCATTTAATTGGTCTTACGAAAAATATGGATGGATGATTTCCTACCTTTTCTTCAAGGTTTTCAGAACAGAAAAACAATAATTGACGTAGGGAGAGAGAGTATGGAGTTATCGCTTTTTCACTTTTTCCTCTTAGCAATTGCCTCATTTCGTCTGACACGGTTAATCGTATATGACAAAATTACGGAAAGAATCAGAGCTCCCTTTTTTGATGAGATAGTTGAATTAGACGAACAAGGAAATGAAGAAATCTATCTTATTCCTAAATCAAGTGGTTTTCGCCATTTTATGGGAGAGTTATTAAATTGTCATTGGTGTACAGGCATATGGAGTGCAAGTATCTTATTCGTATCTTTTGAGCTGTTCCCTACACTTTCAAGTCCAATCATTTTCATTCTTAGTATAGCAGGAATAGGAGCAATCATTGAGACAGTCGTCCAAATTTTAGTGAATGAATAGGTAGGGGTGAACAAGCTCTCCTTTTGTTTCATATAGTATAATATCTCGATATTTTGGAGGGATTTATGCATGCAAAGAAAGCAGCGAAACACGAGGCAAAGAACCCAAAAAGTGTCTAGGCGTCAAAATACAACTAGAAAAAAAAGTGGATGTGGTTGTGGAAGTAAGAAAAAATAAAAAAGGTCCGTATCGCAATATAAAGTGGTACGGATTTTTTGTTTTGGAGAAAATTAAAAGCAGGTCGTTGTATGGTTAATAAAGGTCTACGGAATCGTCAGCCAAATGGCAACATTGTTGAAATCACGTTTTGTCTATCTGATGTCATTGCAGGTTTTTAAAGATTTTTTCATAAAAAACTAAGTTTAGAAAAAACTAATGGGTACAAACGAAAGGATTGGGGGAATTGAATGTTAAAGTATACAAACATTATCGTCGGTTTGTCTATGTTATTTATGCTGACAGCTTGTGAAGAAAAGGAATCCTTTGATAATAAAAAAAGTCAAACCGCTTTAATTAAAACGACAAACCCTCCACCTGTTAATCTTACTGATAAAAATCATGGGATTTCAACTGCACAACTGGTTAAAGGGGAAGTTGAGGCAATTGAAGAGCTGTATGATGTAGCGGTTATTGAGGGTGAGAAAAAAATATTAGTTGCCTATAAAGTAAAGCATATGGAGCGATTTGCTATGAAAAAGATTGAGAAGAACTTGAATGATCTTCTTGAGAGAAAGTTTTCAGACAAGAATTTTGTCGTTTCATCAGACTACAAAATTTTTTTAGAAGCTGTCCGATTAAAGGAAGATATAAATGATGGTGAACTTACAAAGGAAGAAGCTAGAGAAAGGTTTAAAGAGATACTAGACTTAAAAGAGGCACTTACCTAGGAAGGAGAAAAGGATGTCAAAACCTAAAAAAACACCAGAACAAAAGTATTACGAAAAGCTAGAACAGAAATATGAAACGAAGCGCCCAATCTTAAAAAATTGTATTAAAGCTTTTATTGTTGGAGGACTAATCTGTATTGTTGGCCAAGCTATATCTCTATTTTATATATACTTCTTTAATTTTTCGGAACAAACAGTCGGTAACCCAACTGTTGCGACAATGGTATTTATATCCATGATTTTAACGGGAATAGGCGTATATGATCGTATTGGTCAGTTTGCAGGTGCAGGAAGTGCAGTTCCTGTTACAGGGTTTGGGAATGCTGTGATATCAGCTTCTATTGAACATCGAACGGAAGGGTTTGTGTTAGGCGTAGGAGGAAATATGTTCAAATTAGCTGGTTCAGTTATTTTATTTGGCGTATTTTCTGCATTTGTCATTGCCTTAATCAAAACGACTTTAATGAAGTTAGGGGTTATTTAAATGGAAAACGGGAGTCATACATGGGAATTTAATCAAAAGCCAGTTATTTTGTCAACTGGCGTTGTAGGAGGTCCGTTTGAAAAAAGAGGCGCTCTTACAAAAGATTTTGACTCATTTTATGAAGATTTATGGATGGGGGAAGATTCTTATGAAAAGGCTCATCGTGTATTAATCGAGGACGCAGTTCAATTATCGTTATCGAAGCAGAAATTGGAATCAAAAGATGTTCAATTTTTTCTATCGGGAGATTTAATTAATCAAATCACCCCATCTAGCTTTGCTGCAAGAACGAATGGAATCCCATACCTTGGATTGTTTGGCGCTTGTTCCACTTCAATGGAAGGACTGGCTCTCGCAGGTTTTCTTGTAAATCATGGAGGAGCACAGTATGTAATTACAGGTGCTGCAAGCCATAATACCACTGCTGAGAAGCAATTTCGTTACCCTACGGAGTATGGGGGCCAAAAACCCCCTACAGCTCAATGGACTGTGACTGGAGCTGGGTATGCATTAGTAGGAAGGGGGAGTTTAGCTCAAGGACCCCATCCCCGCGTAACGTCCGCCACGATTGGAAAGGTTATTGACTTAGGGTTGAGTGATCCTTTTAATATGGGTGGGGCTATGGCTCCAGCTGCCGTCGATACGATCTCTCAGCACTTAAAAGACCGAGGAATCTCCACTGACTACTATGATTTAATTATTACAGGAGATTTAGCTACAATCGGAAGAGAAACAGCACTTGAGCTGCTGTCTGAACGGAAAATAAATATTAATTCAGAAATATTTAAGGACTGCGGCTTATTAATCTACAGTCAAGAACAGCCTGTTCAAGCGGGAGGAAGTGGTGCCGGGTGTTCAGCCACCGTATTGTATGGACATTTATTAAATGAAATGAAAAAGGGGACGTACCAGAAGATTTTAGTGGTTGCCACTGGAGCACTGATGTCTCCGTTAAGCTTTCAACAAAAGGAAAGTATACCGTGTGTTGCCCATGCGGTTTCGATCGAATATTTATAAAGGGGGTTGCCAATATGCTACCAATGTTTTTTTGGGCCTTTGTCGTTGGGGGAGGGATTTGTGTGATAGGTCAGCTTCTTTTCGATGTAGCAAAGCTCACTCCAGCTCACACATTAAGTCTTTTAGTGGTTATAGGTGCTATCTTAGAAGGGTTTGGATTATATGAACCGTTAGTTGATTTTGCTGGTGCCGGGGCAACGATACCAATTACAAGCTTTGGGAATGCACTCGTTCATGGTGCAATGCAAGAAGCAGAACAGTATGGGATTATTGGTGTCTTAACTGGGATGTTTGAGGTAACCAGCTCTGGTATATCTGCAGCCATTATTTTTGGTTTTATAGGCGCGCTCTTATTTAAGCCGAAAGGGTAAGGGGTTTATTTCATGCCTGGTTATTTCGAAGTCATTTTAAGAAGTACGTTTATTATTTTAGGTCTTTTTGTTATTACTAAGCTTTTAGGCAAAAAACAACTTTCAAAGCTATCTTTCTTTGAGTATATAACAGGAATTACTGTAGGTGATATAGCAGGCTCTTTGTCGATGGAAAGAGAGCTAAATTTACTTGAAGGGATTATTTCACTACTAATATGGTCCTTAGTACCGCTACTCGTGTCGATTTTTGGCATGCATTCCTCGAAGTTTAGACATATTGTTGAAGGGACGCCAACGGTATTTATTGATGAAGGGGAAATAAACGAAGATGCGCTCAGAAAAGAAAAATATACAGTAGACGAGCTTTTAGAACAACTTAGAAAGAAGAATATTTTTCGCGTTGAAGATGTTTCCTTTGCTTCATTAGATACAAATGGAGATTTAAGTGTGTTAGTCAAAAGAGAAAAGCAGCCTTTATTATTTGAAGACTTATTTGAATTTCAAAGTATTTCAACTCCTCCCCAAGCAGTCATTAGCGATGGAATAGTTGATGAGAAAACGTTAGAAAAAGTAGGTTATTCTCTTGATTGGTTAGAAAAAGAATTGAAAAAGCGCTCACTTAGTATCAAGGATATTTTTTTAGCTCAATTAGATAAAGAAGGAACGTTGACGTTTGATTTATTTGACTGGAAAGATAAACAGGTATAAAGCCCATACATTTTCAAAAATAGTACATATAGTAGGAGTAACCTTAAGGTAAAAGTGAGGTGACAGTGTATGTACGGGTACGGAGGTTATGGCTATGGCTGTTGTAGCTATGGTTATGGTGGTGGAGTCATTGGTTCCACTTTTGTATTAATTGTAGTCTTGTTCATTTTACTAATTATCGTAGGAGCAGTTGTTTGCTAAAATGGTATAAGCAAGATGGAATCTAACAAGGTTCCGTCTTTTTCTTATTTATTTAAAGCAGAGCAGTTGAACATTATATCGTGAATGCACGATTTTATCCCTCCATCATATTATGGTAGTAGTTTGAATAGGAGGGAAGCGAGATGGAAAATAATTTCTTTAAAAATATTGAAAAGAAAACCGGTGTAAACATGAATGAGATTATGGAGTTAGCTAACTCCTTACAAAATGCAAATTTTAAAGATGAAAAAACAGTTCGTCAAGTTATAAAACGAGTATCCCAAATTGCAAATAAAAAAGTTCCGAAAGAGCTAGAAGATCAAATTGTTAAGTCCATTGTAAATGATGGGAAACAGCTTGACATGGGCACAATTTCAAAAATGTTAAATCAAAAGAAAAAGTAATAGGGAAGACCTGTAAACTTTTACAGGTCTATTTCCACGTTTTTCTAAAAAGTATATTATAATGAAAGTAGCATCGTAGTCTATATAAACGGAAATTATAAGAAAGGAGGTTAATGACATGGGCTATATGCTGCCCTATCCTAAATATGTCTATCAACAATATGCCGTAAGAGATATTCCAAATGATTACGATCCATACAACATCATAAAAGTAACGAGAACTTCCCTTCAGAAACTTAATAGTAACGACGTATCTCAAGAAAATTTTCAAAGAAAAACGTATACTATCACTTCAACTAAGGAGATTTCTCCGCATGTTTTAGCTGATTTGACTGGTAAGGGAAAGTATATAAACAAATCAATATAAATTATTTATAGAAAGGAATGCCTTTGAATGGAGTTGATTCGTCTCACACAGCACGTTTATTATTTTCATGCGGCTGTAAATATTGGTTATATTACATATCAAGACAAGGGGTTATTAATTGATTCAGGAATTGACGCATCTGCATCAAAGAAGGTTATTAAGTTGTTAGCGCAAAAGGAGCTTCCGCTTAATTATATCGTTTTAACTCACGCTCATGCAGACCATATCGGCGGTGCGAAGTGGTTACAAGAGAATAAGGACGTAGAAATTTATGCACCAAAAATGGAAGGTGCAGTAATGGAAAATACCATTTTAGAACCGATTTATCTTTGGAATGGTGCAGAACCACTACCAGAATTGAAAAATAAATTTCTAATGGCTGAATCAATACAAATTCATTCATGGTTACCAAACGAAGGTGAGATACAAATCGGCCCCTTCACCTTACAAATGATGTATTTACCAGGGCATAGCTACCAACAAATTGGACTATCCTATGAATCCATTTTATTTGCCGCAGATGCTCTTTTTGGAATAGATGTTTTGGCGAAACATAAAATTCCCTTTATCGTTTCAGCAAGGAAGACAATGGATACATTAAAGTATCTATTAGATACTGACTATATAGGGGTTGTTCCAGGACACGGCCAATTTGAAGCAGAACCAACCTATAAGAAAACGATTAGGGCGAATCTTGACGTTCATCATGAACTCATTAATACTATTTATGAGTTTGTTCAACGGGACAAGACTGTGTCTTTCCATCAAGTAATAGAGTACTTGTTACGGTTAAAAAGCATTCATGCCAAAAATATAGCATCATGGCTGTTATTTCGTACATCTATCACGGCTTACTTGACCTATTTGGTTGAATCAAAAAAAGTACATGTGGATATAAGGGAAAACCGATTAATGGTTCATGATTTGACCGAGTAGCTTTGTATTAATAATGGTTCTCCTTCAATATATTCTGCAAATAAAACCTCCTTTGGATCAGAACATCCTTTTTCTTTCATTTGTAGAAATAACCACTCTTCATCTTTGTCAATGATCTTTAAATTGTCGTATAGTATTTCACCATCTAGTATTAATGAGAGAGGCAAATAAGCGGCTTCTGGTTGTAAATTCAAATCTTTTTTACGAACTGGGTCAAAAAGGGGCTTCCTTAATATGCTCACAGATCCGTCAGATTCCAGTATGACATATTCACATTCCCGGATAGAGAAGACCCCTTTATTTCGTAAAAGATGCTGTAGCTGGTTCATATCTAAGTGATTTTTTTTTAACTCTTTATAATTAATGTTTCCTTTTCGAATAATAATCGAAGGTGTCCCCTCAATAATATGTCGTAGTATGCGGGATTTTTGTGTCACATACTCTGTTAGGAAAATTAATGTACCCCAGAGAGAGACGGTAAAAATAATTTCTGTTATACCTGAATCTTCATCATAAAGGGCATTTCCGACTAATTCTCCTAAAATAAGTGCGGAGATAAAATCAAACGCGGAAATTTGATTGATTTGCGTCTTACCAAGTATTTTTGTAACGGCAAACAAGAAAACAAAGCCGATTGTAAGCTCTATTCCTATGCTCATAAAGCTCATATGCATTCTCCTCAACTGAAAGCTCTCTTATGCATTATCGACGAAATAAAGAGGGAGCATACTCTAAAAATAGAATGACTTTTTCATAAAAAAAACGAACTCTATTATTCAGAGCTCGTTTTTTTATTACAGTGCTTTTATCATCGTTTTATGAGGAATACCCGCGTCTAAAAACTCTTCCGAATCAACTGTATACCCTAATTTCTCATAAAAGGGAATCGCTTGTGTTTGCGCATTTAGCTTTAATGATTGGACCTTAGATTTAGCATAATCATGAATTGCTTCCATAATATGAAATCCAGCACCTTTTCCTCGATAATCCTTGATGACACAAATACGCTCAACTTTTCCTATTCCGTCAAGTATTCGAAACCGACCAGCTCCAACAGGAGTGTTATGGTCATATAATACAAAATGGGTACTGGTTGATTCAAACTTGTCGATTTCTTCTTCTTCAGGAACCTGTTGTTCGTCAACGAACACACGAGTTCTTATTGTAAAGGCATCCTGAATTTCTTTATCGGTGTTTGCAATTATTACTTTCACATTAACTGTCCTTTCCTAAACGGAATGTTTCATAAACCGTCCACGATCCATTTTCTAGTTGGTATAAAAGGTGAAAGCGATCTATGATTTCTTCGTGTGAGATACCTAGCATTCGTAGAGATCCATAGACGTCAGAATGTTCATCATTCGATAACCCTTGGGCAATGGTGATATGGGGGACAAAACTATATTCAGGTTGGTCACCGAGTAAATCTTGTCCATGCATAGTTTTATGTAAATCATCTAAAGCGTCTGAAGGTTCTACTTTAAGGTAAATCACATTGTTGACAGGCTGGAACGAACTAATTTTACTCACCTTCAAGGAGAAGGGTTCGTGCTGCTTGCTAATATTTTGAAGTCGTTGACTTAATTGCTGAATCTGTTCGTCGTTGGCTTCAAATGAGTTTTTTAACGTTAAATGAGGAGTAATAAGGGCGTAATGTGGATCATAACGCTTACGGTAAGAATTTGCTTGATCTTGAAGTTTTTTGGATGGGAATATAACAATTCCATAATTCATAATATAAACCTCCTCTTATCTGTACTTAAATGTACGTATTATCTTCCATTATAGCAAAGTATTTTGAAAATTTTAATAGCCATTATAACATCATTTTTAACGCTCTTTTTAAGTCAGGTTGCCAATACTTCCAAGTATGATCTCCGTCAAATTCTTCATAAAAGGAGTTAAAACCTTTTTCATTCATTAAGGTATGTAATTCTCTATTTGGTTCGATAAAATTTTTTGTACCGCCATCTGTCGTTTTTACTGCTGTTTCTTTTTTCCCAATAATATGATAAATATCCAGTAGTGGTGTCTGTGTAAAGGCTCGAACTTCTTCTAATACGCTGTCATCTACATAGGGTGACTGCAATATTACTTTTCCAAATGTATTTGGATATTTTAATGCAGTTCGTAATGAAACGGTGGCAGCTAGTGAGTCTCCCATTAAAATGCGACCCATTCCCATCTGGTAGGTAGGGAAGATTTTATCTAAATAAGGAGTTAGCTCATGGGCGATAAAACGAATATACGCTTCACTTTGTTCCCCTTCAGGGTGATATTTATTTCTTCGATCTTTCACATTATTATACGGAATTGCGACGATAATCGTATTGTCAATTTCATCATTATCCAATAATTGATCAGCTAAACGGGGTAACCGTCCTAATTGAATATAGTCCTTTCCATCTTGCACAATCAGAAGAGAGTACTTATATAGAGGTGAGAAATTTTCCGGTAAATAAATTAGTAACGATATATCTTCTTGTAAGTAAGAGCTAAAAATTGTTTGCTCTTCTATCATGCCTCTTGAAGTTGCCATAAATATAATCCTCCACTAAACATTCTATAAAGCGATTGCAATGTAAATTGTAGCATAAAATAATTTTAGGTGCCTAAATGTGAACCGTTTATATGAAAAAATTTATTTATTGTTTCCTAAAACAACCATTTTTTTATATGTAGATAGGAAAAAGGTAGAAGGAGAAAATAAAGATTGATTCTTTTATGTGTTATTCATTTTTTATGCAATCATTTTATCGGTGTATAGTAAACGTTAAATTAATTTCCGCTCATGATTATAGTGTGATAATAGGGGAGATGTATACATAATAGGCATATTATTTAGATTAATTCTATTTTTATTTGACAAGGTCCTTTGTTTATATGATAAAATGTATACGATGAATTGCAATTTTATTAAAGGGGGTACATTCATGAAAAAGAAGAGTTTTATTTTATCAGCAATTTTACTTCTTGCTGTGTCAATGGTTCTTGCTGCATGTGGTGGTGGTTCCGATAAAGGTGAAGGTGGCGAGGTAGACTTTATTACCATTGCAACTGGAGGTACAGGTGGTACATACTTTCCTCTTGGAGGATCTTTTGCAGACATAATTCAAGATGCGACTTCATTAGATGCAAGTGCTGAAACATCCGGTGCATCTGCTGAAAATATGGCAACACTAAAAGACGGGAAAATTGAAGTTGCCTTTACGCAAACGGATATTGCTAGCTATGCAGCAGAAGGCGAGCAAATGTTTTCTGATAATAAAGTAGAAACTGCTCGTGGAATTGCAACACTATATCCTGAAACAATTCAAATCGTGACAACGAAGGCTTCAGGAATTAAGACTGTCGAAGATTTAAAAGGAAAAGTTGTATCTGTTGGGGAAGCGGGTTCAGGTACTCGCTTAAACGCGGAACAAATTTTAGAAGTCCACGGTATGACATTTGATGATCTTACTGTTCGTGACTTATCGTTCAATGATTCTACTACAGGAATTCAAGATGGAACAATTGATGCAGCATTTATTACTTCAGGAACACCAACAGGTTCAGTAGAAGGACTTGCGGCTACACAAGATATTTCGATTGTGTCAATTGCTGACGATAAGATTGAAGAAATCGTTGGAAAATATCCATACTATGCAAAAGATGAAATTGCTGGTGGAACATATAGTAAGGTTGACGATGCGGTAACAACAGTTGCTGTTCGTGCCATGCTTGTAACTCGTGAGGATTTACCGGAAGACGTTGTCTACGATATTACAAAGGCAATTTTTGAAAATACGGATAAAATTACACACGCAAAAGGTAAAATTATAAGTGCAGAAACCGCTCTAGAGGGTATGGGTATTGAACTACATCCTGGTGCCAAAAAGTACTTTGATGAAATGGGCATTCAGTAATAATACCAAAGCTCAATGAAAGAGATAGACCGAATTTTCGTGCGGTCTATCTCTTTTCATTGAAAAATAAGGACATACTAATGAGATATAAACTAGTTTTCTCCGTCGTTATCCTCACTTTATTATTCATTTTAATGTTTCTTCCGTTCCGCTTAGTGTTTATTATGGAAGATTCCCAAGGAAAGCAATTTGCCTATTCGCCTATTCATGTGGGAGAACGTTTTCAAATTGAGTACACCCATTCTATTCACCTTTCTCAAGTAGAGGAATGGTATAAGGTGGGTAAGAACTTAAACATCGTTCAAACGAAGTTAACGTTCGAGGATACGGCAATAGGGATGCCTGCAACAGCAGGTGAAGGTGAAACATTTACATTAACAGAAGATGGTCAATATGAACTCTCGAACATGAGTCGGGAGTTTCCCTCTATAAATATGAGAGTGGGTCAAGTGAAGGCAAATCATTTATTGCATATAAATGATGCCACCTATCCGTTTACTTCTTTCTTTGATGGAGGGACGGGGATAAAGATTTCAATTAAAAAGCTATCAGTATGGCAAATGTGGAAAGGAGTGAAGATTCATGAGTAACAACCATGAAACATTATCGGCAGAAGAGCAACAAGAGCTGTTAGAGAAATATGATCCTGAATCGAATACGAGAAATCTTAAGGGAGTCATGGGCTGGGTTATTTTCTTTGGCTTACTTGCCTTCTCACTATTTCAGCTTTTTGCATCAATCTCACAAGTATTTCCGAGACAAATCTTATTAAGTGTTCATTTAGGCTTCGCACTATCTCTTATTTTTCTGCTATTTCCTGCTAGGAAAAAGAACTTAAAAAAAGGAAAGATTGCCTGGTATGATCTGATTCTTGCAACGCTATCAATCGTTGTAGGTGCTTATTGGCCTATTATGCAAGAAACGATTGTCAATCGAGTTGGGATTATGACGACTATGGATTTTGCGGTTGGATTGTTGGCCGTCCTTCTCGTTTTAGAAGCGACAAGGCGTGCTGTGGGACTACCAATCACAATAATCGCTGTTACCTTTTTACTTTATATGTATTACGGTAGGTCGATGCCTGGATTTTTATCCCATCGCGGCTATGATTTAGAGGATATCGTCAAAACGATGTTCTTTACAGGGGAAGGTATATTAGGTACTCCGTTATATGTATCAGCAACCTTTATATTCTTATTTCTATTATTTGGTTCATTTTTAGTTAAAACGGGAGTAGGGCAATATTTTAATGACCTGGCTGTAGCCATTGCTGGAAAGCGAACAGGAGGTCCTGCTAAAGTAGCCATCTTCTCTTCTGCTTTACAAGGGACGATTAGTGGAAGCTCGGTTGCAAACGTTGTAACATCCGGTTCCTTTACGATTCCAATGATGAAGAAGCTTGGTTACAAGAAAGAGTTTGCTGGCGGGGTAGAAGCTGCTGCCTCTACAGGGGGCCAGTTAATGCCACCAATTATGGGAGCCGCCGCATTTTTAATGGTAGAGTTTATCGGTGGAGTGACCTATTGGGAAATCGCTAAAGCAGCAGCAATCCCAGCTTTGCTTTATTTTACTGGGATTTGGATTATGACTCACTTTGAAGCTAAGCGAATTGGACTGAGAGGCTTAACAGATGATGAGATGCCTAATAAAAAGGAAGTATTTAAGAAGATTTATTTACTGATTCCAATCTTAACAGTGGTTGTGTTATTAGTCAGCGGAATGAGTGTCATGAGAGCTGCACTTTGGTCTATTGTATCAACGATTGTTGTCAGTGCGATTCGGAAAGACACGCGAATTGGACTGAAAAAAGGAATTGAAGCACTAGTTGATGGGGCTCGTACGGCTTTAGCCGTTGCAGCTGCAACGGCCTGTGCTGGAATTATTGTCGGAGTAGTAACGAAAACAGGGCTTGGCCTAAAGCTAGCTAATGGTTTAGTCGATCTTGCAGCAAGTTTAGCGAATACAGCAGACACTAAATTACTGTTGACGTTATTCTTTACGATGATAGCTTCCATCATTTTAGGAATGGGTTCACCAACAACAGCCAACTATGTTATCACATCTACCATTGCAGCACCAGCCATTATATTATTAGGTGCTCCAGAATTGGCTGCTCATTTATTTGTATTTTATTTCGGTATTATTGCAGATATTACACCACCAGTTGCTTTGGCTGCCTTTGCGGCATCGGGAGTTTCCGGCGGTGAACCGATACGAACGGGGTTCAATGCAGCTAAATTGGCGATTGCCGCCTTCATTATTCCTTATATGTTTGTTCTATCACCAGAATTGTTGATGATAGACACAACAGCATCTGAGCTACTATGGATTATCTTTACAGCAGTAACAGGAATGATTGCGATAGGTGCTGGAATGATTGGTTTCTGGTATCGAAAACTGAATTGGATTGAACGAATTATTTCAGTGATTGGGGGATTATTACTGATCTACCCACAAATCACAACAGACTTTATTGGTCTAGCTATTTTTGTCATCATATTTGTTATTCAATACATGACGAGAGAGAAGGGTGACCGAAAGCTAGCTAATGCATAAATGGTAACCTCTAGACACAGTCTAGAGGTTTTTTTTATTGGAAAATTTATATGAAATAGTAGCATTTAAGAAGAATTTTTAAGAGAAGAGTTTATTATTTGAGTGGCTAAAATGTTGTCTAAAGAAAATGTCCTTATTTGCTTTCTTAGCAAACAATATGCTGTTATATAAGTAGAATGGATAGAAAGAACCACAATTTTTCGTTTTGTACAAAGACCGATTTTGGAAAGATATATGACTTCAATTGGAACATTATGGTCTAAAGACCAGTTTAAATTCTTCAAAGGAATAGCACCTCCGTCCTTATAGTATCATTATATGCGAACACTCGTTCTTTATTCAAAATGAAAAAAAATATTGACAATAGGGTAAAAATAAATATAATAATTAATATACATATATGATCTGATAGTTCAGCGGGAGAATACTTCCTTGACAGGGAAGGGGTCGGGGGTTCGAATCCCTCTCAGATCATCCTTAAAAGCCAGAAGGTCCTTGATTGACAAGGAATTCTGGCTTTTTTATTGGAAATAAAACCTATGACTAGCTGTATTCTTAACTTTGTTAAGTGATTACTTTCTTACATCGAATTCACTATATGTTCAATAAGGTATGAACAAAATGTGAATGGTTAAAAAAGTCCTTCCAAGGCTTTAAGTTTTGTTTTATTATACCTATACGGGTATTGGTTTTAGGAAATGGTCAAATAATGAAAATCTGAAAAAGGCGCTGCTATTTTTTTAATGTGAGTAATAGAATGCTCAATTCAAAACAACCAATATTGAGAAGAAAGTAGATGGAGGGATGGTTATGACGAAGAAAGTAATTATTATAGGAGGAGTTGCAGGAGGTGCGACTGCAGCAGCAAGGTTAAGAAGACTGAATGAAGAATTGGATATTGTCCTCGTTGAACGAGGGGAACACATTTCATTTGCAAACTGTGGATTACCCTATTATATTGGTGAAAAAATTAAGGAACGAAGTAAATTAGTCGTCCAAACCGTAAAAGGGATGGCCAACCGATTTAATTTAGATATTCGCACTTTTAGTGAAGTGGTGCAAATAAACCCTGAGAATAAGAGCGTAACCATTAAAAATTTGCATTCAGGAGAGGTTTATGAAGAACCATATGACAAGCTCTTGTTATCTCCAGGTGCAAGACCGATAGTACCGGACATTACTGGATTGGACGAGAATGAAACTTTGTTTACACTAAGAAATATACCCGATACAGATAAAATAAAGAGCTATGTTGATCATAAAAACCCGAAGAAAGCAGTTGTGATTGGCGGTGGATTTATTGGAATTGAGATGGCCGAGAACCTAGTAAATAAAGGGTTGGAAGTAACCATTATTGAAATGGGAAAGCAAGTAATGGCACCAATTGATTACGAAATGGCGGCTGTTTTACACACTCATTTAAAAGAACATGGAGTGAAAGTAATACTAGAAAATAGTGTAAAATCTTTTATTGATAATGGAAAAAAAATCGTTCTTGCTGATGGAACTGAAGTTGAAACAGATTTTACGATCCTTTCCATTGGTGTACAACCGGAAAATGAATTAGCTAAAACAGCAAAGTTGGAATTGGGAGAGCGTGGAGGCATTATCGTAAACGAATTTCTTCAAACCTCAAATGAGGATATTTATGCTGTAGGGGATGTAGTAGAGGTTGAGGATTATATTAATGGACAAAAATTTATGGTTCCTTTAGCAGGTCCCGCTAATAGACAAGGACGTATTGCAGCAAATAATATTCTTGGAAAAGAAGAAAAATATCACGGGACTCTTGGAACTTCTATAGCCAAGGTGTTTGACTTAACGGTTGCTGCTACAGGAAATAATGAAAAAAAGTTAAATCGTTTAAAGATACCTCATGAAGTTATTCATATACATCCAAGCTCTCATGCTGGATATTATCCAGGCGCCAAAGCCCTATCCCTCAAATTGATTTTTGATAAAGAAACGGGCAGTATTTATGGAGCGCAAGCAATTGGAGAAGAGGGGGTTGATAAACGAATAGATGTTATTTCTACTGCGATAAAGGGAGGGTTAACGGTAGAGGACTTAACGAATTTAGAATTATCATATGCCCCACCCTATTCTTCTGCAAAGGACCCAGTAAACATGGCTGGTTATGTTGCCTCCAATATTATGAACGGAGAATTAGAGCATATTCAGTGGTATGAAGTTGAAAAGTATATGGAAAATGGAGGAGTATTGATTGACGTACGCGAACAAAAAGAACGTGAATTAGGCTTTATTGAAGGTTCCATTCATATTCCATTAAACGATTTAAGAGCTAGATTAGAAGAGCTCCCAAAAGAAGAAACGATTTACGTCAGCTGTCAAGTTGGGTTAAGAGGATATCTAGCAAGCTGTATCTTAAGGAATCATGGCTATCATGTTAAAAATATAGATGGTGGCTGGAAAACGTATTCTTCTGTGTTCGGAAATAAAACGAAAAAATCCTGAAACAAACCTAGATAAAAGCAGGAGAAATGTACATTCCTTTCTCACAATGGAAAGGATGCTCGTTGAAGAAAAGAGAAATATCTATTGTAATCGTGTTTTTCTTTTCTCTTTACAAACATCGTTTTTGAATGTTCTCTAAAATAGACTCTATTAACTAAATTGTTCATAAAGGCCTTAATACATCTATTTCTGTTTAGTTGACACTATACCAAGTAGGGTATAAAATAATTCCTATTAGATAGTGTTTTCTAAATTATAGTAGATAGGAGAATTTCTATGGAATACGATGATCAAATTAAAAATAGATTAAAACGAATAGAGGGGCAGCTTAGAGGCGTTTTAAAAATGATGGACGAAAACAAAGAATGCAAAGAAGTAATAACTCAATTGTCAGCTGTTCGCTCTGCTGTTGATCGAACCGTAGGGGTGATTGTAAGCTCAAACCTAGTAGAATGTGTTGTAGAGGCGGAAAAAAATGGGGAGGATGCGGATGAATTAATTAAAGAAGCTGTCAACCTTCTTGTGAAAAGTAGATAAAAAAGGGTTGACACTCTTTTTTTTATTTAGTAATATACCCGTAGGGGTATTAAAGAGGTGGTGTTAATTAAAAAACATTGTATAAGCCGCTTATTAATAAATAGCTTTCCAAATTTGTTGGGGTTATTGTATAAAGTAAATTTTTTTAAAAAACAATATACCTAATAGGGTATAAACATAATTTTATCATAAGGAGGTTCACATGACAGAAAAGAAACAAACAACCATCGTATTATTTAGTGGAGAATATGACAAAGTAATGGCGGCTTACATCATTGCAAATGGAGCGGCTGCTTATAATCACGAGGTGACCATTTTCCATACTTTTTGGGGATTAAATGCATTACGTAAGGATGAAAAAGTTCAGTTAGAAAAAGGTTTTATGGAAAAAATGTTTAGTAAAATGATGCCACGAGGGGCTGATAAAATGGGACTGACAAAGATGAATTATTTAGGTTTTGGTCCAAAGATGATTAAAGCTGTGATGAAAAAGCATAATTCGATGCCCCTCCCTCAGTTAATCGATATGGCAAAGGATCAAGGAGTTAAATTAGTTGCCTGTACAATGACGATGGACTTGTTAGGTTTACAACAAGAAGAGTTATTGGACAAAATTGAATATGCTGGTGTTGGAGCGTATTTGGCAGATGCTGAAAACGGAAATGTAAATTTATTTATTTAACATGATTGGATTCATCTAGGCATAAAACATATTTCTATTTAAAGAAGGAAGGAGGGTGTGTGATGAAGGAGAAGACAGCAATGGAAGTAGAATTATTAGTTAATCAAGGAAAGGTCGTAAATATCATAGATGTACGTGAAGCACATGAAGTAGCAATGGGAAGGATTCCAGGCTCTGAAAATATTCCATTGGGGCTAATTGAATTTCGAATGCACGAACTAGATAAATCTAAAGAGTACGTGATTGTTTGTCAATCAGGTGGGAGAAGTAGTCGTGCAGTAAACTTTTTGACAAGTCAGGGGTTTAATGTGGTTAACATGGAAGGTGGAATGCTTTCTTGGACAGGGGAAATGGAATAAAAAATTTTAGCTTAATTAATACCCTTGTAGGTATTTGAGATAGGAGGCTATAAGATGAGAAACATTAAAGTAAATGTAACACTAGACGCAAAAGGATTATCATGCCCCATGCCGATTGTGAAAACGAAGAAGGCAATAAATAATCTAGCACCCGGTTTAGTTTTAGAAGTTCAAGCAACAGATAGAGGTTCAATAGCGGACATTAAAGCGTGGTGTAACAGCACTGGTCACCAACATTTAGGTACTCTTGAAGAAGGAAATGTGATTAAACATTATTTAAGAAAGTCTTCTAATGAGGAGATTAGTGAAAAGAAACATCCAAATGTAACGAATAATGAAGTATTGGAGAAGAAATTAAAAGAAGGGGAAAAAATTATTCTCCTTGATGTAAGGGAAGCAGCTGAGTATGCATTTAATCATATCCCAAATGCTTTGTCGATACCTTTAGGGGAATTAGCAAGTCGTATAAGTGATTTAAACAAAGATGATGAGATATATGTCGTGTGCCATACAGGTGTCCGTAGTGACCTTGCTGCACAAAAATTAGCAGAATACGGATTTACGAATGTTAGTAATGTTTTACCGGGTATGAAACAGTGGTCAGGAGAAACAGTTAGTTATTATAAAGAATGAGGATAGAGGTATTACACTGCTATTCTATACTTTTATAACAGAAAATATCGATGCAAATGAAGAATCAATATTCGTAAACGATATAAGGATAAAGATTATGTTTCAATCCATTCCTAACAAGCGGGATTGAAATCGGAGTTTACTATATTTTTTTATAATAAAATATACCTAAGGGGGTAAAAAGAATGACGGTAAAGGTAATGGATGCAAAAAAAGTAACAGAAAAAATAATAAACAATGAAGAATTATTTATTTTAGATGTTCGAAATGAAATTGCTTTTGAGGATTGGAAAATTGAAGGGAAAAACTTTGATTATTTAAATATTCCTTATTTTGACTTACTTGATGGTGTGGAAGAAGTTATTGAAAAGATTCCAACGGATAAACAAGTTATAGTCGTATGTGCAAAAGAGGGTTCTTCTATTTTGATAGCCGAAATGCTTTCTGATGCAGGTCATTCAGTATCCTATTTAAAAGGAGGAATGAAGGCTTGGAGTGAACATTTGGAACCAATTAAAATAGCAGATTTAACAGATGGGGGTGAAATTTATCAGTTTGTTCGAATCGGAAAGGGCTGTCTCTCTTATATGGTCATTTCAAATGGTGAGGCAGCGATAATTGATTCAACAAGGATGGTAAATACTTATTTAGATTTTGCCGAAAGAAAAGGAGTTAAAATTACGCACGTCTTGGATACCCACTTACATGCAGATCACATCTCTGGTGGAAGAATGATGGCTGAAAAGACAGGGGCAACATACTGGTTGCCTCCAAAGGATGCCGGTGAAGTAACATTTAATTATCAACCTTTAAAGGATGGACTAAGGATGGCAATTGGTCATACAGCCATGTCCATTCATTCCTTATACTCTCCAGGTCATACAATTGGATCAACCTCTTTTGTTGTGGATGAAAAATTCTTACTATCAGGAGATATATTATTTATCGATTCCATTGGAAGACCAGATTTGGCTGGTATGGCAGAGGACTGGGTTGAAGATTTAAGAGAGAGTCTATATGTACGTTTCAGGAATTTATCTGACGAGTTAATCGTTCTGCCTGCACATTTTATGGTAATCGATGAACTAAATGAAGATGGAAGTGTTTCTGAAAAACTCGGAGTACTATATGCATCAAATCATGGATTAAACGTTCAAGATGAAAATGAATTTAGAAAGTTAGTAACGGAAAACTTGCCGCCACAGCCAAATGCTTATCAAGAAATACGGGAAACGAATATGGGGAAAAGGAACCCTAATGAAGAAAAGCAACGGGAGATGGAGATTGGGCCAAATCGATGTGCGGTACGATAACTTTATAGGAAAGAGGTAAAAAATTATGAAAACAGCAAAAGTGTTAGATGCAAAAGGGTTGGCATGTCCGATGCCACTTGTAAAAACGAAGATGAGTATTGCTCAACTTGAAGCGGGTCAAATACTGGAAATTCATACAACCGATAAAGGGGCAAAAAATGATCTTACAGCATGGGCCTTATCAGGTGGTCATGAATTATTAAATTATGAAGAAGAGAACGGTGTTTTGAAGTTTTGGATAAAAAAAGGTTAATACAATATGGGAACCGATTTTGGTTCCCTTTTCTTTGAGGGGGAAAACATGGACTTAAATTTTATCATAATCATTTTCTTGATTGGCTTTTTCGGTTCATATTTATCCGGTATGCTAGGAATTGGCGGCTCTATTATAAAATATCCCATGCTTTTATATATCCCGCCCATATTTGGGTTAGCAGCTTTTAGTGCACATGAAGTGGCTGGGATTAGTGCTGTTCAAGTGTTTTTTGCGACAATTGGTGGTGTGTGGGCTTATAGAAAAGGCGGATATTTAAATAAGGAATTAATTGGATACATGGGTGCTAGTATTTTAATTGGTAGTTTTATAGGTGGGTATGGGTCAAAGCTAATGACTGAAGCAGGTATAAATATAATATATGGGTTTTTGGCACTCATTGCAGCTATGATGATGTTTATTCCTAAAAAGGGAATTGATGATATACCCCTTAATCAGGTGAAGTTTAATAAATGGGTTGCAGCTTTACTAGCGTTAGTAGTTGGTGTTGGTGCAGGTATTGTAGGAGCGGCAGGTGCCTTTCTGTTAGTCCCGATTATGCTCGTTGTATTGAAGATTCCAACTCGAATGACGATTGCCTCATCATTAGCCATTACATTTATTTCTTCAATCGGAACAACTGTAGGCAAAATTACGACGGGACAAGTTGAGTATTATCCAGCGTTGATCATGGTCATTGCTAGCTTAATCGCATCTCCACTTGGAGCCAGGGCAGGGCAAAAGATTAATACGAAAGTACTACAAATTATTCTAGCGTTTTTAATAGTTATTACAGCTGTGAAAATTTGGTTGGATATTTTATCTTAATAGATAAATCTGATAAGAATGGATATTTTTTACCATTTACTATGGTCTTTTGCTAAACTTTTTTTCCGTTTGCATGTAGTAATAAACTTTATATGGTTACTTTTGACTAAGGTGAATCATTGTCTTAAAGGAGTTAGACTATGTGTTTGCTAGATGCAAAAAAGACCTGAAATAATATTGTACTTTAGGGTGATGATGTATTTATCATCCTTTTTCTTTGCCGATAAATACACCCTGCACTATTATTATGTATTAAATATTCAGTCAATTAGTAATAAACTATGTTACATTTCTACAAAACAGTAGTGTTTTACTTGTTGTAAGAACCTTCTAATACAAAAGGGACGGGGAGACAAAGGGATTTTGTGAAAAATAGCTTAATATTATGATATCTCTTGAATGACCTCCTCTTACATTATTTAATCTCCTAAAAATTTCTTAGAATTGATAATTATTATATAAATAACAAATTTAACAAAGTGTGATTAAAATCACACCTATTTTTTACCAATTATTAATTTATTAAGATATTGTTTTGTTAAAGTATCATTATTAAAAGGCTAATAATATTAAATCTAAAACTAAAGGGTAGATAAAAGAACTGTAAATTGACAGTGGAATTATTCAAAATTCTAAAAGGGTATTTCCGTATCAAAAAATGATAAACGCAGAAGGGATGGAGAATAAATCAATGAATAGGAGGATGTATAAATTGAAACACAAAAGTATAGTAAAAAATGAAAAATTTAATGAATATAAAATTCAAAATGGGGTTTCTTTTATGAATCATGCCGCAAATACTATGTACCATAGAGGATTTTATAGCCATTTCAAGTGTTCTATGCCCCGAGGTTATTGAAGTAAAAGGTCATAATTTTATTTCTGAGTTTTATCAAAGTAATTTAGAAGAATTTGAAGAACAATTTAATGGTGATCGAAAGCAAATTGAACAATTTATAAACACTTGGTCGTTAGGTGACTTCTTTTTAGAAGACTACACTGATTCAGTTGAAAATAAAAATTCAGTAAGCAATTTGGTGAAATTCTAGTGTATTTTTGAAAAAGGAGAATGATGGAACTATATCCCGAGAGAAATATTATTGTAGAAAATTGATTTGGGAATTACCTTATATCAGCAATGATAACTATTATAGAAACTTGATAGGCTACATGCCTTTCAAAGGTTTTTATTTTATAAAATAAGATGACTACATAGGGTATGGGTAATTCTGCACAATTTGAACAGTTAACAACACATTATTATCAGGCAGATAAGTATGGAAAGGCAAAAATAAAAGATAAAGGAAGAGGCAAGGTCGTTTGTAAGTAAAAAGAAAACTCAATAGCTGGCGAAAGTGCAAGATACAAATAGTCAGAAGAATAAAGAATGAGAATAAAAAATTGGACATACATTCTAATAAGGAGGTATGGATATATGAAAAAAATTGTTATTGGTATTGTTTTATTCATAATCATTTCTGGATCGGCTTTTTTCTTTGTAAGGAACTCAGATGGTTCGGAAATAGCTAAATCTGACAAACAAGTTGAAAATGAATTAATTATAAGTATGAAAGAAACTAAAGTTGAAAAAGAGAAAATAGAAAAGTTATTGACAAATAGTTCAAAAGAATTAAAGGACAATGGATTCGGAGAAGTAGGGTTAAGTTACTCTAATGAAGAACGTATTTTAACCGCACAAGTTAATGATAAAGATTTTTTAGATGACAATAAGGCTCAGATTGAAAATATTATCATTAATACTGCAAAAGAGGTAGGATTTAATGATTTTAAAATAGAGTTTTGGATAGATGATAGGAATATTGCCCAAAATAAAGAGGATAATGAGTTGATGGAATCATTAGATAAGGTTTCAAGAGCCGTTTCGGATGTATTAAAGGAAAAAGGATATAATAACCTTTCCTATTCTTTATCGGGTATATCGAAGAATGAAATCATAATTAAAGGAATAGATAAAGATATTGTAGGGGATGATGAACTTGCAACACACATTTCTAATGCTATATTATCAGAGACAAATACGAACTATACAGTTAAATTAAAGAAGAAAAGCGAAAGTGAGATAAGAGATATGGAATGGCAACCCATATTAACTGCAATAAAGGAAGAAACAAATAAGAAATTCGATGAATATAGAGGGTTTGCTTATTCGTTCAACCCTCTGCCATTGGAGATTATAATAAAGACAAACATAAATAAGAGTTGGTTCAAAAGCTCAGGTGAGAAGGTTAAGGAAATTGAAAATTATGTGGAAAGAATAATTGAGTTGAAAATAGAAGAGTTATCCATTAAAGAAATACCATATGAAATTATTATAAGAGATAAAAATAATAAGAAGATTAATTAAAAGAGAGCTTACATATATTAGTGAGAGTTTTTGTCTATATGCATCAATAAGTACATCTTTAATTAAAGTTTATTGCAAAGCACAGTTGGTTTGTTATTCAAATAATGAGATAATATCCTTTAAACTTATCTGATTTTAAGTCTTCTAGAATTGGGTGCGATTTTTGAAGAAATGACTGTAAGTGCTAAGGTATCCTTAATGACCCAATACAGGGCGGGGGATGCGTGTTTAGTATTAAACTTAAACAACTTATTGTAAGCTTGACATTTCCTTATTACGGTAGTGGTACTACCCCTTAACCTTGTAAATTGCCAAAATCCTCAAATCCTACTAGAATACACCTTTCTAAAAAGAGATTAGATTCCCATTATCCAATTTAATAATATTGAATAATAGAATTATCTTTAAATAGTTTCCAGTGTCCATTTATTAATGAAGTTTTTGTATATATAAGTGCATTTCCCCGTCTTTTATAAGAACTAATAGAAGATGATCATTACATAGAAGGGATTGATATAAAGAGGGTGAAACAACTTCTTTTCCACGAACATCATTATTGGGCAGTAAAAGAAGGATTTAATAAATATCAATAGTTTTTTTCAAATAAAGGAGGCTGGGACATAACTAGCTTCAAAAAGTGAGAAAGGTGAATTTGAGAGTTCTCAAATTCACCTTTCTTTTATTTTTGGGTTTGTATACTTGTATAACCTTAGTTAATGGCAGTGAATTTTCTTAAATTCACTGCCATTAACGCGAGACCCATTTCGTTTTCTACCTTTGATTTTCCACGTACAGAAAATCGGGAGAAACACAAATTCGCTTTCAAGAATCCAAAAACTGGTTCCACATCGATTTTCCGTTTTCGATAAATGGCCCTCGTTTTTTCTTCTGAAAGCTTGGCTCTTACATATTCTTTTTGATGTTCCCAATTTTCATTCACCATTAGTTTTCGATTATTGCCTTCTTTTGCTTTTGTGCATGATGAACGAAATGGGCATGAGGAACAGTCTTCACACTCATAG